>NZ_JBMDJH010000018.1:0-104391 GCF_057809085.1 Acidovorax sp. FG48 | reverse complement strand
AGCGCAGCGAAGGGACGCGCGCAGTAGGGTCGCCCTTTCTTTGGTGACTTTCTTTTGGCGACGCGAAAGAAAGTTACTCGCACGCCGGGCGACTCCCGGCCTCCGCCCTCAACCTAGGCATGCCGTCAACCAGGCACACAGCCCTTGGCACGGAGGGAGAGCGCTTCAAAAAGCATAGCTACCAGCGCATATCCCACTATCGCATCCGGCCAAAATCACCAAAAAATCACATCACCCGCCCATACCACCACACCGACAACCCCGCCGCCACCAACGCCAGCACCGCCCCCAACAACGCCAGCAAAGAAGAAATCTCCGTCTCCTTCTTCTCCACCGTCAGCCGCGAGCTCAGCGTCTCGTACACCTTCTTCAGGTCCGCCGCCGTCGCCGCATGAAAGTACTCGGCATTGGTCCGCGCAGCCACCGCCTTCAGCGTTTCCTCGTCCAGCCGCACCCGCATCGACCAGCCCTCAAAACCAATGGTCTCGCCCTGCACCGTGCCCACCCCCACCGTGTACACCCGCACCCCCCGGTCGGCTGCCCACTTGGCGGCTTCCAGCGGGTCCACGCCCGTCGTGCGCTGGCCGTCGGTCAGCATGATGATGGCGGCCGAGTTGTAGGAGCCCGGGGCCACGGGCGTGAAGGTCTTGGCGGGGTCCTGCTGCTTGCCCAGCTCTTCGATGGGCTTCGGGCGCATGGCCTGGCGGCCGCCCAGGGCTGCGATGTCGATGCCCGCGTCAGGGAAGATCGTGGCCAGCGACAGCATGATGCCGTTGCCCGTGGCCGTGCCGCGCTGCAGCTGGAAGCTGTCGATGGCTTTGACCAGGTCTTCACGGCTCTGGGTGGGCAGCTGGGCCAGCTGGGCACTGCCCGCAAAGGCCACGATGCCCACGCGCACATGGCGCGGCAGGTCGGCAATGAAGGCCTTGGCGGCGTTCTGGGCGGCGGTGATGCGGTCGGGCTCCACGTCGGCGGCGCGCATGCTGCCCGACACGTCCATGGCCAGCATGATGGTCTGGTCCTGCGAAGGCAGGGTGATGACGGCCAGCGGGCGCGCGGCGGCCAGCAGCAGTGCCACCAGGGCCAGCAGGAACAGCGCGGGTGGGATGTGGCGGCGCAGGTGCTGGCCGGGGCCCATGGCCTCGCGCACCAGGGACAGGCTGGAGTAGGTCAGCGCTGTTTTCTTGCGCCGGTGCAGCAGCCACCAGTACAGCAGTACCAAGAGGGGCACCGCCAGCAGCAGCCAGAGCAGGGTGGGCCAGAGAAAAACCATGGTGTGTGTCCTTGGTGGCGAGTACAGCGTGTGCGGCGGGTGATTTACCAATCAATCCATTGATCGGTCAGGCGGCGGCAGCCGTTGCGGCAGGGCCTGCGGATGCCGATGCGGGGCCGAGAGGATTGCTGTGCGCCCGCACCCGGCGCTGGCGCAGGTCCATGAAGCGCAGCAGGGCATCGACCAGATCGTCGTCGGTGCACAGCTCCAGCGTGTCGGCGCCCGCGCGGGTCAGGCCTTCGCGCAGCACGGCCTCGCGGTCGGCGGCCAGTTGGGCAAAGCGGCGGCGAAAGCCCGCGTCGTGTGTGTCCACCTGTAGCTGCTCGCCGCTTTCGGCATCGCGCAGCGTCACCAGGCCCACATCGGGAAGCTCCAGCTCCAGCGGGTCGAGCAGGCGCACGGCCACCACGTCATGCCGCTGGGCCAGTTGGGCCAGGGGCTTTTCCCAGCCAGGCGCGCTGATGAAGTCGGACACCACAAACACGGTGGACCGGCGCTTGAGCGTGGCCAGACCGGTCTGCAGCAGCCGGTGCAGCTCGGTGGCGCCGCCACCTGTCTTGTGCAGCGGCACAGGGGTTTTGGAGGGCAGCAGTTTGTGCACCAGGTGCAGCACATGGGCACGGCTGCTGCGCGGGGGCAGCACGGCGTCGACCGCGCGCGCAGCCTGCGGGCTGGCGCCGCCATAGAGTACGGCGCCCACGCGGTTGCCGTGGCGAGTCAGCAGGCGCGAAAGCACAGCCACGAAGCCGGTCAGGATGTCGCGCTTGGCATGGCCGGTGGGGCCAAAGCTGATCGACGGGCTCAGGTCCAGCAGAAACCAGGCGGACATTTCGCGGTCTTCGGTGAACACGCGCACATGGGGCGTGTTCAGCCGCGCGGTCACGTTCCAGTCGATGTGGCGCACGTCGTCGTGGGGCTGGTATTCGCGCAGGTCGGTCAGGTCCAAGCCACTGCCGCGCATCAGCGTGCGGTAGTCGCCCTGCAGCAGGCCGTCCAGGCGGCGGATCACCTTCCACTCCAGCTCGCGCAGCAGCCGGTCGGCCTGCCCGGGCAGCGTGGGCAGGGGGTGCACCGTGGCGGAGGCTTCGTGTGGCTTGCGGGTCATGGCGGGTGGACTCACGCGGCCTTTTGTTCGTGGTGCAAGGGGCGCGCCGGTGCCGGGATTTTGGCCATGATGCGCTGGATGAGCGCGTCGGCATCCAGCCCCTCGGACAGCGCTTCGTACGACAGCGCCACCCGGTGGCGCAGCACGTCGGCGGCCAGGTCGGTCATGTCTTCGGGCAGTACGTAGTTGCGTCCGCGCAGCATGGCCAGGGCCTGCGCTCCCTCGGCCAGGGCGATGGTGGCGCGCGGGCTGGCGCCGCAGCTGATGTAAGCGGCCAGGTCTTTCAGTCCATGCCGCGCGGGCTCGCGGGTGGCGGCCACCAGCTTCACGGCGTACTGCAGCATCGACGGGTCCACATACACGGTGCGGCATTCGGCCTGCAGCGCCGCCAGCTGGGCCGTGGTGGCGACGGGCAGCACCTGCACGGGCACATCGAGCGCGCGCTGGGCGATCACGAACTCTTCTTCCTCGGTGGGGTATCCCAGCAGCACCTTCATCATGAAGCGGTCCACCTGTGCTTCGGGCAGCGCGTAGGTGCCTTCGGTCTCGATGGGGTTCTGCGTGGCCATCACCAGGAAGGGCTCGGGCACCTTGTGCGTCTCGCCCGCAATGGTCACCTGGCGCTCCTGCATCACCTCCAGCAGCGCGCTTTGCACCTTGGCGGGCGCGCGGTTGATTTCGTCGGCCAGCAGCAGGTGGGTAAAGACGGGGCCCAGCGTGGTGCTGAACTCGCCAGTTTTCTGGTTGTACATGCGGGTGCCCACCAGGTCGGCGGGCACCAGGTCGGGCGTGAACTGGATGCGCTTGAAGCTGCCCTGGATGGTGCTCGCCAGCGTCTTCACCGTCAGCGTCTTGGCCAGGCCCGGCACTCCCTCGACCAGCAGGTGGCCCTGGGCCAGCATGGCGACCATGACGCGCTCCAGAAAGCGGTCTTGCCCGACCACCACGCGTTTGACCTCGTAGAGCACCTGTTCCATCAGCGTGGCGGTGGCAGCGTTCGATGCATTGGGCGATGTGCTGGACGACATGGTGCTCCTTGCGATGATGGGTGGGACGGTGGTGATGGTGGGGCGGTGTGCGGTCAGAACGGCGGCATGCCGACGGCAGACGCCGCGTTTTCAATGGGCACTGCAAAGCCGATGCCGATGAAGGTGCGCGCCTGGGTGGGGTTGAGGATGGCGGTGACGATGCCCACCACCTCGCCATCCAGCGTTACCAGCGGGCCGCCCGAGTTGCCCGGGTTGGCGGCCGCGTCAAACTGGATGAGGTTGCTGAGCTGGCGCTTGCCCTCGGGCGACGTGAACTCGCGCTGCAGGCCGGACACCACCCCCGCCGAGGCCGAGGGGCCGATGCCAAAAGGAAAGCCCACGGCTACCACATGGTCGCCCGGGCGCAGGTTCTGGGTGGACCGCAGGGTGGCGGCCTCCAGGTCGTCGGGCACCTTGTGGGCCTGCAGCACGGCCAGGTCGTTTTCAGGTTGCACGCCGGTGATGCTGGCCGTGGTCTCCAGCCCGTCGTGGAAGGTGATGCCGATGCGTTCTGAGCCCGCCACCACATGCAGATTAGTCAGGATGACGCCCTTGTCCACGATGACCACGCCCGTGCCGATGCCGCGCTCGATCTCTTCCTTGCCGTTCTTGCTGCGCCCGTAGCCCACCACACGCACCACCGAGGGGCCGATGCTCTCCACGGCACGCGCGGCGGCAGAGGGCGGGGTGGTGGTCTCCAGCGTGCGCAGCACCGCGGCGTCGATGTCGTCCTGGGTGATCTTGCGGGCGGGGCTGCGGGTGTTATGCCAGGCGCTGGCTATCAATAAGCCCGCCAACAGCACCACGATGGCCCACAGGGCGACCAGCTGGCGTTTGAAGGCCCGGGAATTAGGGGGCGTGGCTGCTGCGGTGGCGGCGCTTGTCGCCGCTGAACCCTCTGCGGGCGGTGCTGCGGAGGCCACGGCTTCGGTGGCATCCACCGCCGCAGGCGTGCGACTGCGGGCGGAGCGGGAGCTTCTGTAGAGGGCGGGCCGGGGCATCCTGTCACCTTTGCTCGTACACGCCAGGGCCTGGCGCACGCAAACGACAGTAGCACGGTTTGCAGGCAAATGCACATGCAGGGCTACACAGGCGTACAGCCCCCAACGACCGCAGCCTTTGCAGACGGCATCGGGCATCATCGGCGCATGACCGCCTGGATCGATACCCACTGCCACCTCGACGCCCCCGAGTTCGATGCCGACCGCAGCACGGTCCGCGCCCAGGCGGCGGCGCAAGGTGTTTGCCATTGCGTGATCCCGGCGGTAGAGCGCAGCAACTGGGACACCGTGCGGGCGCTGGCGCACCAGCATGGGGACAGCTATGCGCTGGGCATTCATCCCCTCTACACAGGGCGCGCCGAGGAGGAGGACCTGCAGCATCTGGCCGGATACCTGGAGCAGCACCACGCAGACCCGCGCCTGGTGGCGATAGGCGAGATCGGCCTCGATTATTTTGTACCGGGCCTCGACCCGGCGCGCCAGGAGCGGTTTTACCGCGCACAGCTGCAGCTGGCCCGGCGGTTTGACCTGCCGGTGATCCTGCATGTGCGCCGTTCTGCCGACAAGCTGCTCAAGGGCCTGCGGGATTTTCCGGTGCGCGGCGGCATTGCGCATGCCTTCAACGGCAGCCTGCAGCAGGCGCAGGCGTTCATCGGCCTGGGCTTCAAGCTGGGATTTGGCGGTGCGGCGACCTATGACCGTGCCCTGCAGCTGCGCCGTCTGGCCACCGAGCTGCCCGGCGATGCCCTGGTGCTGGAAACCGATGCGCCCGACATTCCGCCCCACTGGCTCTACACCACGGCGGCTGAGCGCGCTGCAGGGCAGCCCCAGGGCCGCAACAGTCCGGGGGAGCTACCCGGCATTGCGGCTGTGGTGGCCCAGCTGCGCGGCCAGTCTGTGCAGGCGCTGGCTGGCAGCACCTGGGCCAATGCCTTCGCGGCGCTGCCCCGGCTGCAGAGGCTGCTGGCAGACGGGCAGCCATCGCAGGGTGGATGAGGAATCGGCGAGAAAGATGAATGGGGAGAAATTTGGGAGTTCGACGCCCTGTGGCAAAGGGCCGGCAGCTATCTTTTTTGTGCCGCCACACGGGGCTGACGGCCCTTTGGGGCCAAAATTGACCCATGTCCTCAGCCCCTGTTGCAGCCGGTCCGTCTTTGGCCCCCACTCCTGACGCCGCTGGCCCGTCCGCGCGCTGGCTGGGTCTGCCGCCGGTGGCAGGTGTGCGCACCGTGGTGCTGGTGCTGGGCAGCTTTCCGGGGGCTGCGTCATTGCAAGCCCGCCAGTACTACGCGCACCCCCAGAACCACTTCTGGAAGATCCTGCAGGCCTTGTGGCCCCAGCATCCCTTGCCCCCGGCGGGGCCGGATGGCTATGCGGACCGCTGCGTCTGGCTGCTGGACCGCGGCTTGGGCCTGTGGGACGTGTACCAGAGCTGCGAGCGCGAGGGCAGCCTGGACACCAGCATCCGCAATGCCCGGCTCAACGACTTTGCCGCGTTGCGCGGTGTGTGCCCCCAGTTGGCCGCGCTGGCGCACAACGGTGCGGAGAGTTTCCGGCACGCCCCGGCGGCGCTCGCCGCGCTGGGGGCTGCCGGGCAGCCGACGCGCTTGCTGCATGATGGGGGGAGGTCAGGCGCACGACCCATCGAGGCTGTGCGGCTGCCATCGACCAGCCCGGCCAACGCCTCCTGGAGTTTTGAACGTAAATTGACCGCCTGGGCCGATGTGATGGCCCGGCACGGATTGCTGTGAATGGCCCGTAAAAAAGAAACCTTGCAAGAGCTGCCGGAAGTCAGCGTGTCTGACGATGGCGAAGTGCGCCACCTGCACCTGGGCACACCCTGGATCCAGGGCTCCATGCGCATCGATGAGCCCTTTGCCCTGGAGCTGGAGTACGTGCAGCGCATGATGGCCTGGCTGCTGTTTGCCGACCTTGCTCAGGTGTCCAAGGGCCATGCCATGCAGCTGGGCCTGGGGGCGGGTGCCATCACCAAGTTCTGCCACAAGAAGCTGCGCATCTGCACCACCGCCATCGAACTCAATCCGCAGGTGCTGGCCGTGTGCCGCCAGTGGTTCAAGCTGCCGCCCGACGGCCCCAAGCTGCGCGTGGTGCTGGCCGACGCGGCCAGGGAGATCCAGGACCCCATGTGGTTGGGAACGGTGGATGCGCTGGCCGTTGACCTGTACGACCACGAGGCTGCGGCGCCCGTGCTCGACAGCCCCGACTTTTATGCCGACTGCCGCGCGCTGCTCACGGAAACAGGCTGCATGACCGTGAACCTGTTCGGCCGCGCATCGAGCTTTGACCGCAGCCTGCAGAGCATGGCGCAGGCGTTTGGCGAAGACGCGCTCTGGGCGTTCAAGCCCACACGCGAAGGCAACACGGTGGTGCTGGCCCAGCGCACCCCCACGCGGCCCAAGCGCGCGGAGCTGGCCGAAAAGGCCGAGGCCATCCAGGCGCGCTGGGACCTGCCCACTTCCAAATGGCTGCGGGTGTTCAAGCCCGTGAAGCCCTGAAAGGACTCTTGCAATGAATGCACCCGTCGTGACGCCGGAACGGCTGAAATCGGCTTCGCACATCGGACCTGTGGACTGGCGCCGCGTGGTGCAGTGGCTCAGTGATGACAAGGTGATCTCGCACGAGGAAGCGCAGCGCACCGTGGCCCGCTGTTCGCAGGCCGAGAGCTCTCAGCATGCCCTGGTGCGCCTGGCCAACGTGGCCATGGAGCGGGCGAGCGATGGCAAGCCGCTCGACATTGAGGCGCTGACTGAGTACTTGGCCCGGCGGGCGGGTTTGGCCTATATGCGAATCGACCCGCTCAAGGTGGATGTGGGGCGTGTGGCCGACACCATGAGCGCTACCTATGCGGAGCGCCACAAGGTGCTGCCCGTGCAGGTGACCAGCAAAGAAGTGGTGGTGGCCACCGCCGAGCCTTTCATCGACGACTGGGTGGCCGAAGTGGAGCGCCAGTCCCGCCGCTCGGTGCGCAGGGTGGTGGCCAACCCGCAGGACATTCACCGCTTCACGGCCGAATTTTTTGCGCTTGCCAAGTCGGTGCGCGCGGCGCAGAAGGCCGGCGGCAGCTCGGGTGGCAACAGCTTTGAACAGCTGGTGGAGCTGGGCAAGAGTAACAAGCAGCTCGACGCCAATGACCAGGGCGTGGTCAAGGTGGTGGACTGGCTCTGGCAGTACGCGTTTGACCAGCGGGCCAGCGATATCCACCTGGAGCCGCGCCGCGACCAGGGCGTGATCCGTTTCCGCATCGACGGCGTGCTGCACCCGGTCTACCAGATGCCCATGGGTGTGCACAACGCCATGGTGGCGCGCATCAAGCTGCTGGGCCGCATCGATGTGGTGGAAAAGCGCCGCCCCCAGGACGGTCGCATCAAGACGCGCAACCAGCGGGGCGAAGAGGTGGAAATGCGCCTGTCCACCCTGCCCACGGCGTTTGGCGAAAAGATGGTCATGCGCATTTTTGACCCCGACAACGCGGTCAAGGACCTGGATGCCCTGGGCTTCGCACAGCACGATGCGCAGCGCTGGGAAGCGCTGGTCAAGCGCCCGCACGGCATCATCCTGGTGACGGGACCCACTGGCTCGGGCAAGACTACCACGCTGTACTCCACCCTCAAGCGCGTGGCGACCGAAGAGGTCAACGTGAGCACAGTGGAAGACCCGATCGAAATGATCGAGCCCAGCTTCAACCAGACCCAGGTGCAGCCGCAGCTCGACTTCAATTTTGCCGAAGGCCTGCGTGCCCTCATGCGGCAGGATCCCGACATCATCATGGTGGGCGAAATCCGTGACCTGGAGACCGCCGAGATGGCCATCCAGGCCGCGCTGACCGGCCACTTGGTGTTCTCCACCTTGCACACCAACGATGCCCCCAGCGCCATCACCCGCATGATGGAGTTGGGGGTGCCGTCGTACCTCCTCAATGCCACCTTGCTGGGCGTGCTGGCACAGCGGCTGGTGCGCACGCTGTGCAAACAGTGCAAACAAAAGGACGAGTCCGCTAGCCGCGAAGCGCTGACCGAGGTGGTCAAGCCCTGGAAGATCAGCGGCAGCTACCACCCGTACAAGCCGGTGGGCTGCGTGGATTGCCGCATGGGTGGTTTCCGAGGCCGCATGGGGCTTTATGAGTTGCTCACCGTCAGTGAGGCGCTCAAGGACAAGATCACCCAGGCGCCTTCCATTGACGTGCTGCGCCGGCAGGCCGTGCAGGACGGCATGCGCCCCTTGCGCCTGGCGGGCGCGCTGCGCGTGGCCGAGGGGCTGACCACGATGGAAGAGGTGATTGCCGCCACACCGCCCTTGGAGTGAGCGAAGGGGAGGGGCGGGCATTCCTCTGCGGTTGGCCAGCCGTCTTCCAGAGTGGTTTTTGAGACAGTCTCCAGGGCGACAAGCCCTGCGGTGCAGGCCTGCAAGGCGTTACCGGATGTAGGTGGAATCCACATCGCGCCGCCCCCTCCTTGCCAGCACAATCGCGCAGTCGAGAATTCCGTCAAGGAGACAATTCGTGAAAATCAAGAGTAACAAAGACTTTGCGTCCGGGCTCATGTTCATGGGCGTCGGTACCGCATTTGCATGGGGTGCGACCACCTACAACGTAGGGACCGGTGCACGCATGGGCCCTGGCTACTTCCCGTTGCTGCTGGGCATTTTGCTGGCCATCATTGGTCTGGTGATCACTTTCAAGGCGATGACTGTGGAAACCGCCGATGGCGACAAGATCGGCAAATGGGCCTGGAAGCCGCTGTTCTTCATCCTGGCTGCCAACTTTGCCTTCGGCATTCTGCTGGGCGGCTTGCCCAGCCTGGGCATCCCGGCCATGGGGCTCATCGTGGGCATCTATGCACTGACCTTCATCTCCAGCCTGGCTGGCAATGAGTTCAATGCCAAGGGTGTGTTTGTTCTGGCCACCGTGCTTGCCATCGGCAGCTATGTGGCTTTTGTGTGGGCGCTCAAGCTGCAATTTCCTGTGTGGCCGAGTTTCATCGCAGGTTAAGCAGGAGCACCGACCATGGATTTGATTAACAACTTGTCGTTGGGTTTTGGTGTTGCGTTCACCTTCCAGAACCTGATTTACTGTTTTGTCGGCTGTTTGCTCGGTACGCTGATCGGCGTGCTGCCAGGCATCGGCCCCGTGGCGACCATCGCCATGCTGCTGCCCGCCACCTATGCGCTGCCCCCCGTGGCTGCGCTGATCATGCTGGCCGGTATCTACTACGGCGCCCAGTACGGTGGTTCGACCACGGCCATTCTGGTGAACCTGCCAGGTGAGTCTTCGTCGGTGGTGACCGTGATCGACGGCTACCAGATGGCCCGCAAGGGTCGGGCGGGGCCCGCGCTGGCGGCTGCAGGCCTGGGATCGTTCTTCGCAGGTTGCGTGGGTACGCTGATCCTGGCGGCCTTTGCACCCCCGCTGACCGAAGTCGCGTTCAAGTTCGGCCCTGCCGAATACTTCTCGCTGATGGTGCTGGGTCTGATTGGTGCCGTGGTGCTGGCCTCGGGTTCGCTGCTCAAGGCGGTGGCCATGATCGTGCTGGGCCTGCTGATGGGCTTGGTGGGTACCGACGTGAACTCGGGCGTGGCCCGCTTCAGCTTCGACATCCCTGAGCTGACCGACGGCATCGGCTTCGTGACCATCGCCATGGGCGTGTTCGGCTACGGTGAAATCATCGCCAACCTGTCGCGTCCCGATGACGAACGCGAAGTGTTCACTGCCAAGGTCGAGGGCCTGTTCCCCACCAAGGAAGACTTCAAGCGCATGTTCCCCGCAGTGCTGCGGGGTACGGCCCTGGGTTCTGCACTGGGTATCCTGCCCGGTGGCGGTGCACTGCTGGCAGCGTTTGCCGCCTACACGGTCGAGAAGAAGACCAAGCTGCAACCTGGTGAAGTGCCTTTCGGCCAGGGCAACATCCGTGGCGTGGCGTCGCCTGAGTCGGCCAACAATGCCGGTTCGCAGACTTCGTTCATCCCGCTGCTGACGCTGGGTATCCCTCCCAACGCCGTGATGGCGCTGATGGTGGGTGCCATGACCATCCACAACATCCAGCCTGGTCCCCAGGTGATGACGAGCAACCCCGAACTGTTCTGGGGCCTGATCGCCTCGATGTGGATCGGCAATGCGATGCTGGTGATCCTGAACCTGCCGCTGATCGGTATCTGGATTAAGCTGCTCACCGTGCCTTACCGCTGGCTGTACCCGTCCATCGTGCTGTTCTGCGCGGTGGGTGTGTATTCCACCAACAACAACACCTTTGACATCTGGATGGTAGGTGCGTTTGGTCTGATCGGCTACATCTTCCACAAGCTGGGTACGGAGCCTGCACCACTGTTGCTCGGTTTCATTCTGGGCCCGATGATGGAAGAAAACCTGCGCCGTGCGCTGTTGCTGTCGCGTGGCGACTGGAGCGTGTTTGTGACGCGTCCGCTGTCTGCCGGCCTGCTGGCAGCTGCAGCCCTGCTGCTCGTCATCGTGCTGCTGCCCGCCGTGAAGAACAAGCGCGAAGAAGCCTTCGTGGAAGATTGATCCTTCTCTGCTGACTTTCTCACCCTGACCAACGGCACCTTCGGGTGCCGTTGTTTTTTGGGCAGTGGCGTCCACATGGCACTGCTGTCGGCGGTACACAATTGCGGGCAGAGGTCCGCATGTCCACACCCTTTCATCCCACGCAGCATCCCCATCGGGCGATGCTGCACAACGAAATCCACGCCCGCCCGCCCGAGGCGATGAATGCGCCGCTGGCCATCGCACACATCGTCATGCTGGCCGATGCTGCCGGGCGCGAGGCCAGTCGTGCCCATGTGGCCGCGCTGCTGCGGGACCATCACATGGCGCTGCCTGATGCACAGACCACCCACCTGCGCATGGATCTGGGCGCTTTTCGCCTGCGGTGGGAGCTGCACACCGAGTTTGTCACCTGGACCTTCATGGTCCCGGCGCCGGTCGAGGCTTTTGGAGAGCGGGAGCCGGTCAGTGCGGTGAACTCCGTGCCCCGCGACTGGCTGGCCGCGTTGCCGGGCCAGTGCCTGTGCAGTCTGAACCTCTGGGTGCTGCCCACCCATACGTTTGGCTCGGGCTCGCTGGTCAAGCATGTGCTGCATGAGGACACGCTGGTGGCGTCCACCGTGGCCGATGGCCATGGCGAGGTGTACACCGACTTCGCGATCCATGCCGACGGTTTCTCGCGCATGGTGTTGCTAGCGGGTGGTATGACACCCAGGCGCCTGGGGCGCTTGGTGCAGCGCCTGCTGGAGATAGAGACCTACCGCATGGCCGCTTTGCTGGGCCTGCCGGCCGCCCGCGAGGCAGCCAGCGTGCTGGCCTTTGCCGAGCGTGAACTGGCGGCGCTGGCTGAAGCCATCCGCACAGCCAACCGCGACGACGAGCCAGCTTTGCTGGACCGGCTGACGCGCCTGGCCGGGCAGGTGGAGAGCCAATACGCAGCCACACATTCGCGTTTCTCGGCCAGCAGCGCCTACTTTGAATTGCTGGACCGCCGCATCCAGGATATTGCCGAGTCGCGCCTCGCGGGCATGCAGACAATCCGGGAGTTCATGGACCGGCGTCTGACCCCTGCGCGCAGCACCTGCGAGTGGGCGACCCGGCGGCAGGATGCGCTGTCGCAGCGGGTATCGCGCATGAGCAACCTGCTGCGCACCCGGGTAGAGATCGAGCAGCAGCAAAGCAGCCAGGCGCTGCTGACCACCATGAACCACCGGCAGGATTTGCAGTTGCAGATGCAGTCCACGGTGGAGGGGCTGTCTGTGGCGGCCATTACCTATTACATCGTCGGGCTCGTCAGCTATCTGGCGAAGGGCGCGCAAAAGCTGGGGTGGCCGTTGTCGCCGGAGACCACGGCAGCCCTGGCGATTCCGGTGGTGGCGGCCGGGGTGTGGTGGTCACTGCGGCGCCTGCACCAGCGGGTGTTCGACAAACACCGCTGAGGGCGCAGGTGGTGATCGGCCGGACTGCGCGGGAACTCGTTGAACCCGTGCGCCATCGCTGATCAAGGGGGCGCCCGCACAGAGGTTCGATGGCCTGCTGCCGCCGCATCGTGTCACACTGGGCGCCACTTTCTGACGCCTTTTGGTCGGCAGACCATCCAACGGGCGATTCGCACCCCTGCATATCCGTGACCACTGAAAAGAAGAGCATTGCGACCGGCCTGGTGCTGGCATTCCTGGGTTCCATCGCGTTCAGCGGCAAGGCCATCATCGTCAAGCTGGCCTACCGCCATGGGGTGGATGCGGTCACGCTCATCATGTACCGCATGCTGTTTGCACTGCCCATCTTTGCCGTGATGGCGTGGTGGGCGAGTCGGGGCAAGCCACCGCTTACCCGCAAGGACTGGCTGGGCGTGCTGGGCCTCGGGGTCACGGGCTACTACCTGGCAAGTTTTCTTGACTTTGCCGGGCTGGCCTACATCAGTGCCAGCCTGGAGCGGCTGATCCTGTACCTCAACCCCACCCTGGTCGTGCTACTGGGCTGGGCGCTGTATGGGCGCGGCATCCGCTGGGCCCAGGCCGCCGGCATGCTGGTGAGCTACAGCGGCGTGGTGCTGGTCTTCGGGCACGAGGCCAACCTGCAGGGCGCCAATGCTGCCTGGGGCACGTTGCTGGTGTTCCTGAGCGCAGTCAGTTACGCCATCTACCTGGTCTACAGCGGCGAGATGGTGCAGCGCCTCGGTTCGCTGCGACTGGTGGGGCTGGCGACCACGGTGGCGTGCCTGTGCTGTCTGCTGCAGTTTGTGGTGCTGCGCCCGTTGAGTGCTGCGGTGGTAGCCCCGGAGGTGATCTGGTTGTCGGTGCTCAACGCAACCCTGTGCACGGCCGCGCCCGTGCTGATGGTGATGATGGCCATAGAGCGCATTGGCGCGGGCATGGCCGCGCAGACGGGCATGGTGGGCCCGTTGTCCACCATCCTCATGGGCGTGTGGATTCTGGGGGAACCCTTCACAGCGTGGGTGGCAGCGGGGACGGTGCTCGTGATGACGGGTATTTTCATTTTCACCCGCATGGCGCGCAGGCCCTGACAGACCCCATCTGGCAGCCCTCTCGGGCCCTAGTACAGGGGCGGCCTTGCTTGTCTTTACGACGTCTTCTTCTTGGGGGCTGCCTTGCGGGCGGGTGCCTCGGCAGGTGCTGCGGGTGATGGCACCGCTGCGGCGGCGGGTGCAGCCTTGGGGCTCATGCGCTGGGCCACCGTCACGGGGGCCGAGCCGGTGAAACCATCGAGATTCTTGCCCATGGCCAGCTCCAGCTGCTCCAGGCGCGCCTGTGCTGGTGGGTGCGTGGCCAGTGCCAGCGTGAAGGCCGGGTTGTCTGGCGTTGCGGTGCGCAGCTGCTGCAGCACCGACACCAGTCCGTAGGGGTCGAAACCTGCACGGGTGGCCAGGGCCACGCCGGTGCGGTCTGCATCGTACTCGTCGGTCTGGTCCAAGCCGCGCGCATACAGATTGCGTCCCAGGGCCAGGAACTGCGAGGCCACCACGCTGCCCACGGCGTTGGTCTTGATCTGGGAGGCCACCAACTGCGTCAGCATGCCGGACTGGGCCGTCTTGCGGATCGCCAGCAGGTGGTGCTTGGCGGTGACATGGGTGATTTCGTGGGCCAGGATGCCCGCGAGTTCGGCCTCGTCGGCACAACGGTCAATCAGCCCCTTGGTCACAAACACATAACCCCCCGGGGCTGCAAAGGCGTTGTAGCCGGGGTCGTCCAGCACGACAAAAGTCCAGGGCAGGTTGGGGCGGGGGGATTGCAGGCTGATCCAGCGTCCCAACTGGTTCACGTAACGTTGCAGCGCCATGTCGGGATGCAAGGGCTTGCTGCCCAGCAGCACGGCCGACAGCTGCCGGCCGATCTCGATCTCGCGGGGCTCGTCAATGCTCTCGACCGAACGGGTGAGCATGCTGATGAGGTCATCCCCCTGGCCCGCGGGCGCGCCCCCGCCGGTGATGGCGCCCAGAAGGCCACCGCCCGTGTTGCTGGTGGTGCTGCCGCCGCCCAGGGCGTTGAGCAGGTTCATGACCCCCTGGCTCTGCCCCTGGCTAGGAAGCAGGGTCAGGGCGAGAGCGGTGCAGGCCGTTGCGATCAGCCGGATGCGGGGACGGGAATGGGGCAGGCGCATGGCAGCTCTCGCTCAGTTGGGGCTGAAATTGGGGTCGGACGGATTGTTGGACGAGCCTGTCGCTCCCGATCCGCCGCTGGAGGAGGGCCGGGGCGGTTCGGCCAATGGCGCTACGTTGCGCGGCTGCAGCGACGCATTGCTGGCGAACTGGCGGGCCTGGTCGGCATTGACGCGCAGACCTTCGGCCTGGGTCACCGCCGCAGGGTTGGGTTGTGCCTTCGCGATGTCTTCAGCGCCCAGACCCCGGATACCTACCGTGGAGGTGGCCGTGGTGGTACTGCCGCTGTTGTTGCCAAAAAGGCTACCCAAACCGCGAATTCCGCTGGTGGCGGCATTTCCACTGGTGGGCGCTGTTCCGGACTGGGGGCCCAGGTCAAACATGTGAACCCAGCCTGTGGCGCCTTGGGGGGTACTGACCTTGGTCCAGGGGCCCTTGCGCTCGCTGGTTCGCGTGACCACCGCATTGGCTTCCAGGGGTGCCACGCTGGCACCACTTTCTGCGGGACTGTCCCTCAGCTGGGTCGCGCGTTTGACGACGGCTGCCTCCTGGGCATGTGCTGGGGCAGCCAACAAGGGCAGCACGGCCATCGCGGCCGATGCCAGCCAAGAGGCCAGGGCTCTGCAGTGCAGCCGAATCATTTTGTATCTCTCCACTTATGATTTGTTGTGGCTGCGGCTCGCAGCGTCAAACCGGAGATTGTTATGGATTTGGGTATTGCAGGCAAATGGGCGCTGGTGTGTGGCGCGAGCAAAGGGCTGGGTTATGGCTGCGCGCAGGCTCTGGTGCGAGAGGGTGTCAATGTGGTCATCAACGCCCGCAACGCAGAGGGGCTTAACCAGGCTGCTACCCGTTTGATAGCTGAAGGCGCAGCTGCAACGAGCGCCATAGGCCAGAAGGGCGCAAGCCCGCAGGTGCTGGCCGTTGCGGCCGACATCACTACCCCTGAGGGGCGTGCGGCAGTGTTCTCGGTGGCCGGAGGACCGGGTCGTGACTTCGACATCGTGATCACCAACGCTGGGGGGCCTCCCACCGGCGATTTCCGCGACTGGAACCGCGATGCCTGGATCAAGGCCGTGGACGCCAACATGCTCACCCCCATCGAACTGATTCAGGCCACCGTGGATGGCATGGCTGCGCGTGGGTTTGGCCGCATCGTCAACATCACCTCCAGCGCCGTGAAGGCACCCATCGACATCCTGGGCCTGTCCAACGGCGCGCGCAGCGGTCTCACGGGGTTTGTGGCGGGCGTGTCGCGCAGCAAGGTCGCAGCGCGCGGGGTGACCATCAACAATCTGCTGCCCGGCAAGTTCGATACCGACCGTCTGGCCGCCACCGTCAACGCGGCTGCCAGCAAGGCGGGCAAGAGCGTTCAGGACGTGCGCTCTGCCCAGCAGGCACAGATTCCGGCCGGGCGTTACGGCACGGCGGAAGAGTTCGGCGCCATTTGCGCCTTCCTGTGCAGTGTGCAAGCGGGCTACATAACGGGGCAGAACGTGCTGGCCGACGGCGGGGCCTATCCCGGCACGTTCTGAGGCAGCTCGGGCCCGGCGGGGCCTGTGGGCTGACCCGCCGCATTGATTCTGCAGAACGGGAGGCAGTCGTGGTGTTTTGCCGACAGCTTTACCGGAGCGCTGAATAATTGGTGGAATACTGCGGGCCAGCGCCCGCTATTGCCCGACGCCATGCATCCTACCCACACATCCATCCTGCCGCGCCTGAAACGCCACTGCACCGTGCTGTGCCTGGCGCTGGGTGTGGCGGGGGCTGTGCAGGCTGCTGGCGCCGCCAGCACGCCCGGTGCAAACAGCACCGCGACGGCACCTTACCGGTTGCGCATCGTGGGCGGGCTGGCGGGTATCAGCCAGTACATCCGGCAGGAAGAACCTTTCTGGACCAAAGAGCTGTCACGCCTGAGCGCCGGACGCTTCCAGGCCGAGATCGTGCCCTTTGACCGTGCCGGTGTGCCCGGGGCCGAGATGCTGCGGCTGTTGCAGCTGGGGGTGGTCCCATTCGGCACCACCCTGATGAGCTCCTTCACGGCGCAATACCCCGAATACACCGCGCCCGACCTGGCGGGGCTGAACCCCGACATTGCCACACTCAAGACCACGCTGGCGGCCTTCCGTCCTTACCTCGAAAAGGCGCTGCGCGAACAGCATGGTGTCGAGGCGCTCGCCATCTACGTGTATCCGGCGCAGGTGGTGTTCTGTAAAAAGCCGCTGCGTACCTTGTCGGAGCTGACCGGCCGCCGTGTGCGTGTGTCGTCGGCCAGCCAGGCTGATTTTGTGGGGGCCTTGGGCGGGGTGCCGGTGCTGACCAGCTTTTCGCAGATCGTGCCCAGCCTGACGGCCGGCAATACCGAATGCGCCATCACCGGCACCATGTCCGGCAACATCCTGGGCCTGCCCTCCATCACCACCCATGTGCACACCCTGCCTGTCACCTGGGGGCTGGCGGTGTTTGGGGCCAACCAGGCCGCCTGGGCGGCCTTGCCGGCCGATTTGCGCACGTTGCTCCAACGGGAGCTGCCCCGCCTGGAGGCCGCCATCTGGGCCGAGTCCGAGCGCGAAACTGCCGATGGCCTGGCCTGCAACCGGGGGGCACCCACCTGCAGCGCTGGCACCAAGGGCAGCATGGTGGTGGTGCCGGTGTCGCCCCAGGATGAGCGCAGCCGCCAGGAGATCCTCGAATCCACCGTTTTGCCGCGCTGGGTGCAGCGTTGCGGTGCCCGCTGTGCGCAGGTCTGGAACCAGACCATCGGGCCGGCGCGTGGCCTGCAGGCAGCGCCTGCGAAATGACAGAATCCGCAGCCCCCTCCCGCATCAGGGCCTACGTCTGGGCGGGCGCCGCAGTGTTTGTTGCGGCCGTGGTGGCGGTGGCTGGCACCCTGGCGTGGAACGCCCGCCAGGCCGCGCTGGCCGACAGCGAGGCCCAGGCCACGCGTTTTGTGGCCGGCGCAGAGGCCGCACTCAACCGCTCCCTGCTCGCCGTGGACGTGCTGCTGGCCAGCATGGACGAATTGCTGGGCCTGTCCAAAGCCATGCCCAAGTGGCTGGACCCCGACACGGCCAGCCAGCGGCTGCGCGGATCGGCGCGGCAGAACCTCATGGTGCGGTACGTGGCGGTGCTCGACGGCAGCGGCAAGGCGCTGGCATCGTCCGACCCTGCGGGCGCCAGCCTGTCGGTGCAACTGCCGGCTGGTTTTCTGGAGAGCGTGCTGGAGCAACCGGTATCCACCCTGATGGTCAGCGCGCCGGTGGTGAGCTTTGCCAGTTCCGAAAAGGTGCTGTACTTCGCGCGCCATCTGCGCATGGCCGACAGCTCGCGGGTGGTGGCTGTGGCCGAGCTACCGGTGTCGGCCCTGAGCTCAGTGCTGGTGCAGGGCGTGGACATCAGCGGCCTGCAGGTCACGCTGGAGCGGGCCACCGGGCAACTGCTGCTGAGCGTGCCCAACCGCGAAGACGTGACCGCGCCTACGCTCGCGCCCCCCATTGGCAATCTGGCCGACCAGGGCCTGGCCTGGCAAGCCCCGGCGCGACTGACGGGCGAGCCCTCGCTGGTGGTGTTCCGGCCCATCCTGTACCAGGACCTGCGCATTGCGGCCAGCATTCCGCTGGACGCGGCGCTTGCCGGCTGGCGCGAACAGCGCGATGCGATTGCGCTGACCACCGCGCTGTTCATTGCCATGATCTTTGCGGCCGGGGTGCTGGCGTTGCGGTATGTGGACCGCATGTCCCAGGCCCGCCTGGCCATCGCGCAGTCCAAGGCCACGCTGGACCAGGCGCTGGAATCCATGGTCAGCGGATTTTTGCTGCTGGACAGCCAGCAGCGCGTGGTGCAGTGGAATCGCCAGCTCGAAACCATCCTTCCGTGGCTGCAAGGCGTGATCGCGCCCCTGATGCCGTTCCGAGCGGTGCTGGAGGCCACGGTGGAGCACCATGTGCCCCGCCTGTCTGACGAGGAGCGCAAGCGGTGGGTGAGCCAGCGCCTGGAGCGGCAAAAGCACCAGCCCGAGCCACGCGAGCAGTCGTACGCCAACGGCAGCACCATTCAGATCACCGAACGCGCCACGCCCGATGGGGGCCTCGTCATCAGCTACCACGACGTGACCGCGCTGCGCAAGGCCAGCACCGAGATCGAGAGCCTGGCCTTCTACGACCCGCTGACCAACCTGCCCAACCGCCGGCTGCTGATGGACCGCATGCAGCAGGCCATTGCTGCCAGCGTGCGCAGCGGCCAGTACGGCGCCCTGCTGTTCCTGGACCTGGACCATTTTAAGACCCTGAACGACACGCGCGGCCACGAGGTCGGCGACATGCTGCTGCGCCAGGTGGCCCAGCGCCTGAAGACCTGCGTGCGGCGCGAGGACACCGTGGCACGGCTTGGGGGCGACGAATTTGTGGTCATGCTCAGCGACCTGTCGGTCCACCGCGACGAGGCCGCCGCCCAGGCGCGCCGGGTGGGCGAGAAGATCCTGCGCAAACTCAACGTGCCCTACACCCTGGGCGGCAACGCGCACCACAGCACGCCCAGCATTGGCGCCACGCTGATGGGCGGTACCCTGCAATCGTCGGTGGACCTGCTCAAGGAGGCCGACATCGCCATGTACCAAGTCAAATCGCAAGGGCGCAACGCGCTGTGCTTTTTTGACCCGCAGATGCAGATCGTCATCAGCATGCGCGCGCAGCTGGAAGCCGACCTGCAGATGGCCCTCACGGCGCGGCAGTTTGTGCTGCACTACCAGCCGCAATTCCACCTGGATGGTCGCATGGTGGGTGCCGAGGCCCTGATCCGCTGGCAGCACCCGGAGCGTGGGCTGGTAGCCCCGGGCGAATTCATTGGTGTGGCCGAGGAGAGCGAACTCATCGTGCCCATGGGGCACTGGGTGCTGCGCACGGCCTGCGAGCAGTTGGCGGCCTGGCAGGGGGACGAGCGGTATCGTCACCTGCAGGTGTCGGTCAACGTGAGCGCGCGGCAGTTCCGGCAGCGCGACTTTGTGGCCCGCGTGGTGGAGGTGCTGCGCGAGACGGGTGCCCGGCCGCACCTGCTCAAACTCGAACTCACCGAATCGCTGGTGCTGGACAACGTGGACGACACCATCGCCAAGATCGGCATGCTCAAGACCAAGGGCGTGCGCTTTTCGGTGGACGACTTTGGCACCGGCTATTCATCGCTGGCGTACCTCACGCGGCTGCCGCTGGACCAGCTCAAGATCGACCAGTCTTTTGTCCGCAACCTGGGGGTACGGCACACCGACGATGTGATCGTCCAGACCATTCTGGGCATGGCGCGCAACCTGGAGCTGGATGTGATTGCCGAAGGGGTGGAAACCGATGCACAGAAGGACTTTCTGGCCCGGCACGGGTGTGTGTACTTCCAGGGCTATCTGCTGGGGCGGCCCACCCCGGTGGCCGACCTGGAGGCGTTGATGGAGTCCGCCGCCACGGTCACTGCCCCGGGTTGATCGGCTCAGTCTCAGGGAATTAGCGCTTTTTGCTACTTTTTGTGTAGCGCTTTAGGCAATCAATACCTGCGCTACCGGCAATTTGGATCAAAAATTGCGTCCTTCAGCGCCGTGACGACACCACGATGCCGCCCACAATCAGCGCAAACGCCACGCCGTGAAAGGCCTTGGGCGTGTCGCCCAGAAACGCCGCCGACAGCACCCCGGCAAACAGGGGCGTGAGGTTGATGAAAAACCCGGCGGCTGCAGGCCCAGCGCGTTGCACGCCCACCCCCCAGCAGCGGTAGGCTAGCACCGCAGGCCCCACAGCAATGAAGGCCAGGGCGGCAATCAGCGGCCAGCCCCATTCGATGTGCGTGCGCCCGCTGGCCCATTCGGCTCCCGCAAAGCTGCCCGACCAGGCCAGCCCAAACACCATCTGTGCCATCAAGAACGCGGCCCAATCGCCCCGGATGCTCTTGGGCTCGCTGGTGCGCGACAGCAGCCAGCTGTAGAACGCCCAGGAGATGGTCGCTAGCAGCATGAACAAATCGCCCGGCACCAGGCGGAAGGCCAGCAGCTGCGACCACTCGCCCCGGCTCAGCACCAGCAGCACGCCACACACCGATAGCAGTGCGCCCAACACCTGGCGCCGCGTGACGGCCGCGCCGAAGAACAACGTGCCCACGGCCAGCATCCAGACCGGCATGCTCGACCCCACCAGCGTCACATTGATAGGGGTGGAGGTCTGCAGCGCCATGTACTGCAGCGCGTTGTAGGCCCCGATGCCCAGCAGGCCCAGCAGCGCATAGCGGCGCCAGTGCGGCCACAGTGGGCTGTCGGCGCGCAGCACGCCATGGGCCAGGGGCAGCAGGATGGCAAAGGCCAGCACCCAGCGGATGAAGTTCAGGGTGATGGGGGGAATCAGTTCATGGACCAGCCGCCCTACCACCGCGTTGCCGGCCCACAGCAGGGGCGGGATCACCAGCAGCACGGCCGTGCCGGGTGTGATTTTTTGAGTCATGGGGCTGCACTGTAACGGTGCAGGCAGGGCCCTGCTGCGGCGGGGCCTCATGTCCCCAAGGCAAATCGGTGCGGGCCATGCCCCCGGCACGGTCGTGAGATTCATGGCAGGATGGCCGCCGTTGTCAGCACCCCACCCCTTTTGAGGAGATTGATTGCCATGAGCCTTGCCGTCCAGATCCGCCAGCACGGTGGTCCCGAAGAACTCCACATCGTTGACGTCCCCGTGGGCGAGCCCGGCCCCGGCGAAGTCCGCATCCGCCACCACGCCATCGGCCTGAACTTCATCGACGTGTACCACCGCACGGGCCTGTACCCGTTGAACATGCCCGCCACCATCGGCATGGAAGGTGCCGGTGTGATCGAGGCCGTGGGCGAGGGCGTCACGCACCTGAAGGTGGGCGACCGCGCCGCCTATGCCAGCAATCCTCCCGGCGCCTACTGCGAAGTGCGCGTGATGCCCGCCAAATGCGTGTGCAAGCTGCCCGATGCGATCAGTTTTGAGACTGGCGCGGCCATGATGCTCAAGGGCCTGACGGCGCAATACCTGCTCAAGAAAACCCGGCCCGTGGAAGGCCTGCAGCCCGGTGACCATGTGCTGTTCCATGCCGCAGCGGGTGGTGTGGGCCTGATCGCCTGCCAGTGGGCCAAGGCGCTCGGCCTGCAGCTCATCGGCACGGCGGGGTCTGATGCCAAGTGCCAGCTGGCGCTGGCCAACGGCGCAGCGCACGCCATCAACTACAGCACCGAGGATTTCGCAGCCCGTGTGAAGGAGATCACCGGCGGCAAGGGCGTGAAGGTGGTGTACGACTCGGTGGGCAAGGACACCTGGGACAAGTCGCTCGAATGCCTGCGCCCCTTCGGCTTGATGGCCAGCTTCGGCAACGCGTCCGGCCCGGTGGCACCGTTTGCGCCGGGCAGCCTGGGCGCCAAGGGTTCGCTGTACGTCACGCGCCAGACGCTGTTCACCCACATCGCCACGCGCGAGGCCACGCAAGCCATGGCGGACGACCTGTTTGCCGTGGTTGCCAGCGGGCAGGTCAAGATCCACATCGACCAGCGCTACCCGCTGGCCGACGTGCAGCAGGCCCACCGGGACCTGGAAGCGCGCAAGACCACCGGCAGCACCATCCTCACGCTGTGAGCGCGGCTGCACAGGCGCCTACGTTCGACCAGTGGCTGGCAGGGGCACGCCAGGCGGCGCAGCAGCCCCCGGCTCAGCCGCGCCAGCCACTGGTGGTGGCGGGGCAGGTTGTCGGCTCGGTAGCGCCGGGGTTTTTTAACCAAATTAGCCTCCAGCGTTTGATGGATAAGCGCTACCAGCTATCAGAAGCAGAGCATTCTCAACGCCTTGCTTGGCATCTGCAGGCATCGCCCACCGACGCCACCGATGCCCTCAACACCCTGGCCGCCGCGCTGCGCGATGCGGGCCTGTGTGGCCCGTGGCGCGACGAGCAGCTGGCGGTGACCAACCCGGCCGGCGAGGTCATCGGCACCGTGGAGCGCGGGGTGGTGCGCGTGCTGGGCGTGGCCACCCGTGCCGTGCATCTGGTGGGCCTGGCGCCCGACGGACGCATGTGGGTGCAAAAGCGCTCCCTGACCAAACCCAACAACCCCGGGCTGTGGGACACGCTGATGGGTGGCATGGTCTCGGCGGCCGACTCACTGCCGCAGGCCCTGGCCCGCGAAACCTGGGAAGAAGCCGGTTTGCAGGTCGAGGCATTGGCCGACGTGGCGCACGGTGGCCAGGTGCTGTTCAGCCGCCCCAGCCGCGAGGGCGGGGGCGCGGGCTTCATGGTCGAACGCATCGATTGGTTCCGCGCGCAGGTGCCCCAGGGCATGGAGCCCGACAACCAGGACGGTGAGGTCGAGCGTTTTGACCTGCTGCCTCTGGAGGTGGTGCGCGAGCGGGTCGCCCAAGGGGCGTTCACGCTGGAAGCCGGGCTGGTGATTGCAGGGTTTCTGGGGGTGTAGTCACCCGTGCAGCGTGAGGGCTGCCGCTGAGGCCGACGCTGGAGGGCAGGCAGCCCAGGCCCTGTAAGGTGGCCTGCACTGCCTCGTCCAGCGGGGTGTGGGGCTCCTCGCCCAGCACCGCCCGCAGCCGGTCGTTGGCCATGCGCACGGGCTGCTGCCACAGGTAGCGCATCTCGCGCAGCTCCCGCAAGGTGGTCACGAACGGCGAGGCCAGCGTGACCAGCCACCAGGGAAACGCTTGCACGCGCGGCGCTTGGCCGCCCTGCGCCACCACTGCACGGCCAATGGCGGCCGCCATCTGCGTGCCGTCAGCATCCCAATGCCCGACCAGGTGAAAGCGGGCCAACGCGGGTAGCTCGGCGCGCCGCTCCAGCAGCAGCACCATGGCGCGCGCCACGTCCGGCAAGTACGACCACTGGTGCCCGATGCCCGGTGCGCCTGGCTGCTTCACCGTGGTCACGGGTCGGCCCGGCCGGACCAGGCCCTGCGCAAACCAGCTGTTGCCCGCCTGCGGTCCGAAGAAATCGCCCGCGCGCACGATGATCACGCGGCATGTCTCCTCCAGCGGGTGCGGCACGGTGGCTTGCTGCAGGCGGCGCTCCAGTTCCACCCGCAGGGCGCCTTTGCGCGTGCGGGGGTGCTGGGGGGCGTCTTCGTGCAGCACCGGGAAGGCGTCCGGCCCGTAGTTGTAGACGGTGCCTGGCAACACCACCGTGGCGCCGTGCGCTCGGGCCGCTGCAATCGTGTTGTCGATCATCGGCAGCACCAGTTCGCTCCAGCGCCGGTAGCCGGGCGGGTTGACCGCGTGCACGATCACCTGGCAGCCCGTGGCGGCGGCCATCACATCGGCGCGGCTCATCGCGTCGCCCCGAACCCAGGTGAACCCGTCGCGCTGCTCTCTGGCCTGCGCTGCGTTGCGGTGCATTGCCACCACCTTCCATCCTCGGTCACGCAGCTGGCGCGCCACCTCGCCGCCAATGCCGCCGGTGGCGCCCAGAACCAGTACCTTGGGGCGGCTGCCGATGGGGTTGTGGGGGTTGTTGTTCATCGCGATGCTCCTTCAAAAACTATGGATGGAGGCAGTGTCTGCGCTCCAGCGATTCAATGGAATTGCTGAAAATGAGTGGGTGGCTATACATTTATGTATGGATCAACCGAATCGCCATGACATTGGCTGGGAGCTGTACCGCTCGTACCTCGGCGTGCTGCGGGAGGGCTCCCTGTCGGGCGCCGCGCGGGCGCTGGGCGTGACACAGCCCACCGTGGGCCGCCACATTGCTGCGCTGGAGCAGGCCCTGGGGCTGGTGCTTTTCACCCGGTCGCAGCAGGGCCTGTTGCCCACCGAGGCCGCGCTGGCCCTGCGCAGCTACGCCGAAGCCATGGGCCACTCTGCGGCGGCCCTGGTGCGCGCGGCGGACAGCCAGGGCGACGGCGTGCGCGGCACGGTGCGCGTGAGCGCCAGCGAGGTGATGGGGGTCGAGGTGCTGCCGCCCCTTCTTGCACAGTTGCAGGCCGAGCACCCTGCGTTGACGGTGGAGCTGGTGCTGAGCAACCGCGTGCACGACCTGCTGCAGCGCGAGGCCGACATTGCCATCCGCATGACCGAACCCCGGCAGGACGCGCTCATCGCCCGCCGCGTGGGCACCATCCCGCTGGGGCTTTACGCCCATCCGAGCTACATCGCCGCCCATGGCACGCCCGCCACCCTGGCGGAGCTGGCGCACCACCGCCTGATTGGCTTCGATGCCGAAACCCCTTTTTTGCGTGCGGCACAAAAGGCCCTGCCAGCGTGGCGGCGAGACCGGTTTGCCGTGCGCAGCGACAGCGACGTGGCGCAACTCGCCTTCATCCGCGCTGGCGCCGGCATAGGCATCTGCCAGGACGCACTGGCCCGCCGCAGTGCCCCCGCGCTGGTGCGGGTACTGCCGCAGCAGCTCCAATACGGGCTGGAGACCTGGGTGGTGATGCACGAGGACCTGCGCACCAGCCCGCGCTGCAAGCACACGTTCGATGCGCTGGTGGTGGGGCTGGAGCGGTACCTTGCCGAGGGACTGGGCAGCGATGACTCGGCCGGCTAGTCCGCTGAATCGGATGGGTGTGGAAGTCTGCGATCTATTGGGCAGCTGAAGATGCCCATGGAGGTACGTTGGAGGCTTCTTTCACCGGCCTTTGCTGCCAAGAGCCTGCACGCCATTGCGCTGCACCGCCACCGCCCTCACCAGATCCCACGCCGCTTGCGCCACAGGCGAGAGCGCGCGGTGCTTCCGGTGCACCAGCATGATCTCCCGGTCCACGCGCGGCACCAGGGGGCGTACCGCCAGCCGTGCCAGGCCTTCGGGCGGCAGGGCCAGGGTGGGGATCACCGAGATGCCCAGGCCTGCGTCCAGCATGCGAAAGATGGTGGTGGGGTGGCCAACCTCCTGGGCCACCGTGCAGGCCACACCATGCTCGGCCAGGGCGCGGTCGATCAGGCGGCGGCTACCGGAGTCGTGGTCCAGCAGCACCAGTGCTTCGCCCTGCAGGTCGGTCCAGCGCACCTGGCGTTTGTCCGCCAGCCGGTGGCTGGGTGGGCAGGCCAGGCAGAAGGGTTCGGTCAGGATGGTCTCGCATTGCAGCGCCTCGCGCTCGCTGGGGTCGATGACCACGCCAAAGTCCACCTCGCCCGACAGCACGCTGGCTAGCACCGCGCTTTGGATGCGGTCCAGCAGCACCAGCTCCAGCCCGGGCAGGGTGCGCTGGCATTCGGCGATGCAGTCGGGCATGAGGTTGGCCGACAAAGTGGGGCTGCTCGCCACGCGCACGCGTCCGCGCCGCTCGGTGGCCATTTCCCGCACGTCCAGCAGCGTGTTCTCCAGCTCTTCCAGCACCCGGGGCAGGCGGGCCGACAGGCGCTGGCCCGCGTCCGTCAGCGTCACCTCGCGCGTGGTGCGATTGAGCAGCTTCAGGCCCAGCTGGGCTTCCAGCTCGGTGATGCAGCGGCTCACGGCCGGTTGGGTCAGGCCCACCGCATCGCCTGTGCGGCTGAAGTTGCGGGTGGCGGCTACCGACTGAAACACATGCAGCTGGCGCAGGGTGATATTCATGCGCTCGAATCATAAATCCATCAGAGAAATCCATTTCTCTTTGGAATCGGGCTGCGGTCCAATGCGTGTCTTCGGGGTTTGTGTGCCCCACGTTTCTGCATTTTTTGCGCTGCCGCTGCGCTGTCACCCATGGCCCGTTCCCGTTTTCTCCCTGACAACTTCACCCTGGCCTTGCTGGGCACCGTCACCCTTGCCAGCGTGTTGCCCGCGTCGGGCGTAGCGGCCCAGGCGCTGGAGGGCATCACCGTGGCGGCCGTGGCGCTGCTGTTCTTCTTGCACGGGGCCAAGCTCTCGCGCGATGCCATCGTGGCGGGGCTCTCGCACTGGCGGCTGCACCTGGTGGTGGTGGGCACCACGTTTGTGCTGTTCCCGCTGCTGGGCTGGGCGCTGCGGCCCGTGCTGCTGCCGCTGGTCACGCCTGGGCTTTACACTGGCATCCTGTACCTGTGCGTGCTGCCCGCCACGGTGCAGTCGGCCATCGCGTTCACGGCCATGGCGCGCGGCAACATGCCGGCGGCCATCTGCAGCGCGTCGGCATCGACCCTGCTGGGCATCGTGATCACGCCGCTGCTGGTGGGGCTGCTGCTGCCCGAGGCACAGCAGCAGGCGGGCGCCGCCCAGCACGACACGCTGGCCAACATCGGCCGCATCACCTTGCAGTTGCTGGTGCCCTTTGTGGCGGGCCACCTGCTGCGTCCGTGGATTGGCGGTTTTGTGCAGCGCCGGGCGGCAGCGCTCAAGCTGGTGGACCAGGGCTCCATCCTGCTGGTGGTGTTCACCGCCTTCAGCGCAGCGGTGGTCGAGGGGCTGTGGCGGCAGTTGCCTGCGTCTGCGTTGCTGGGCCTGGTGGTGGCGTGCGCCGTGCTGCTGACACTGGCGCTGGTGACCACTACCTGGGTCGCGCGGCGCATGGGGTTCTCCAAGGAGGACGAAATCACGCTGGTGTTCTGCGGCTCCAAGAAGAGCCTGGCCAGCGGCGTGCCCATGGCCAAGGTGCTGTTTGCATCGCATGCGGTGGGCGCCATCGTGTTGCCCATCATGGTGTTCCACCAGATGCAGCTGATGGTGTGTGCGGTGCTGGCGCAGCGCTATGCGCGGCGCAGTGCATAGGTAACTGGGATGCTATATTTTGTATAGCTGCAGGCGCATGAAGAACATGCGCCTGCGGCCCCAAAGGCTTCAACTCTGCTCGTTGAGCGTGCGCAGGCGGCTGGGCGCCAGGGCACCGGCCGATTCCAGGATGGGGTAGGCCACCGAGCACAGCAGCGAGTTGATGCGCTTGAGTTCGCTGATCAGGTCGATGTGCAGTGAGCTGGTCTCGATGCTCTGCACCGTGTTGTCTGACAGGCGTGCCAGGTGGGTGGCCGAATAGGCGTGTTCCAGGTCGCGAAAGCGCGCCTTTTCTTCCAGCAGCTTTTGTGCGTCGCGCACGCTGCCATTCAAGAACACGCTCATCGCCAGCCGCAGGTTGTCGATCAGGCGGGCGTGCAGCTCGTTGATCTCTTCCATGCCCGCATCGGAGAACTGGCGGCCCTTCTTGATCTTCTTGTCCTCGATGTCGATCAGCACCCGTTCGATGATGTCGCCGATCTGCTCCATGTTGATGGTGAAGCTGATGATGTCGGCCCAGCGGCGGCCCTCGCGCTCGTCCAGGGCTTCGCGCGAGATCTTGGTCATGTAGTACTTGATGGCCGAGTACAGGCCGTCCACCTCGTCATCGAGCTTGCGCAGGTCTTCTGCCAACTGCAGGTCGTCCGTGCGGATCACTTTGTGCAGTCCCAGCAGCATCGATTCGACCACGTCGGCCTGGTGCAGGGCTTCGCGCGCCGCGCACGAGATGGCGAGGGATGGCGTGGCCAGGGCGGAGGGGTCCAGATGCTGGGGGCGGGTGCCTGCGGCAGCCTGCGCCTTTTCCACTGGCAGCAGGCGCTGCACGGTGCGGGCCACCGTACCTGTCAGGCCAATGCAGACGATGCCCACCACGATGTTGAAGGCCAGGTGGAACAGCACCACCAGGGCGGCGGTTTCAGGCACGTAGGGCCGCACATGCTGCAGCCACAGGCCGGTAAGTGGCGTCATGATGAGCACGCCAATGATCTTGAAGAACAGGTTGCCCAGGGGCACCTGGCGTGTCTGCACGTTGGACTTCATGGTGGTCAACACGGCGAGCACGCCGCTGCCCAGATTGGCGCCCAGCACCAGTCCCAGCGCCACATCGGCCGGAATACCGCCAGAGCCTGCCAGCGCCGCAGTGAGCAGCACGGTGGCAAGGCTGGAATACGCCACGATGGCCAGAATGGCACCGGTAAAGATCTCCAGCAGCAAATCGCTGGTGAGCGCTCCCAGCAGCGTGCGCACGGTGGGCGACTGGGTGAGCACCGTGGTCGATTCGGTGATGAGGCGCAGCGCCAGCAGCATCAGCCCCAGGCCGATCAACACGCGGCCCACGCGGCCCACGGCGGTGTCCTTGCGCGAGATGAACAGCACCACGCCCACAAAGATGAACAGGGGCGACAGCCAAGAAAGGTCCATGGAGAACACCACGGCCATCACGCTGGTGCCCACGTCGGCGCCCAGCATCACGGCCAGCGCCGCAGGCAAGCCCACCAGGCCCTGGCCCACAAAGGACGACACGATGAGTGCGGTGGCTGTGCTGGACTGCACCACGGCCGTCACGCCAATGCCGGACAGCACGGCAGTAAACCGGCTGCTGACGCTGTGCGCAATCAGCTGGCGCAGGTTGGCGCCGAACACGCGCAGGATGCCGGTGCGCACCAGGTGGGTGCCCCAGATCAGCAGCGCCACGGCTGCCAGGAGATTGAGGAGATGCTTCATGAAAACCGTTGTTTCTTCTTCTTGTGATGGGCGCAAACCCTGCAATGACCAGACCCAGAGGCCAATGCAAGAAGCGCGCGCACCGGGCTGTCATAAAACTGACACATAAGCATACTCCTGATTCCATAGCGCCGGAGCAGATGCCCATGTCGGCGCTGGGTGCGTTGCTGCGCACAAACAGCACGGCCCGCATGCAGCGGGCCGTTCAGGGGGTAAAGCCAGTGGGGCCTCAGCGCTCGCGCCGTACCCGCAGCAGCTCGTCCAGGATCAGGCAGGCCGCACCCACGGTAATAGCCGAGTCGGCCAGATTGAACGACGGGAAGTACCAGCCCGCATAGTGGAACTGCAAGAAGTCCACCACATAGCCGTGCATGAGCCGGTCCACCACGTTGCCCACTGCGCCACCCAGAATGCTGGACAGCGCAAAGCTGAACAGCTTCTGGCCCGGGTGCGCGCGCAGCTGCCACACGATGAAGATCGTGGCCGCCACGCCAATGCCAGTAAACAACCAGCGCTGCCAGCCGCCCGCGTCCGACAGGAACGAGAACGCTGCGCCGGTGTTGTGCGCGCGCACGATGTTGAAGAAGCTGGTGATGAACGTGGAGTCGCCCAACTGGTAGTGGTTGAGGATCAGCGTCTTGGTGATCTGGTCGGCGCCCATCAGAAACACCGCCCATGCCAGCCAGGGCCACATACCTGAGCCGGTGCGCCCGGTTTGCATAGTGCGCGCCATCACGCGTGCGCCCGGCTTTCGCCGTTGCCATACAGGTTGCTGGTGCAGCGGCCGCAGATGGTGGGGTGGGCGGCGTCGCTGCCCACATCGCTGCGGTAGTGCCAGCAGCGTTCGCACTTGGTGTCAGAACTGGGCTTGACGCTGATCTGTAAAGCGCTACCAGCTACCAAGTCGATAGCGGATGTGATGAACACGAATTTCAGGTCATCGCCCAGGCTGGCCAGCAGTGCGTGGTCCTCCGGCGCAGCCGTCAGCGTGACCGTCGCCTGCAGCGAGGAGCCCACCTGGCCCGCGGCGCGCAGGGCCTCGATCTCCTTGTTCACCGCATCGCGGATCTCGCGGATGCGCGACCACTTGGCCAGCAGGCCTTCGTCGGCACCGGCGCCCACGCCGGCGACATTGCCATAGGTCTCCAGGAAGATGGAGTCGGAGTTGCCGAACACCTTCCACGCCTCTTCGGCCGTGAACGACAGGAACGGCGCCATCCAGCGCAGCATGGCGTGCGTGATGTTGTAGAGCGCGGTCTGCGCACTGCGGCGGGCCAGGCTCTTGGGCGCCGTGGTGTACAGGCGGTCCTTGAGCACGTCCAGGTAGAAGCCGCCCAGGTCTTCCGAGCAGTACAGCTGCAGCTTGGCCACCACGGGGTGGAACTCGTACACCTTGTAGTGCGCAAGCACCTCGGCCTGGAACTCGGACGCGCGGGTGAGTGCGTAGCGGTCGATCTCCAGCATCTGCTCGAACGGCACGGCGTCCTTGGCCGGGTCAAAGTCGCTCACGTTGGCCAGCAGGAAGCGCAGCGTGTTGCGAATGCGGCGGTAGGCATCCACCACACGCGCCAGGATCTTCTCGTCCCCCGCGATGTCGCCGGAGTAGTCGCTCGCGGCCACCCACAGGCGGATGATTTCTGCGCCCAGCTTCTTGTTGATCTCTTGCGGGTCAATGCCGTTGCCCAGCGACTTGCTCATCTTGCGGCCCTGGCTGTCCACGGTAAATCCGTGGGTCAGCAGGCCGCGGTACGGCGCACGGCCTTCCAGCGCGGAGGCCAGCAGCAGCGAGCTGTGGAACCAGCCGCGATGCTGGTCATGGCCTTCCAGGTACAGATCGGCCTCGGGGCCCGTGTCGTGGTGCACCTCGGGGTGCGTGCCGCGCAGCACGTGGCTGAAGGTGGAGCCGGAGTCGAACCACACTTCCAGGATGTCGGTGCTCTTGGTGTAGTGCGGCGCGTCTTCGGCGCCCAGGATTTCTTCGGTCGTCACACGGCTCCAGGCCTCGATGCCACCCTTTTCGGCGATGTCGGCAGCCTGGTCCATGATTTCCATGGTACGCGGGTGCAGTTCGCCCGAATCCTTGTGCAAGAAGAACGGGATGGGAACGCCCCAACTGCGCTGGCGCGAGATGCACCAGTCGGGCCGCCCGGCGATCATGTCGTGCAGGCGGGCCTTGCCATTTTCGGGGTAGAAGCTGGTGTGCTCGATGGCGTCGAGCGCGATCTGGCGCAGCGTCTTGGCGGGCTTCATGCCCGGCTGGGTGAACACGCCTTCGCCTTCGTCCATGCGGATGAACCACTGGGCCGCCGCGCGGTAGATCACGGGCGTCTTGTGGCGCCAGCAGTGGGGGTAGCTGTGCGTGATGTCCTTGGTGGTCATCAAACGGCCTGCGTTGCGCAGGGCTTCGATGATGACGGGCACAGCCTTCCAGATGTGCTGGCCGCCGAACAGCGGGAAGTCGGCCGCATAGGTGCCGTTGCCCTGCACGGGGTTCAGGATCTCGTCCAGCGCCATGCCATGCGCGCGGCAGGAGTTGAAGTCTTCCAGGCCGTAGGCGGGCGAGGAGTGCACGATACCCGTGCCGTCGTCGGCCGTGGCGTAGTCGGCCAGGTACACGGGCGACAGGCGGCGGTACCCGAAGCTTCCGTCTTCGCTGGCTACGTCGTACAGCGGGTGTTCAAACTCCAGGCCGCCCAGGTTCTTGCCCAGGGTGGTGGCCAGCACGCTTCCGGTGAGGCCGTAGCGCTCCAGGCACGAGGCCACCAGCGGCTCGGCGACGAGCAGGATGCGCTCGCCCGCGTCCACCAGCGCGTAGGTGATCTCGGGGTTCAGGTTCAGCGCCTGGTTGGCGGGGATGGTCCAGGCGGTGGTGGTCCAGATGACGACGAAGGCGTCCTTGGTCAATGCGGGCAGACCAAACGCGGCGGCCAGCTTGGCCGGGTCGTGCGACTTGAAGGCCACGTCCAGCGTGGTGCTCTTCTTGTCCTGGTATTCGATCTCGAACTCGGCCAGCGACGAGCCGCAGTCAAAGCACCAGTACACGGGCTTGAGGCCCCGGTACACAAAGCCGCGCTCCATCACGCGCTTGAACGCGCGGATTTCGCCCGCCTCGTTGGCGGGGTTCATGGTCTTGTAGGGGTTGTCCCATTCGCCCAGCACGCCCAGGCGCTTGAAGTCCACCATCTGCTGCGCGATCTGCTCGGTGGCGAACGCGCGGCTCTTGGCCTGCATGTCGTCGCGGCTCAGGTTGCGGCCGTGTTTCTTCTCGATGGCGTTTTCGATCGGCAGGCCGTGGCAGTCCCAACCGGGCACGTACAGCGCGTCAAAGCCTTCGAGCTGGCGCGCCTTGGTGATCATGTCCTTGAGGATCTTGTTGACCGCATGGCCCATGTGGATCTGGCCGTTGGCGTAGGGCGGGCCGTCGTGCAGGATGAACTTGGGCGCGCCCCGGCGAGCGTCGCGCAGGCGCTTGTAGATGCCTTTGTCTTCCCATTCCTTCACCCAGCCCGGCTCGCGCTTGGGCAGGTCGCCGCGCATGGGGAAGGGGGTGTCGGGCAGGTTCAGGGTGCTGCGGTAATCCGGGGCAGTGGAGGTGGGCGTGCTGGCGTTGTCGGACATGAGGGAGCCTTAAAACGGGGCATTCCGGGCGGGCCCGGAGCAATGCGGGGAAACAGGGAGCGAAACGCGAGAGGTGTCGGGCCTGCAGGGCAGGCGCTGCGCAGGCAGCCCCCTAAATTCGGTCGCGCGTGGTCTGACGCCGGGTCTCGGTGTGATTGGGGGCGTGGGCCGATGCAAAGTAGGCGCGCGCATCCGCACAGTCTTTGGCAATGCCCGCTGTCAGGGCGTCCAGACCGTCGTACTTCAGCTCGTCGTGCAGTTTGTGCAGCAGTTCCACGCGCACGATTTTACCGTACGCCCCTTCGGCACCCAGTTCGGCGGGCCAGTGCAGGCAATGGGTTTCGAGCAGCACGCGACCGCCGTTGACGTCGTTCGGGTCCAGCGAGGGGCGAACGCCCAGGTTAGCCACCCCCGGCAGCGGGCCATCGGCCAGGCCATGCACCAGCACCGCAAAGATGCCGCTGGCGGCAGGCTTCCAGTGCGCAAACCGCAGGTTGAGCGTGCGAAACCCGTCACCCGCGCCCTCTGCCGTGGAGCCCAGCTCGCGCCCCAGTTTGCGGCCATGCACCACATGGCCGCTGATGGTGTAAGGCCGCCCCAGCAGGCGCGCGGCGGCCTCCATATCACCTGCGGCCAGCGCCTGGCGCACGGCGGAACTGGACACGCGCAGCCCATGCACCTCGTAGCTGTTCATGCGCGCTACGTCGAAGCCCTTGGCTTGGCCGGCCGCGTCCAGCATGGCGTAGTCGCCCGCGCGCTGGCGGCCGAAGCGGAAATCGTCACCCACCAACACATAGCGTGCGCCCAGCCCGCGCACCAGCACTTCATCGATGAAAGCGTCGGGCGACTTGGCGGCCAGCCGCGCGTCAAACGGCAGCACCACGGTCTGTTGCACACCGCAGCGGGCCAATTCGGTGAGCTTGTCGCGCAAGGTGCCGATGCGGGCTGGGGCCAGTTCCGGCTTGTTATGGGACCCGGCAAAGTAGTCGCGCGGGTGGGGCTCGAAGGTGAGCACGCAGCTTTCCACGCCCCGGTGTGCCGCCTCGCTGTTCAGCAGGGCCAGCATGGCCTGATGCCCCCGGTGCACACCATCGAAGTTGCCGATGGTCAGCGCGCAGGCATCGGCAATGCCCGGGTGGTGGAATCCGCGAAAGATCTTCATCGGTTTGTTATCTTTTTGATAGCGCCATGCGCAGGTCCATCAAGCGCAGGACGCCAATTTGTCACAAAAAGAGTATATTGTGACCCACGGCTGGCCCAGCGCAGGGCTGCCCGCGAGACATCTGCGTTCAGAATCCTTTCGGACTTGCGCAAATCGGGATGCAACAACCGCCTTTTCCTTGGGGCGAGCCACTTGCCAGAGTCCTGTTTTGCGGAAGTCATGTCCTTGTGTACTTTGTGTTCCAGGAGGCGTGTTTTGAAGGTCTTGAAGCTCTCAGCCCAAGGGCTGCCCCAATCGTGGATTTCACTCGAACAGGCGGTGATTCATTACGCCGCCGGGGAAGTGCGCTGGGAGTCCGGCGGCCAGATTGCCCGGTTCCGGGGCGGGTACAACGCCATATCGGGTGAGCAATCGGTGATCGCCATCAACAGCATCATCGGCACCAAGGGGGTGCCCAGCATCAACCCGTTCGAGCTCAAGCCCAGCCTGACCAACAGCAAGCTCTTTGCCCGCGACCGCAATGTGTGCGCCTACTGCGGTGGGCGTTTCCACGAAGAGGACCTGACGCGCGAACACATCGTGCCCTTCGCGCGCAACGGCCAGGACCACTGGATGAACGTGGTCACGGCGTGCCGCCCCTGCAACCACCGCAAGGGGCCGCGCACACCGGAGCAGGCGCACATGCCGCTGCTGTACGCGCCCTATGTGCCGAGCCTGTGGGAGGACTTCATCCTGCGCAATCGGCGCATCCTGGCCGATCAGATGGAATTCCTCATGGCCCATGTCCCCAAGTCTTCACGGCTGTTGGCTTAGTTGGGGTAGTGGCCAATACGACCCTTCTGGCGTCGTTGCTCCGTCTTGCCGTACTAGGCGTACTGTCTGCGACGGAGCGGCTAGCCATAAGGGCCGTCTTGACCCCTCTTGGGGGGTGCTGAGAAGAATGTGGATACTGCCCGGCGCCCTGTTCTTCAATACGTCAATTCCAAAAACACCAGGTGGCCGCTGGCCGCAGGCCAAGTCTGCCCCACCAAGCGCTCGCCATTGAACTCTGCCGCAATAGCGCGCACGCCACCGGCTGGCTTGACCTTGGCCGAGGCCACGCCGGCCCCTGCGGGCACCCCAGCAGGCACTGCGCCGTCCAGCAGCATCTTGTCGCGCGCCGGGTCCAGGTAGCCGCGCGGGCGGGTCAGGGTCACGACGCTGTCGGCACCCTTGTCAGCATCGGCCATGCGTTCTGCGCGCAGGTGGATGAGGTCGCTGCTGCGCGGGAAACCGCTGCGGTAGATGTGGGTGGTGGCGTAGCCCGGCGCAGTGATCACAAACTCGACGGGTGCGCCAGGCGAAACCGTCAGCGGACCCCATTGGCCACCCGTGCCCACCGTTTTGCGCAGCAGCGGGTTGCCTTTGCGGGCGCCGGTGGCAGGGTCGGTGGCGTACACCTCCAGCTGTGCGCCCTCCAGCGGCAGGTTGTTGCTGAAGTTGCCGGTTTTGGGGTCGGCGGAATCCACGCCCAGGCCCGTGACCTTGCCGTTCAGCACCACAGATTTTTCTGCAGCGATCTCGGTGCGTGTTGGCGCCTTGCCGGTGATGAAGCGGTAGGTGGCTTCAAACGCTGCGGGGGAGTACGACGTCTCGCGGTGATCGATGCGCGGAATCACCACATTGGTGGCGCCCTTGAGTTCGGGGCCTGCGGCGGTCACGTTGGTGGCCGTGCCTTTCTGGCCGATCCACAGGCCGTCGGGCTGGGCGAACTTGTCGTTGTTGTCCGAGCGGATGGTCATCCATTTCACCGGGCCGCTCACTTCGTCGCCCGCTGCGTTCTTAGGGGCGTTCAGTGCTTTGAGGAAGGGGCCGGTGCCGGAAAATTCGTTGCCTTCGCGGAACCCAGGGATCGCCCACACGCCGTGGTTGGGGGTGCCGCCCAGTACGGCGTGGCTCACGGTCTTGTCGCCGCCGCCGTTGTAGATGTAGTTGCGGATGGCGTTGCCGCCGCGTGAATTGCCCACCAGCACCACCTGGCGGGCGCCCGTGGTCTTGAGCACCTTGTCCACTTCGGCCTTCAGGTAGGCCATGTGCTCTGCGGCCGATGTGCGGCCTGCCTGGGGTTTTGCATCCTCATCGCGCGACAGCGGGTAGGGCACGTCGATGGCGTGCAGGCGCTCGCGGGGCCAGCCGTTCGATTCGAACCGCCACACGGTGGTTTGCCACAGCGCAGCGGTGTCGCCGTTGCCGTGCACAAAGACGATGGGCGGTGCCTCGGCCAGGCTGGGGCTTTGGGTGGCGCAGCCAGCCAGGGCGAGGCTGGCCACCGCAGCGGTTGCCAGCAGCAGAGATCGGCGTTGCAGCCAGAATATGTTGTTCATGAAGCTGTCTCCAGAAAGAAAAAATGCCCGTGGACCAGTGAATCCACGAGCATCGTTGATGGGTGTGACGCGCCTGCGTCAGTGACCGTCAGGCAAACACGCCTGCGGTGTCTTGCATGCGGGCGGACACTTCACCCAGGTGGTGCAGCGTGTCGCCAAAGGTCACTTCCAGCTGCGTGAGCTTCTTGAAGTAGTGGCTCACGATGTACTCGTCCGTCACGCCGATGCCACCGTGCAGTTGCACGGCCTGCTGACCCACAAAACGCATCGACTGGCCCAGCTGTACCTTGGCGCGGGCCATGGCGGCGCGGCGTTCTTCGGCAGGGGCGCCGAGCTTGAGGCTGGCGTAGTAGCTCATCGAGCGGGCCAGCTCCAGCTGCATCTTCATGTCGGCCACGCGGTGCCGCAGCGCCTGGAAGCTGGAAATGAACACGCCGAACTGCTTGCGCTGGTTCATGTATTCGACGGTGATGGCCACGGTCTTGTCCATCACACCCACGGCTTCGGCGCAGGCGGCGGCGATGCCGGTGTCCACGGCCAGTTCCAGCGCAGCTAGGCCGTCGGTGGTGATGAGCGTGGCGGGGGCGTTGGCCAGGTGCACCTCGGCGGCGCGGCTGCCGTCTTGCGTGACGTAACCCTGCGTGGTCACGCCGCTCGCAGTGCGTTCGACCAGGAAGAGGGCGATCTTTCCGTCCAACTGCGCAGGCACGATGAAGGCGTCCGCCTGGTCACCAGCGGGTACTACGCTTTTGATAGCTGTTACCGCATATCCTGATTGCGCTTTAGCTGCTTTTGCTTCGCAAACATCCAGGCGGTAGCGCGCCTTGCGCTCCTGCTGGGCCAGCACCACCAGGGCTTCGCCGCTGGCCACGCGGGGCAGCCAGGCACCTTGCACTTCGGCGGGTGCGTAGTGCGACAGCACGCTGCTGGCGATGAAGGCCTGGGCGATGGGCTCCAGCACAATGCCACGGCCCAGTTCTTCGGCCACTACCATCGCGTCGATGGCTCCCTGGCCCATGCCGTCGTGCGCTTCGGGCACGGTGAGGGCGGTCAGGCCCAGCTCGGCCAGTTCGTTCCAGGCGGTGCGGTCAAAACCGCCGACGGCCACGGCAGCGCGGCGGCGCTCGAACGTGTAGCCCTTATCCACCCACTTGCGAACGGCGTCGCGCAGTTGTTCCTGGTCGTCAGAAAAATCGAAATCCATGTTCTTGTCTCCTGGAACTTGGGATCAGCCGAGGACGGTCTGAGCCACGATGTTGCGCTGCACTTCGTTGGAGCCACCGTAGATGGTGGTCTTGCGCAGGTTGAAGTAGGTAGATGCCAGCGGAGCGTTGGCGGTGACGCCGCCGGGGAAGTTGCCTTGCCAGCCGGCCTCCATGGCCTCTTCGATGAAGGGCATGGCAAAGGGGCCTGCGGCCAGCATCATTAGCTCGGCGTAGCGCTGCTGGATCTCGCTGCCCTTGATCTTGAGCAGGCCCGCAATGTCGAGCGAGTTCTTGCCGGACTTCTCGGCAGACAGTACGCGCAGCACCAGCATTTCCAGCGCCACGATGTCGACTTCGAGCAGGGCGATCTGGTCGCGGAAGCGCAGGTCGTCCCACACGCCTTCGGTCTTGGCGATGCGCTTGAGGCGCTCCAGCTCGCGCTTGCTGCGGTTCACGTCGGCGATGTTGGTGCGCTCGTGGCTCAGCAGGTGCTTGGCGTAGGTCCAGCCCTTGTTCTCTTCACCGATCAGGTTCTCGGCGGGCACTTCGACGTTGTCGAAGAACACTTCGTTCACTTCGCACTCGCCATCGAGCAGCTTGATGGGGCGCACGGTCACGCCCTTGGACTTCATGTCCACCAGCAGGAAGGAGATGCCGGTCTGGGGCTTGCCCTCTGTGCTGGTGCGCACCAGGTTGAACATCCAGTCGCCGTGCTGGCCGAGGGTGGTCCAGGTCTTCTGGCCGTTGACGATGTACTTGTCGCCCACGCGCTCGGCGCGGGTCTTGACGCTGGCCAGGTCCGAGCCCGAACCGGGTTCGCTGTAACCCTGACTCCACCAGACTTCGCCGCTGGCGATGCCGGGCAAGAAGCGCTTTTGCTGCTCCGCATTGCCAAACGCCATGATCACCGGGGCCACCATCACCGGGCCGAACGGCACGATGCGTGGCGCGCCCGCCAGGGCGCATTCCTCTTCAAACAGGTGCTTTTGCACGGCTGTCCAGCCGGGGCCGCCGAACTCCTTGGGCCAGCCAAAGCCCAGCCAGCCCTTTTTTCCCAGGATCTTGGCCCAGCCCTGCATGTCTTCGCGGGTCAGGCGCAGGGCGTTGTGCACCTTGTGCGAAATTTCCTTGGGCAGGTTGGCGTGAACCCAGGCGCGAATCTCTTCGCGAAACGCCTGTTCTTCGGGGGTAAATGCGAGATCCATCGGTTTGTCTCCAAGTGATCCGCATTTGTAGCACGGTCGTTCGTTTTATTCCTGTCCGGGTGGCGACATTGGACTGAACTCAGGGGAAATGCCCAGCTCTGCGCACAGTCGCTGCACGGTGTTACGCAGGCTCGCCACCTCAGCCTCCAGGGCGTCTACACGGGCCTGCAGGGCTGGCGATGGGCTGGCGCCCGACCCGCCTGCGGGTGCATGGCTGGCGGAGGTATCCACTGGCCCACAGAGCAGGTGCGCCCAGCGTTGTTCGCGGGCGCCGGGCGCGCGGGGAAGCTGCACGACCAGCGGGCCACCCTTTTCGGCGCTGCGCTCCTGCAGCTCGTCCAGAAACGCCTCGACCGAGGAGATGTCCGCAAACCGGTACCAGCGCTCGGCGTTGATGCGCAACTCGCCCGCCGTCTGCGGCCCGCGCAACATCAGCAGGCCCAGCAGCACGGCCGATTGCTCGGGCACACCCACGCCGCGCTGAAAGTTGTGCTCCCAGCGCGTGGTGCGGTTGCCGCTGCTCTCAAACGCCAAGGTCAGCAGTTTGAGCGAATCCAGTGCCTCCTGCGCCTCGGCGTCGCTCAGGTTCATCACCGGGTCACGGCTGGTTTTCTGGTTGCAGCCGGTGACCAGACCGTTGAGCGACATGGGATAGCTGTCGGGGACAGTGCGCGCTTTTTCCATCAGGGTGGCAAGCACGCGGGCTTCGTTGGGGGTTAGGGGGCGTGTGGTGGGGTCGAAGGGCACTGGGATAATCCATGGCAATTTATGAAGAACATCGTCATTCTGATCTCTGGCGGCGGCTCCAACATGGCTGCCATCGTCCGCACAGCCCAGCAGGAGCACTGGGAGCAGCGCTACGGCGCCCGCGTGGCGGCCGTCATCAGCAACAAACCGGATGCTGCAGGGCTTGCTTTTGCGCGGGAGCAGGGCATCGCAACGGAGGTGCTGGACCACAAGGCCTTTGCCAGCCGCGAGGCTTTTGATGCCGAGCTGGCCGCCACCATCGACCGACACCAGCCCGCCCTGGTGGTGCTGGCAGGGTTCATGCGCATCCTGACGCCAGAGTTTGTGGCGCACTACGCCGGGCGGCTCATCAATATCCACCCTTCGCTGCTACCCGCCTTTACCGGGCTGCACACGCACCAGCGCGCCATCGATGCGGGCTGCAAGTTTGCGGGCGTGACGGTGCACCAGGTGACGGCCGAGCTGGATGTGGGCCGCATCCTGGACCAGGCCGTGGTGCCGGTGCTACCGGGCGACACCGCCGAGACGCTGGCTGCCCGGGTGCTGACCCAGGAGCATGTGATCTACCCGCGCGCCGTACGGGCGCTGGTTCAAACGCTGTAGCTAACACCCGGCTGCAGCGATCTGATTGCTATTGAAAATATAGCTTAAGGCGCTTTTCGGACGGGCGCTGAAGCCGCTTTTGGGTGTCAACTATACGGGCGCCGTCCCCTCTGCGCATTTCTGGAAGCGGGGCTGCAGCACCCCGTCGACCAGTACCTGCTCCTCAAACATGGCGGCGGGCCGCACCCACAAGCCCCGCTGGCCGTACAGCGCGCGGTACAGCGTCATGGGTTCCAGCGTTTCGCTGTGGCGCACGGTGTCGATCACTTCATAGAGCATGCCCTTGTAGTGACGGTACAGGCCGGGTGGCGTGCGGATGAGTTCGGGCAGGTCGTCGTCGGTCATGGTGCTGCGGTAGCGTGAGTGGTTAGGATGGCGGCTGAAAAAAATCAACCAGAGTGAGGGAAGTCCGTGGACCAGGCAGATTTTGTGCACATGGTGCGCATGAGCGAGCATGCCAGCGCCGACAACAGCCGCGCGTACCGCCGCAGTGTGGCTGCGTTTGCGGCGTTGGGTTATGCCTGGGTGCTGGGGTGTCTGGCGCTCGCTGTGGGTATTTTGCTGTGGGTGGTGCCCCAGTTGCTGCATGGGCGCTTTCGGTTGGCGATGGTTTGGGCCTTGCTGGGGGCCGGAGGTCTGTTGTGGGTCAGCCTGCGTGCGCTGTGGGTGCGGTTTGATGCGCCTGAGGGCGTTGAAATTACCGCGCTGGACGCGCCCGACCTGTTTGAAGCGCTGGCGCGCATCCGCCGCAAGATCAAGGGCCCGCCCATTCACAAGGTCACGTTGACCGACGAATTCAATGCCAGCATCCAGCAGTTGCCGCGTTACGGCCTGCTGGGTGGGGCGGTCAACCACCTGAGCATTGGCTTGCCCCTGCTCATGGCGCTGGACCGGCCACGTTTTCTGGCGGTGCTGGCGCACGAGTACGGCCATCTGCGGGGTGACCACGGCCGCTTTGCTGCATGGATCTACCGCACCCGCCTGTCGTGGATGCGCCTGAACCACAGCCTGGCCGACGATGAGGGGCCGGTGGCTGCTGCCACGCAGCTGTTCATGCGCTGGTACTTTCCGCGGTTTTCGGCCAAGACCTTTGCACTGGCCCGCCAGGACGAATACGAGGCCGATCGCATCGCCGGCAAGCTGCTGGGCCGCGACGTGACTGCTGCGGCCTTGGCCGAGATCGAGATCCGGGGCGCGTGGCTGCAGGCGGAGTTCTGGGGCAACCACTGGTGTGCAGCGGCGGGCAACCCGTTGCCGGTGGGTCCCTACCGCAGCATGCGCCGCGCCTTGGCCAAAGCCCCTGATGCCGCCTTTGCCAATGACGCCCTGCGCCAGGCGCTCAAGCGTCTGAGCAATCTGGACGACACCCACCCCAGCCTGCGCGACCGCATCGAAGCACTGGACGCCACGCCCACCCTGCCGGAATGGTCGCGCGGCAACGCGCTGGCCCTGCTGGGTCCGGATGCCAAACGCTGGGTGGCGCATTTCGACAAGCAATGGTGCCGCGACAACGCCAGCGAATGGAAGCAGCACCACGCCTGGCTGGGACGCGTGCCCGCACGCGCCGAAGCCCTGGGTGCATCGACAGCACAGAGCAGCGCTGCCGACCTGGTGGAACTGGCCCGCCTGAAGCGCCATCTGGACCCGCATGCCGATGTCCGTGCCCTGTATGAGCTGGCGCTGCAGCGCAGCCCCGAATACCCTGCCGCGTTGCGCGGGCTGGTGCCCTGCCTGGCGGAGGAGGATCGGGAGGGCAAGCTGCAGCTGCTGCACCGCCTGTGGGAAACCGGCAGCAGCGACCGCTACTGGGCTGCACGCACGGCATTGGCCGAACTGGAGACCCCACGCCTGGGGCTGGACCACGATGCGGCCGCTTTCAAGCAATGGCGCAAGCGGCTGGAGCGCGCGCAAGAATCCGAAGAGCGGGCCTGGGAAGAGCTGTCGGGCACCTCGTTCTTCAGCCAGATCGTGCGGCATGACCTCAGCTCGTTCGAGCTGGCGGAGCTGCAGTCCGAGCTGGCCCGCTGCGCACCGCTGGCGCGCTGCTGGCTGGTGCGCAAGAACCTGCGCGAATACCCCCAGCGCAGGGCCTACCTGGTGTTTGTCGAGCTGCCGGGCATGGACGATGAAAGCCGCTACCACCTGTGCCGCGCGCTGGAGCGCAACCTGAGCCTGCCGGGCCCCGCGCTGGTGCTGTGGGCGGGTGAGTCGCCGACCCTGCAGCAGATCGAGCGCTCGGCGTTCGAGCCGATCTACAGCCGCTGACGACTTGGCCGTGCATGGAGTGGCTTGCTCGTGAACTTGCGGCTGTCGCAGTGGGAGGGTAGGGGCATATCGGTAGCGCGGCGGGGAATGGGACAATCGCAGGATGCATCCCAAAGTTCTTCTCGACGCCTGCGCCGAACTGGTCAGGCTCACCCTCACGTTTGAACACCCCGCCGATGCGGTGGTGTCACGATTCTTCCGCGACAACCGGGGCCTGGGGCCGCGCGAGCGCGCCACGCTGGCGGAAACGGTCTACACCGTTCTGCGCAAAAAGCTGCTGTTTGACCACATGGCCCCCTCGGGCTCAGGGCCCAAGGAACGCCGTCTGGCCATCCTGGGGTTTCATGGTCCGCGCGATTTTCTCAAGAGCGCTCTGACCGAGCAGGAAAAAAAATGGCTCGACCAGTGCGATGCGGTCACGGTGGACGACCTGATGGAGCGCCATCGCCACAACCTGCCCGAATGGCTGGTCAAACCCCTCAAGGACCAATTGGCCGACGGCTTCTGGCCGCTGGTGGAAAGCCTGGCGCAGAGCGCACCGCTGGATCTGCGTGTCAACGCACTCAAGGACAAGCGCGCCGACGTGCAAAAGGAGCTGGCCAAAGCGGGCATCAAGGCGCATCCCACGCCGTATTCACCCTGGGGCCTGCGCATTGACGACAAGCCTGCGCTGACCAAGCTGGACGCCTTCACACGCGGCGCTATCGAGGTGCAGGACGAGGGTTCCCAACTGCTGGCACTGCTGCTGGATGCCAAGCGCGGCGAGATGGTGGTGGATTTTTGTGCCGGGGCCGGGGGCAAAACCCTGGCCATTGGCGCCAGCATGCGCAATACCGGGCGTTTGTACGCTTTTGATGTGTCGGGCCACCGGCTGGATGCACTGAAACCCCGCCTCGCCCGCAGCGGCCTGTCGAACGTGCACCCCGCCGCCATCGCCCATGAGCGCGATGACCGCGTCAAGCGTCTGGCCGGCAAGATCGACCGCGTGCTGGTGGACGCGCCCTGTTCGGGTCTGGGCACCTTGCGGCGCAATCCGGACCTCAAATGGCGCCAGTCGCCCAAGGCTGTCGAAGAGCTCGTGGCCAAACAAACGTCCATCCTGGACAGCGCAGCCCGCCTGCTCAAGCCGGGCGGCCGCTTGGTGTATGCCACTTGCAGCATCCTGCCGCAAGAAAACGAGGCCATTGCCGAGGCGTTCAGTGCCGCCCACCCGGACTTCCAGTTGTTGGACGCCAGCGAACTGCTGGAGCAGCTCAAGGTCGAAGGCGCCAAGGGTTTGTGCAGCGGCGGCGCATCGGGCAGTAGTTATTTGCGCTTGTGGCCCCATCTGCACCAGACTGACGGATTCTTTGCCGCCATCTGGGCCAAGAAGGACTGAAATGCTGGGGGTAGGGCTCTAAACCAGCGTAAACACGCTGGATTTCCCTGATCCTTTCAGAGGCAGGCCCTCTAAAATGAAATAGCTGCTTCGTTGGTGAGCAGGTTCTCTGTAGTAAGGTTTTTGTGAATATGCTGTTACCCGACTGGGCTGTACTGAACGCCGCCATTGACTGGCTTGGAAATGGGTTGTGGAACCTGGCCTGGTGGCAGATCGTGTTGTACACCCTCGCCACGACCCACATCACCATCGCAGCGGTCACGATCTTTCTGCACCGCGCCCAGGCCCACCGCGCGCTGGACCTGCATGCCATTCCTTCGCATTTCTTCCGCTTCTGGCTGTGGATTGGGACCGGCATGGTCACCAAGGAATGGGTGGCCATCCACCGCAAGCATCACGCCAAATGCGAAACCGTGGACGACCCGCACAGCCCCCAGACCCGTGGGCTGGACACCGTGATGTGGCGCGGCGCCGAGCTGTACCGCGCCGAGTCCAAGAACATGGAAACGATCAAGAAGTTCGGTCATGGCACGCCCGATGACTGGATGGAGCGCAATGTTTACACCCGCTACGGCTGGCAAGGCGTGGGCCTGATGCTCATTCTGGACCTGGCCCTGTTCGGCGCCCTGGGCGCGGCAGTGTGGGCGGTGCAGATGCTCTGGATTCCGTTCTGGGCCGCCGGTGTGGTCAATGGCGTGGGTCACTACTGGGGCTACCGCAACTTTGAGGCGCAGGACGCCAGCACCAATTTGTCCCCCTGGGGCATCATCATCGGCGGCGAAGAGCTGCACAACAATCACCACACGTACCCCACGTCGGCCAAGTTCTCGGTCAAGACCTATGAGTTCGACATTGGCTGGGTGTACATCAGCCTCATGAAGAAAATCGGCTGGGCTACGGTGAAGAAGGTGCCGCCCAAGCTGCAACTGGGCGATGTGAAGCCCGTGGCCGACGAAAAGACTTTGGAAGCCTTGATCGCCAACCGCTACGAAGTGATGGCTGGCTATGCGCGCGGCGTGCGGCAGGCTTGCAGGGACGAGATTGCCGCGCTGCAGGCGCGTCAGGCCGATGTGTCGGTGCTCAAGGCGGCCAAGCGCTGGCTGCACCGCGATGCCGAGAAGGTGCCAGCGGGCGCCTTGCCGCAGCTGGCGCAGGCCCGTGCGGCATCTCCGACGCTCGACAAGATGGTGACCATGCGCGAAGAGCTGCGTCAGCTGTGGTTGAACACCTCCCACTCCCGCGAGCAGCTGACTGCTGACCTGCAAGCCTGGTGCCGCCGAGCGGAAGAAAGTGGTGTGGCGGCCCTGCGCGAGTTCTCCATCCGCCTGCGCGCTGCGCGCGCCTGACCAGATGTTCTCAGGACGTTGAGGGGCTGGCTACAGGTCCGGGCACCTCAGACGCACCTCCCATCAAACCGCTGTAAGGCCTTGTGCCTGCAGCGGTTTTTTGTTGGCTTCAGCGGAGAAGGAAGGAGCGCGGCGGGGATGCACGCCTGGCCGTACTCAAACACCTGCATGCCCATGAAAAAAGCCGCCGGGCTGGACGCCGGGCGGCTTTTGGGAAGACCAGAAAGAGGCTGAATTACTTCAGCTTCATTTCCTTGTATTCCACGTGCTTGCGAGCCTTGGGATCAAACTTCATGATCGCCATCTTCTCGGGCATGGTCTTCTTGTTCTTGGTGGTGGTGTAGAAGTGGCCGGTACCCGCAGTGGATTCCAGCTTGATCTTGTCGCGTCCGCCTTTGCTTGCCATGGTGCTACTCCTTAAGCCTGGCCACGGGCACGCAGGTCTGCGAGCACCGAGTCGATACCGTTCTTGTCGATCAAACGCAGGGCAGCGCTCGAAACACGCAGGCGCACCCAACGGTTTTCGCTCTCAACCCAGAAACGGCGGTATTGCAGGTTCGGCAGGAACCGGCGCTTGGTTTTGTTGTTGGCGTGGGAAACGTTGTTCCCAGTCATGGGCTTCTTGCCCGTTACGTCGCAGACGCGTGCCATGAGGACACTCCGATACTGTATTAACGGCCGTTCGCTGAGCCCTGGGCGTTTGATTTGCCCAGGTTGGCTTGCGGCCTCACCTCGCCAGAAAGGGTGGCGGTAACCCGATTCGCCGGTTTCGGATGACCGCAAAAAACGGGCCGAATTCAGCAAAGCCGCAAATTATAGCCTGCAGCCCGATTTTTGTCGACGGGCCGCCCCAAGACAAAAAAGCCCCCTTGGGGGGCAGCGACCCGCGCAGCGGCGGAGCGTGGGGGTCTTGCTCGTGATCAAGCTTCTTGTTCAAGGAAGCGCTGCGCGTCCAGCGCGGCCATGCAGCCGGTCCCGGCGCTGGTGATGGCCTGGCGGTAAACGTGGTCCTGCACGTCGCCCGCGGCGAACACGCCGGGCACGCTGGTCTGCGTGGCAAAACCCTTGAGTCCGCCCTGGGTGATGATGTAGCCGTTTTCCATCTCCAGCTGGCCCTGGAAGATTTCGGTGTTGGGCGCATGGCCGATGGCGATGAAGCAGCCCTGCAGCTTGATGTCTTGCGTGCTGCCGTCCTGGGTGCTCTTGATGCGGATGCCCGTCACGCCCGTGTTGTCGCCCAGCACCTCGTCCAGGGTGTGAAACAGCTTGAGCTCGATCTTGCCCGCGGCGACCTTCTCGTGGAGCTTGTCCACCAGGATGGGCTCGGCCTTGAACTTGTCGCGGCGGTGCACCAGGGTGACCTTGCGGGCAATGTTGGACAGGTACAGCGCTTCCTCCACGGCGGTATTGCCGCCACCCACCACGCAAACGTCCTGGTCGCGGTAGAAGAAACCGTCGCAGGTGGCGCAGCCGGACACGCCCTTACCCATGAAGGCCTCTTCCGACGGCAGGCCCAGGTATTTGGCCGATGCGCCGGTGGCCAGGATCAGTGCGTCACAGGTGTAGGTGCCGCTGTCGCCGGTCAGGGTGAAGGGGCGCTTGCTGAAATCGACCTTGTTGATGTGGTCGAAGATGATCTGGGTCTTGAAGCGCTCTGCGTGCTCCAGAAAGCGCTGCATCAGGTCCGGGCCCTGCACGCCGTGCACATCGGCGGGCCAGTTGTCCACCTCGGTCGTGGTCATCAGCTGGCCGCCTTGGGCCATGCCGGTGATCAGCACCGGGTTCAGGTTGGCGCGCGCTGCATAAACCGCTGCGGTGTAGCCCGCAGGGCCAGAGCCCAGGATCAGAACTTTCGCGTGTTGGGTGGTGGACATGGTAAAAGCCTGTGTTTTGCGCCCGCTACATGGGGCGCTGTTGGGAAAGCTGGGGGTCGAGCCGCCGAGTATCAACCGGCGTCCGCTCGCACGAGTGGCCCCGTTTTCAATCACCGCGATTGTAAGAACCCATTGATAACCCGTTGCGGCTCCGGTTGGGTCGCACCCCTGAAAGGAGATGTTTGCATGTCCACGATGTTGTCCAACCTCGACCTGCTGCGCCGGGTGCCCTTGTTTTCGCTGCTGACGGTGGCGCAGGCGGAGGTGATCAGCGGCGCGGTGATCAAGCGCCGCTTCAAGCGGGGCGAAGCGCTGGTGGAGCAGGGGCAAAAGTCCAATGCCTTGTTCATCCTGCTCACCGGCCGCGCCCGGGTCATGACCTCGGACAGCCGGGGGCGCGAGGTGATTCTGGCCACGCTGGCCCAGGGCGACTACCTGGGCGAGATGAGCATCATCGACAACGAACCCCATTCGGCCACCGTGCGTGCCGAAGTGCAGACCGACGTGCTGATGCTGGGGCGTGCAGAGTTTGCGCGCTGCCTGACGGAAAACGCCTCCATGTCGCTGGTGGTGATGCGCGGGCTGGTCAAGCGCTTGCGCCATGCCGATCGCAAGATTGAGTCACTCGCGTTACTGGATGTGTACGGCCGGGTCGCCCACGCCTTGCTGGACTTTGCGGTCGCCGATGCACAAGGGCAGCTGCTCATCAAGGAAAAAATCTCGCGCCAGGACCTGGCCAAGATGGTGGGCGCGTCCCGCGAGATGGTGAGCCGGGTGATGAAAGACCTGGAGGAGCGTGGCTTCATCGAAGCGTTGCCCAATGGGGCCACCTTGCTCAAGGACCGGCTGAACGCCTTGGGCTGAAAGTGGGGTGGCAGACCCTGCGCCGGGTGCCGCGCCCGGCGCAATGCATGCGGTAAGCTCACCCCGCACGTTTATGACCTATTCCCTCAATACCCTGAATGCATCGGCGGCGGCCAAGTCGCCGCCCCGCACGGGCGCTGCCCGTTTTGGCCACGAAATCGCCCTGGTGGTGGGCTTGCTGGCCCTGGTTTTCTGGCTGCTGGCGCTGGTCAGCTATTCGGCGCAGGACGCGGCCTGGTCCACCTCCGGCGCCCGCGATGTGCGCTCTGTCGCCAACTGGGCGGGGCGTTTTGGCGCCTGGCTGGCCGATGGCAGCTACTTTGCGCTGGGCTTTTCGGTGTGGTGGTGCGTGGCGGCCGGTGTGCGCGCCTGGCTGTCGTCACTGGCGCGCTGGATGCGCGGGGGCGAAGTGGTGGCAGGCGCCGCCAGCCCTTTGGTGCGCCGGGCCACGTTCTGGGGGGGGCTGGTGGTGCTGATGTGCTCCAGCACGGCGCTGGAGTGGTCGCGGCTGTACCGGTTTGAAACCTTCCTGCCTGGTCACGCTGGGGGCGTGCTGGGTTATGTGGTGGGGCCAGCCAGTGTGAAGTGGCTGGGTTTCACAGGCTCTGGGTTGCTGGCCATTGTGCTGGCGGTGGCGGGCGCAGCGCTGGTGTTCCGCTTCTCGTGGGGCCATGTGGCGGAGTTTCTGGGCGGGCGCATTGATGCGCTGGTGCAGTCTCGCCTCGCAAAACGCGAGGTGGCCAAGGATGTCGCCGTGGGCCGCAAGGCGGCCCGCGAGCGCGAGGTGGTGGTGCTGGAAGAGCGCACCGAAAGCGAAGTGCACCACCCCGAACCTGTGCAGATCATCGAGCCCGTGCTGGTCGATGTGCCGCAAAGCACCCGCGTGGTGAAGGAGCGCCAGAAGCCCCTGTTCACCGACATGCCCGACAGCAAGCTCCCGTTGGTGGATTTGCTCGACAGCCCACAGCAGCGCCAGGAGACCGTGGCGCCCGAGACGCTGGAGATGACCAGCCGCCTCATCGAGAAAAAGCTCAAGGACTTTGGCGTGGAGGTCCGCGTGGTGGCCGCCATGCCCGGCCCGGTGATCACCCGCTACGAGATCGAGCCCGCCACGGGCGTCAAGGGCTCGCAGATCGTGGGCCTGGCCAAGGACCTGGCCCGCTCGCTCAGCCTGGTGTCCATCCGCGTGATCGAGACCATTCCGGGCAAGAACTACATGGCGCTGGAGCTGCCCAACGCCAAGCGCCAGTCTATCCGCCTGTCGGAGATCCTGGGTTCGCAGGTCTACCACGAGGCCAAGAGCATGCTCACCATGGGCCTGGGCAAGGACATCGTGGGCAACCCGGTGGTGGCTGATCTGGCCAAGATGCCGCACGTGCTGGTGGCCGGTACCACGGGCTCGGGCAAATCGGTGGGGATCAACGCCATGATCCTCTCGCTGCTATACAAGGCCGAGGCGCGCGACGTGCGCCTGTTGATGATCGACCCCAAGATGCTGGAAATGTCGGTCTACGAAGGCATTCCGCATCTGCTGGCGCCCGTGGTCACTGACATGAAGCAGGCGGCGCACGGCCTGAACTGGTGTGTGGCCGAGATGGAGCGCCGCTACAAGCTCATGTCCAAGCTGGGTGTGCGCAATCTGGCGGGCTACAACACCAAGATTGACGAGGCCAAGGCGCGCGAGGAGTTCATCTACAACCCTTTCAGCCTCACGCCCGAAGAGCCCGAGCCGCTGCAGCGCCTGCCACACATTGTGGTCATCATCGACGAGCTGGCCGACCTGATGATGGTGGTGGGCAAGAAGATCGAAGAACTCATCGCCCGCTTGGCGCAGAAGGCGCGTGCCGCGGGCATCCACCTGATCCTGGCCACCCAGCGCCCCAGCGTGGACGTGATCACCGGCCTGATCAAGGCCAACATTCCCACCCGCATTGCGTTCTCGGTGGGCTCCAAGATCGACAGCCGCACCATCCTCGACCAGATGGGCGCCGAGGCGCTGCTGGGCATGGGCGACATGCTCTACATGGCCAGTGGCACGGGCCTGCCGATCCGCGTGCATGGCGCTTTTGTGTCAGACGAAGAAGTACACCGTGTCGTCAGTTACCTCAAGGAACAAGGGGAGCCGGACTACATAGAAGGCGTGCTCGAAGGCGGAACTGTGGATGGCGAGGGCGATCTGTCAGGGGAAGGCGGCGGTGGTGAAGGCGGCGAAAAGGACCCCATGTACGATCAGGCCGTCGAAGTGGTGCTTAAGGACCGCAAGGCGAGCATCTCGTACGTGCAGCGCAAGCTGCGCATTGGCTACAACCGCTCGGCGCGGCTGCTGGAAGACATGGAAAAAGCCGGTCTGGTCAGTGCCCTCACGGCCAGCGGCCAGCGTGAAGTGCTGGTGCCCAACCGCAGCGAATGAGCAGCCGGACCGCGAGGCCGGTCACCACCCCACAGGAGTTCGTGTTGAAAAAGATCGCTACTGCAATTTTGATAGCTGCTGCGGCAAGCGTGGCTAGCGCTGACGGGCTGAAAAGCCTGGAATCCTTCATGAAGGGCACGCAGACGGGCAAGGCCGACTTCACGCAGACCGTGACATCGCCGCCTAAGGACGGCCAGGCCGCGCGCACCAAGACGTCGAGTGGCAGCTTTGAGTTTCAGCGCCCCGGGCGTTTCAAGTTCGTCTACAAGAAGCCTTTCGAGCAGACCATCGTGGCCGACGGCCAGACGCTGTGGCTGTATGACGTGGACCTGAACCAGGTCACGCAGCGCTCGCAGTCGCAGGCGCTGGGCAGCACGCCCGCTGCACTGCTGGCGTCCGCGCCGGATTTGTCGGCGCTGAAGGCCGATTTCACGCTGGAGGCCGCCCCCGACGCCGATGGTTTGCAGTGGGTGCTGGCCAGCCCCAAGACCAAGGACGGCCAGCTCAAGAGCGTGCGCGTGGGCTTTGCGGGCGAGCAACTGGCGGCGCTCGACATCCTGGACAGCTTTGGTCAGCGCTCGCTGATCCGCTTCAACGGCATGCAGGCCAATGCAGCCTTGCCCGCCAGCACCTTCCAGTTCAAGCCTCCGGCTGGGGCTGATGTGGTGAAGCAATAGATTGCTCCTAAAAATGTAGCTGTCAGCGCATGATTTGTAGGCGCTAGAGGCCTATCTGGCTTGAAAATCAGCCTACTGTAGACAGGACACGACCATGGCAGCACGCAGTGCCTCCGCCCCTTCTTCGGCGCACCCATCCAGCCACCAGCCCCTGGCCGAGCGCCTGCGGCCCCGCGCGCTGGGCGAGGTGATCGGCCAGCAGCATGTGCTGGGCCCGGGCATGCCGCTGCGGCTCGCGTTTGAGTCGGGCCGTCCGCACAGTTGCATCCTGTGGGGCCCGCCGGGCGTGGGCAAGACCACCATTGCGCGGCTCATGGCCGACGCGTTTGATGCGCAGTTCATCAGCATCAGCGCCGTGCTGGGCGGAGTCAAGGACATCCGCGAAGCAGTGGAGCAGGCCCAGGCCGCGCGCGACGGGCTGATGCAGCAGCGCACCATCGTGTTTGTCGATGAAGTGCACCGCTTCAACAAAAGCCAGCAGGACGCCTTCCTGCCGCATGTAGAAAGCGGTCTATTCACCTTCATCGGCGCCACCACCGAGAACCCGTCGTTTGAGGTCAACTCCGCGTTGCTGTCGCGCGCGGCAGTCTATGTGCTGCAGCCCTTGTCCGAAGAGGATTTGAAGCGAATTGTGGCCCTGGCGCAGGCAGAACAAGCGCTGCCAGCTATTGAAAGCGTAGCAATCGACCGCCTGGTGGCCTACGCCGATGGCGACGCGCGCCGCTTGCTCAACACGCTGGAGACGCTGGCCATGGCGGCCGCGCAGGAGAAGCTCACCGAGATCACCGACGCGTGGCTGGTCAAGGTGCTGGGCGAGCGCATGCGCCGCTACGACAAGGGCGGCGAGCAGTTCTACGACACCATCAGCGCGCTGCACAAGTCGGTGCGCGGCTCCGACCCCGATGCTGCGCTGTACTGGCTGGTGCGCATGCTGGACGGCGGCGCCGACCCGCGCTACATGGCGCGCCGCCTGGTGCGCATGGCGGCCGAAGACATTGGCCTGGCCGACCCGCGCGCGCTGCGCCTGGCGCTGGACGCGAGCGAGGTGTATGAACGCCTGGGCAGCCCTGAGGGCGAGCTGGCGCTGGCCGAATGCGTGGTCTATCTGGCCGTCGCCCCCAAGTCCAACGCCGTTTACAAGGCCTACAACGCGGCCCGTGCCTGGGTCAAGCAGGACGGCACACGCCCGGTGCCCATGCACCTGCGCAATGCGCCCACCCAATTGATGAAAGAGCTCGACTACGGCAAGGGCTACCGCTACGCGCACGACGAAGAGGGCGGCTTTGCGGCGGGCGAAAACTACCTGCCCGAGGGCATGGCTGCGCCCGGCTTCTACCAGCCCGTGGAGCGGGGGCTGGAGATCAAGATCGCCCAGAAGATGCGGGATTTGCGCGAGCGCAATGTCGCCGCCGCCCACCCGGACGTGCAGGCGCCAGACACCGGCGTCTGATCGCGGGGCCGGCCTCTGGACCGCCAGGGAGCGGGGCGGCGCCTTTTCAGCCGAAGCTGCGTCCTTAAAAACCGCGTTATGCCGATTCGGCATGATCGAGGTAATAAGTTTGCACATCAATTATCTTGCGTGCATCAAAAATGCTTATGCAGTGCGTGGCGCGCTGATGTGACCAAAACCCGAGGGAAAACCCCGCCCGGCTTGGATTGGGGCGGTTGTGACTACTCGCTACAATCCCGTCCACAAACCCGCACAGCTGCATTCCTGGCGGGTTTTTTGCTAGATGGCAGTCGGGCCCACAAGGCTGTACCGATTCCGGTGCCAAAGCGGTGGGTACGTCACAAACGAAGGACTTCTCTTATGGACATTTTGCTGCAACAGATCATCAACGGTCTGGTACTCGGCAGCATGTACGCCTTGATAGCCTTGGGCTACACGATGGTGTACGGCATTATTCAACTCATCAATTTCGCCCACGGCGAGGTGCTCATGATCGGCGCCCTCACCAGCTGGAGCTGTATTGGAATGATGCAGGCCGCCATGCCGGGCGCGCCGGGCTGGACCATCCTGCTGCTGGCCACCATCATCGCGTGCGTGGTAGCTGCTACCCTCAACTACACCATCGAGAAGATTGCGTACAAGCCGCTGCGCAACAGCCCGCGCCTCGCGCCCCTGATCACTGCCATCGGCATGTCGATCCTGCTGCAGACGCTGGCGATGATCATCTGGAAGCCCAACTACAAGCCGTACCCCACGCTGCTGCCCAGCACGCCGTTCCAGGTGGGCGGCGCCTTCATCACCCCCACGCAGATCCTGATCCTGGGTGTGACGGCGGTGGCCCTGGCTTCGCTGGTCTATCTGGTCAACCACACCAACCTGGGTCGCGCCATGCGCGCCACGGCGGAGAACCCCCGCGTGGCATCCCTGATGGGCGTGAAGCCCGACATGGTGATCTCGGCCACCTTCATCATCGGCGCCGTTCTGGCGGCCATCGCCGGCATGATGTACGCGTCCAACTACGGCACGGCACAACACACCATGGGCTTCCTGCCCGGTCTCAAGGCCTTCACGGCGGCGGTGTTTGGCGGTATCGGCAACCTGGCCGGTGCGGTGGTGGGCGGCATTTTGCTGGGCCTCATCGAAGCCATCGGCTCGGGTTACATCGGCACGCTCACGGGCGGTTTGCTGGGCAGCCACTACACCGACATCTTTGCGTTCATCGTGCTCATCATCATCCTGACGCTGCGTCCCTCGGGCCTGCTGGGTGAGCGTGTGGCCGATCGCGCCTGAGGAGCCTCACACCATGAAGAACACCAAAACCAACTGGATCATCGGCGCCGTGGCGCTGCTGGTGCTGCCGCTGATCCTGCAATCCTTCGGCAACGCCTGGGTGCGCATTGCCGACCTGGCCCTGCTGTACGTGTTGCTGGCCCTGGGCCTGAACATCGTGGTGGGCTACGCCGGCCTGCTGGACCTGGGCTATGTGGCGTTCTACGCCGTGGGTGCCTACCTGTTTGCCTTGATGGCGTCGCCGCACCTTGCGGACAACTTTGCGGCGTTTGCTGCCATGTTCCCCAACGGGTTGCACACCTCGCTGTGGATCGTGATACCGGTAGCGGCGTTGTTAGCGGCGTTCTTTGGGGCCATGCTGGGGGCGCCCACGCTCAAGCTGCGCGGTGACTACCTGGCCATCGTGACGCTGGGCTTCGGCGAAATCATCCGCATCTTCCTGAACAACCTGGACCACCCCGTCAACCTGACCAACGGCCCCAAGGGTCTGGGTCAGATCGACTCGGTCAAGATCTTCGGTCTGGACCTGGGCAAGCGCCTGGAGCTGTTCGGCTTCGACATCAATTCCGTCACGCTGTACTACTACCTGTTCCTGGTGCTGGTGGTGGTTTCCATCGTCATCTGCTACCGCCTGCAGGACTCGCGCATCGGCCGCGCCTGGATGGCCATCCGTGAAGACGAAATCGCCGCCAAGGCCATGGGCATCAACACCCGCAACATGAAGCTGCTGGCCTTCGGCATGGGCGCTTCGTTCGGCGGCGTGTCGGGTGCGATGTTCGGTGCGTTCCAGGGCTTCGTGTCGCCCGAGTCCTTCAGCCTGATGGAGTCGGTCATGATCGTCGCCATGGTGGTGCTGGGCGGTATCGGCCACATCCCCGGCGTGATCCTGGGTGCCGTGCTGCTGTCTGCGCTGCCTGAAGTGCTGCGCTATGTGGCCGGCCCGCTGCAGGCCATGACGGACGGACGCCTGGACTCCGCCATCCTGCGCCAGCTGCTGATTGCCCTGGCGATGATCATCATCATGCTGATGCGCCCCCGCGGCCTGTGGCCGTCGCCTGAGCACGGCAAGAGCCTGACGCAGAAGACCTGAAGAAGAACACCACCGAAAGTTAGCAATGACAGAGAAATCCAATGAAGTGGTGCTGAAGGTCGCCGGTATCTCCAAGCGCTTCGGCGGCCTGCAGGCCCTGTCCGACGTGGGCATCACCATCCAGCGTGGCCAGGTGTATGGCCTGATCGGCCCCAACGGCGCGGGCAAGACCACGTTCTTCAACGTGATCACCGGCCTGTACACCCCCGACGCCGGGACGTTCGAGCTGGCCGGCAAGCCCTACGAGCCCACGGCCGTGCACGAAGTGGCCAAGGCCGGTATCGCCCGCACCTTCCAGAACATTCGCCTGTTTGCCGAAATGACGGCGCTCGAGAACGTGATGGTGGGCCGCCACATTCGTACCAAGTCCGGCCTGCTGGGCGCGGTGCTGCGGACCAAGGGCTTCAAGGAAGAAGAAGCCGCGATTGCCAAGCGTGCCCAGGAACTGCTGGATTACGTGGGCATCGGCAAGTTTGCCGACTACAAGGCGCGTACCCTGAGCTACGGCGACCAGCGCCGCCTGGAAATAGCCCGCGCGCTGGCCACCGATCCGCAGCTCATCGCGCTGGACGAACCCGCCGCTGGCATGAACGCCACCGAGAAGGTGCAGCTGCGCGAGCTGATCGACCGCATCCGCAATGACAACCGCACCATCCTGCTCATCGAGCACGACGTGAAGCTGGTGATGGGCCTGTGCGACCGTGTGACGGTGCTGGACTACGGCAAGCAGATTGCCGAGGGCAACCCTGCCGAAGTGCAGAAGAACGAAAAAGTGATTGAGGCCTATCTGGGCACCGGAGGACATTGAGAATGGCCGAAAAATCCAACAAGGTACTGCTGCAGGTCAAGGGCCTGAAGGTCGCCTACGGCGGTATCCAGGCCGTGAAGGGCGTGGACTTTGAAGTGCGCGAAGGCGAGCTGGTCTCGCTGATCGGCTCCAACGGCGCCGGCAAGACCACCACCATGAAGGCCATCACCGGCACGCTGGCGATGAACGATGGCGACATCGAGTACCTGGGCGAAAGCATCAAGGGCAAGGGCGCCTGGGACCTGGTGAAAAAGGGCCTGGTCATGGTGCCGGAAGGCCGCGGCGTGTTCGCGCGCATGACCATCACCGAAAACCTGCAGATGGGCGCGTACACACGCTCAGACAAAGCGGGCATCCTGGCCGACATCGAGAAGATGTTCACCATCTTCCCGCGCCTGCGCGAGCGCAAGGACCAGCTGGCCGGCACCATGTCCGGCGGCGAACAGCAGATGCTGGCCATGGGCCGCGCGCTGATGAGCCAGCCCAAGGTGCTGTTGCTGGACGAGCCCTCCATGGGCCTGTCGCCCATCATGGTGGACAAGATCTTCGAGGTGGTGCGTGACGTGTACGCTCTGGGCGTGACCATCGTGCTGGTGGAGCAGAACGCCAGCCGCGCGCTGGCGATTGCCGACCGTGGTTACGTGATGGAGTCGGGCCTGATCACCATGACCGGCCCCGGCCAGCAACTGCTGAACGACCCCAAGGTGCGCGCCGCCTACTTGGGCGAATAAGCCGCTGCAGCACGCGCACCGCCCTGTCGGTGCCGCTGTCTCCGAAAGGCACTCCAGTGGAGTGCCTTTTTTGCGCCTGCTGCCGGGTGCAGTCGAGCGAATGTTGCTATTAAATGAATAGCTGTCAAGGCATGTAACACCGGCGCAATCGGCTGATTTTGTTCATAATCGATCGATTCGTTCACTCTCTCAGCCCTGACGCCTCACCATGAACGCGCTCCAGTCCCTGCCCATCTCGCTGCAAACTGTGCTGCTGCTCACCGCCAGCAACATCTTCATGACCTTTGCCTGGTATGGGCACCTCAAGAACCTGGCCTCCTCGCCGTGGTACGTTGCAGCCCTCGTCAGCTGGGGCATCGCGCTGTTTGAGTACCTGTTGCAGGTGCCAGCCAACCGCATCGGCTTCACCCAGTTCAACGTGGGGCAACTCAAGATCATGCAGGAGGTCATCACGCTGGGCGTGTTTGTGCCATTCGCTGTGTTCTACATGGGCCAACCCCTGAAATGGGACTACCTCTGGGCGGGGCTGTGTCTGGTGGGCGCGGTGTATTTCATCTTCCGGGGCGCCTGACGGCGGAAGGCCGGGGCGGGCGTCGCCCCGCCGCCCGCGGCCCTGTGCGCAGGGCGGCATGACTGCATGAGGCAGCGGCATCAACCCCCTGCAGGGCGCACGGTTAAACTCGCCGGGTCACGAAAGCGTCATGGTTTTGTCATGGCGCAGCCTTTTCTCACCATTCGTTCCCGATCCAGGAGTCTCCATGCTGTTTGCCAAGCTGTTGCCACGCGAAGGCAATTTTTTCGAAATGTTCAACCAGCATGCGGACCGCATCGTCGAGGCGGCCCGGGCCTTCTCGCAACTGGTGGCCAACTACAGCGACCCGCACCTGCGCGACAAGTACAACCAGGATGTGGACAACGCCGAGCGTGCTGCCGACCGCGTGACGCACGAGGTGAACAAGGCCATCCACAAGACCTTCATCACCCCCATTGACCGTGAACAGATCCACACGCTGATCAACACCATGGACGACGTGGCCGACCTGATCCAGGACTCGGCCGAGACCATGGCGCTGTACGACGTGCGCCACATGACGGAAGAAATCACCCGCCTCACGGACCTGAGCCTCAAGTGCTGCGAGCGCCTGCGCGATGCCGTCAAGCTGTTGGAGAAGATCGCCGACCCGGCCGTGGCCGAGGCTGCGCTCAAGACCTGCGAGGAGATCGACAAGCTCGAATCCGACGCGGACCGCGTGATGCGCAGCGCCATGAGCAAGCTGTTCCGCGAGGAGCCTGATGTGCGCGAGGTGATCAAGCTCAAGGCCATCTACGAGCTTCTGGAGACCATCACTGACAAGTGCGAGGACGTGGCCAACTGCATCGAGGGCATCGTCCTCGAAAACTCCTGAACCCCGCAGGCTGACCAGTATGGAAACCGTACAGACGGCCCTCTGGGTTGTGGTTCTGCTTGTGGCCCTGGCGATCCTGTTCGACTTCATGAACGGGTTCCACGACGCGGCCAATTCGATCGCTACGGTGGTCTCCACCGGCGTGCTCAAGCCGGCGCAGGCGGTGCTGTTTGCCGCCTTCTTCAACTTTGTGGCGATCTTCGTCTTCCACCTCAGCGTGGCGGCGACGGTGGGCAAGGGCATCGTGCAGCCCGGCATTGTGGACACGCACGTGGTGTTTGGCGCCCTGGTGGGTGCGATCACCTGGAACGTGATCACCTGGTACTACGGTATTCCCAGCAGCTCCTCGCACGCCCTCATCGGTGGCATCGTGGGTGCGGTGATTGCCAAGGCCGGTGCGGGGGCGCTGATCTCGGCAGGCATCCTCAAGACCGTGGCGTTCATCTTTGTTTCGCCACTGCTGGGTTTTGCGCTGGGTTCGCTCATGATGGTGGCGGTGGCCTGGATCTTCCGGCGCACGCGCCCCAGCAAGGTGGACAAATGGTTCCGCCGGCTGCAGCTGGTGTCCGCCGGCGCCTACAGCTTGGGGCACGGCGGCAATGATGCGCAAAAGACCATCGGCATCATCTGGCTGCTGCTGATTGCCACGGGGTACTCGTCGGCGTCTGATGCCTCGCCCCCCACCTGGGCCATCATCAGCTGCTACGTGGCCATTGGCCTCGGGACCATGTTTGGCGGCTGGCGCATTGTGAAGACCATGGGCCAGAAGATCACCAAGCTCAAGCCTGTGGGCGGCTTCTGTGCCGAAACAGGCGGGGCGCTGACCTTGTTCCTGGCCACCACGCTGGGCATTCCGGTATCCACCACGCACACCATCACAGGCGCCATCGTCGGTGTGGGCTCCACCCAGCGCGCCAGCGCCGTGCGTTGGGGCGTGGCGGGCAACATCATCTGGGCGTGGATTCTGACCATCCCCGCCAGTGCGTTTGTGGCCGCCGTCGCCTACTGGATCAGCCTGCAGCTGTTCTGATGGGCGATATGTCCAGGTGCTTCTGATTGCTATTAAATAGATAGCTTTCAGGGCAGGCAGCACTGGCCCAAAAGCCCCATTGAATGCGAATTCAATGGGGCTTTTGTTTGGGTGCCTGTCGGCAGATCACTGAGATATCTTGCGCGCTTCCTCGATCTGGTATTCAAAGTACCGCTGAAAACTGAACGCCAGACTGGCCATCAGCACCGTGGTGCCAATCAGCAACGACACCACGATGGCACCCACGGTGATCCACTGCGTCCTGCCCGGTGCGGCATCGGGCGTAGCGCTGGGGTTGTAGCGCGCATTCCAGGCCTCGGGCGTCATCAGCGCATACAGGATGGCACGCAGTGCACAAGCGGCAATCGTGAAGCCCAGCAGCGGTATCAGCACCCAGCTGTAGTGGTCATCCTGGCCGAGTTGCTGCACCCGCTGGATGCCATAGATGCCCAGCGCCGTGGGAATGGGCAGCAGCCAGCCGAGCATGTCGTACAGGCCGTGCAGATAGAAGCGGTGCAGGCCCAGCGGCCCGCCCACAAAGGCGAGCCAGGCCGCCACGGTTTTGTTTTTCATGGGGGCGTCGCGTTATTCGGGGGAGGTGGTGTCGCCCGCGCCCAGGGTCTTTTCCATGAGCACGATGTCGCGCCAGGCGCCAAACTTCCAGCCCACCGAGCGCATGATGCCCACATCGGTAAAGCCCAACGCCCGGTGCACGCCGATGGAGCCTGCGTTGGCCGAGTCGCCAATCACCGCCAGCAGCTTGCGCACGCCCACGGCCTCGGCCTGCACCGCCAGCTCGGCCAGCAGCTTGCGGCCCAGGCCCATGCCCCGGGCGCTGTCGGCCACGTAGATCGAGTCCTCGGCCGAGAAACGGTAGGCCGGACGGGGCTTGAACCAGTTGGCATAGGCAAAGCCCAGCACCTGTCCGTCCTGCTCGGCCACCAGCCAGGGCAGGCCGCGCGCCAGCACGTCAGCGCGGCGGCCTGCCATGTCGGCTTCGGAAGGTGGGTCGATCTCGAACGTGCCCGTGCCGTGGAGCACATGGTGTTGGTAAATGGCGGTAATGGCGGGGATATCGCTGTCGGTGCTGGGGCGGATGGTGGACATTGGAACAAATAGATATAATCGCGGGCTTTGCAGCGTGTCGCTGGCCGGGTGGCCATGTCGCGTGTCTCAAGCGTTGCGAATATGGTTGCGAACACTGTGGCTTACGGCAAATGTTGCCGGAGTTCACCACCCGAAGGATAAATCATGGTCGTCATTCGACTCTCCCGCGGCGGCTCCAAGGGCCGTCCTTTCTTCAACATCGTCGTTGCTGACAAGCGCGTGCGCCGTGATGGCCGCTTCATCGAGCGCATCGGCTTCTACAACCCCACCGCCAAGGAATCCGAAGAAGGCCTGCGCATCGTGCAAGACCGTCTGGCTTACTGGGTGGGCGTGGGCGCCCAGTCCTCCCCCACGGTGGACCGCCTGATCAAGCAAGCCGCCAAGAAGGCTGCTTAAAGCTCCCCGAAAAGGGCGGGTTCCGTCGGCTGGTCTGGCGGAACCCGCCCTTTTCTCATTCTGGATTCACTGCCATGGCCACCACACCGCTGACCCTCGAACCCGCAGAACTGCCTGCTGACGCCGTTGAAGTAGGGCGCATTGCAGATGCCTGGGGCGTCAAGGGCTGGTTCAAGGTGCTGCCGCACAGCAGCAATCCCGAGGCACTTTTTTCGTCCAAACGCTGGTACCTGCAGCCCTCCGAGCGCGGGGCCAAGACCTTCAACGGTACCGTGCTGCTGCCCATTCGCCAGGCCAAGGACCATTCGGACTCCGTGGTGGCTTGGGCGCAGGGCATTGACGACCGCAATGGCGCAGAGGCGCTGCGCGGTGCGCGGATTTTCGTGCCGCGATCCAGCTTTCCATCCACCTCCGAAGACGAGTACTACTGGGTCGATCTGATCGGTCTGTCGGTCGTCAACCGTGAAGGTGTGGCGCTGGGCGAGGTGCGCGAGTTGATGTCAACCGGCCCCCAGACCGTGCTGGTGCTGGCCTATGAGCAGGACGGCAAGGCGCAAGAGCGCATGATTCCGTTTGTCTCGGCTTTTGTGGACAAGGTGGATCTGGCCGAGAAGCGCATCACCGTCGACTGGCAGCCCGACTACTGACTGGCGCTCCCCGAGCCGCGTCGCGCACCATGCGCTTTGACATCATTACTCTCTTTCCCGAGCTGTTTGCCCCCTTTCTGGCAAGCGGCGTGACCCGGCGCGCCTACGCCAGCGGCCAGGTCGATGTGCGCCTGTGGAACCCTCGGGACTACGCCGACGGCAACTACCGCCGGGTGGATGACCGTCCGTTTGGCGGCGGCCCGGGCATGGTGATGATGGCCGAGCCCCTGGCGCGCTGCCTTGCGGACATCCGGGCAGAGCGGGGTGAGCCCGAGGAGACCCAGGCGCCGGTGGTGCTTTTCTCTCCCATCGGCGAGTCGCTGAACCACGCTGCGGTGGAGCGCTGGTCTGCCAGCGAGGGAGCGGTGTTGCTGTGTGGCCGCTACGAAGGCATCGACCAGCGGTTCATCGATGCGCATGTGACTGTGCAGATGAGCCTGGGCGACTTCGTGCTCTCGGGGGGCGAGATTCCTGCCATGGCCTTGCTGGATGCGGTGGCGCGCCTGCAGCCCGGCGTGCTCAATGACGAGGGCAGCCACCAGCTCGACAGTTTCAATCCCGCGCTGGACGGCCTGCTGGACTGCCCGCACTACACCCGGCCGGAAGAGTGGGCGGGGCAGCAGGTGCCTGCAGCCCTCCTGTCGGGTCACCATGCGCAGATTGAGCGCTGGCGGCGCGATCAGCGCCTGGCCACCACGGCCCGCCATCGGCCCGATCTCATCGACGCCGCACGCCAGGCAGGGCGTTTGGCCCCCGCCGATGAAGCAGTATTGGCCAAGCTCGGCTGAATTGCTATAATCAAAGGCTTTTCGATCCTCTGGCCGGCCGTTTTGCCCGGGAGTTCTCCCGCAAAACACTGAGACGTCAATCCCGACGCAGCCATTTTTGGCGCGGACAAGATCACTAGGAAACTCACATGAATCTGATCCAGACCCTGGAAGCGGAAGAAATCGCCCGCTTGAACAAGTCCATCCCCGAATTCGCCCCTGGTGACACCGTCATCGTGAGCGTGAACGTGGTGGAAGGTAACCGCAAGCGCGTGCAGGCTTACGAAGGTGTGGTGATTGCCAAGCGCAATCGCGGCCTGAACAGCGGCTTCACCGTGCGCAAGATTTCCAGCGGCGAAGGCGTGGAACGTACGTTTCAGACTTACAGCCCGCTGATCGCCAGTATCGAAGTCAAGCGCCGTGGTGACGTGCGCCGTGCCAAGCTGTACTACCTGCGTGACCGCAGCGGCAAGTCGGCACGTATCAAGGAAAAGCTGCCTTCGCGCGTCAAGGCTGCTGCCACCGCCGCTTAATCCAAGCAAGGCGAGGGCCTGTCCTGACAAGCCGCTACAGCATCAGCCTGTAGCGGCTTTTTGTTTTTTGGTTCGTCAAAAACCTGCTTCGCTTCTTGTGAACCCTCCTTCTCCTCCCTCCGTCTCATCGGTCATCGCGCCTCTGTCGAGCCTGCCCGACTTTGACCCCCGCGTGGTGCCGGTGGTCGGGGTGGATGCGCACCTGCCTGCCGTGCCGCCGGCCGCGCAGACGCCCGATGCACTGCGCGCGCGTTTTGCGCAGCCGCCCCAGTGGGTGCCGGAGGTGGTGCTGGAGAAGAAGTTCATGAACCGCGAGCCAGCCCATGCGTCCGTGTTGCTGGCCATCGTGTTGCGCGAGCAACCCATGGTGCTGCTGACGGAGCGCACTGCACATCTGTCCACCCATTCCGGGCAGGTTGCCTTTCCGGGGGGGCGCGCCGATCCGGAAGACGCCAGCCCGGCCGACACCGCCTTGCGCGAAGCACAGGAAGAGGTGGGGCTCGACCGTGCGTTTGTCGAGGTGCTGGGAACCTTGCCCACCTATGTGACCGGCTCATCGTTCATCATCACCCCTGTGGTCGCTCTGGTGCAGCCGGATTGCGTGCTGCAGCCCAACCCGTATGAAGTGGCCGACCTGTTCGAGGTGCCCCTGGCCTTCTTGCTGGACCCGGCCCATCACCGTCGCCACGTGTTTGATCGCGATGGCGTGCACCGCGAGTGGTTCTCCATGCCCTACGAGCAGGGTGGCAAAACCCATTTCATCTGGGGTGCCACGGCGGGCATGCTGCGTAATTTCTACCGCTTCATGCAGGCCTGAAGCTGCCGTGCGCGCAATGGGGTGCACCAGGGCGAAGCGCCAGTATCATTGCCCTCCATGAGTTTCTTCGCCATCCTGTTCGCTCTGCTGATCGAGCAGGCACGTCCCCTGGCCCGCAGTAATCCCATCCATGCGGGGCTGCGTGCGTGGGCTCTGTCCGTGAGCCGCAATTTCGACGCGGGAAAATCGCACCACGGCTGGGTGGCGTGGGGCCTCGCGGTACTCGTTCCCGCACTGGTCACGCTGGTCATCCACTGGCTGCTTTTGTGGGGGCTGGGCTGGCCGTTTGCAGTGCTCTGGAGTGTGGCGGTGCTGTATGTCACGCTGGGCTTTCGGCAGTTCAGCCACCACTTCACTGGCATCCGTGATGCACTGGAAGAGGGGGACGAAGATGCGGCGCGCGAGCGCCTCGCGCACTGGCAGCAGGTGGATGTGGGCGCGCTGCCGCGCAGCGAGATCGTGCGCCATGTGATTGAGTATTCGGTGCTGGCCGCCCACCGGCACGTGTTTGGCGTGCTGGCCTGGTTCTCGGTGCTGGCCGCGCTGGGGCTGGGGCCAACGGGAGCGGTGCTGTATCGCCTGGCTGAATTTGTCTCTCGCTACTGGCACTACAAGCAGCGTACCGGTGCGCTGCCGGCCAGCGAATCCCTGCAGCAGGCCTCGGCGCAGGCCTGGACCGCCATCGACTGGCTGCCGGCGCGGCTCACGGCACTGAGTTTTGCGGTGGTGGGCAGCTTTGAAGAAGCGATTGAAGGCTGGCGTTTTCACGCGCAGCGGTTTCCCAACGACAACGATGGTGTGGTGCTCGCCGCGACAGCCGGGGCCATCAATGTGCGCCTGGGCGGTGAGGCGCTGAAGGCACGCACCGAGCTGCATGCACCGCAGGGCTTGGAGATCGACGCCGACATGGGCGACAGCGACTCCACCCCCGGCCGCGAGCCGGAAGTGGGCCACCTGCGCAGCGTGGTCGGCCTGGTGTGGCGCTCGGTGGTGGTCTGGATGCTGCTGCTGGCGTTGCTCACGCTGGCGCGCTTGCTGGGCTAGCGGGTCACGGCCTGCGGACGCTGTGTTGAGCAGCGCTTCGGGGTGAGGCCATCAATACCGGGTGTGGCTCAGCTCTTCAAATAAATCGCTATATATCTTGTAGCGGGAAGGGCTTATTCCACCAGCGCTTGGGCCACTTTTTACTGCATCCAGCACGCCACAGCCCGGCTCGTGCAGGTGGGTGCAGTTGTAGAACTTGCAGGCCGTCGCGTGTTCGGCGATATCAGGCATGCAGGCGGCCAGCTGCATGGGGGCGATATGGTGGAGCCCGAATTCCTGGAACCCTGGCGAGTCGATCAGCGCCGTGGTGCGCGCCGCATCCATCCAGTACCAGTGGGTGCTGGTGGTGGTGTGTTTGCCCGAGTTCAGCGCTTGCGATATTTCGCCAGTCAGCACAGAAGCACCGGGCACCAGCAGGTTGATCAGGGTGCTTTTGCCTGAGCCCGACGGGCCCAGCACCAGAGTGGTCTTGCCTTGCAGGTGTTCCATCAGCAGGGCGCGGTCCACATCGCTGGACAGCGCCAGCGACAGCGGCAGTACACCGTAGTGTTTGCCTGCGCCCATGTGTCGGTAGGGCAGTAGGCGCTCCCATGCGCGGGCGAAGGGCTCGACCAGATCACTCTTGTTGAGGGCGATGATGGGCTTGATGCCCTCAGCTTCTGCCGCAATCAGTGCGCGGGACAGCTGGCTTTCCGAGAACACCGGCTCTGCCGCAATCAGGATGAGCACCTGATCCAGATTGGCGGCGAAGGATTTGGTGCGGATCTCGTCCTGGCGGTAAAACAGATTGCGCCGCTCTTTGACCTTTTCGATGGTGCCTTCTTCGCCTTGGCCGGGTGGCGGTGCCTGCCACAGCACGTGGTCGCCAACGACGGCTTGGCTTTTTTTGCCACGGGGGTGGCAGATGCGGCGCTCCCCATCCGGGGTCTCGACCATGCAGTGGCGCCCATGGCTGGCCACCACGGTACCTTCCATGAGGGCGCTGCGCTCAGCCATGGTGGGCCTGTGTCATGGCGCGACCAGCGCGTCGAACTGTGTGGCGCACTCGAAGTCGGTGCTGGAGATGCCGTGCACGTCGTGCGTGTTCAGCCGTACCACGCAACGGTTGTAGTGCACCGACAGATCGGGGTGGTGGTCTTGCGCGTTGGCGATGAACGCCAGTGCGTTCACGAACGAGATGGTCTCGTAGTAATTGGCAAAGTGGTAGGTCTTTTCGATGGCGACGTTGGCGCCGTCGCCGCTGAGGCTCCAGCCTTCCAGCTTGGCCAGATTTGCTACGACTTCTGTAGCTGTCAGCGCACGACGGGGCAGCGTGGACCAGTCTTTTTTCTTCAACATGGTAGTCATGGGTGGGCAGGGGTTTGCATGCGCGCCAGCCGTTCTGTGGCAGGTGGATGCGAGTAGTAAAACTTCACGTACACCGGATCGGGTGTGAGCGTGGAGGCGTTGTCTTCGTACAGCTTGAGCAGGGCCGACGACAGATCGGCGCCGCTGGCTTGGGCCACCGCGTACGCATCCGCCTGGAACTCATGGCGGCGCGATTGCTGTGAAAACAGCGGCGAGATGAAGAAGGTAAACACCGGCACGACCAGCATGAACAGCAGCAATGCCAGCGCGTCATTGGGAGCAGCTGCCATGGCCGGGTCCAGCGAGATATTGGGCCGCACACCCAGTCCGGTGTAGAACCAGACCTGCGTGGAGAGCCAGCCCAGCAGCGCAAAGCCGGCCAGGCTCAGCGCAAACATCATCACGACACGCTGGACGATGTGGCGGTGCTTGAAGTGGCCCAGCTCATGGGCCAGCACGGCCTCTACCTCGCTGGGGGCCAGCTGGCGCAGCAGGGTGTCGTAGAACACCACGCGCTTGGCGGCACCAAAGCCCGTGAAGTAGGCGTTGGCGTGGGCGCTGCGGCGGCTGCCGTCCATCACAAACAGGCCCTTGGCCGAGAAGCCGCAGCGCTGCATGAGTGCCGTCACGCGGGCTTTGAGCGATTCATCTTCCAGCGGCTGGAATTTGTTGAACAGCGGTGCGATGAAGGTGGGGTAGATCACCATCAGCAGCAGGTTGAAACCCATCCAGAAGCACCAGCCCCACAGCCACCACAGCGGGCCTGCAGCGCCCATCAACCAGAGGATCAGTGCGGCAATCGGCAGCCCGATGATGGCGCCCACCAGCAGGCCCTTGAGGGCATCCGCCAGCCATAGGCGCCAGGTCATCTTGTTGAAGCCAAACCGTTCTTCCACCACGAAGGTCTGGTACAGCGACAGGGGCAGGTCGATCAGTCCGCTGATGGCAGCAAAGGCCACCAGCAATGCCATCTGTTGCCACATGCCGCCACCCAGTGCGCCAAGCAGCGCTTGGTTCAGTGCATCCAGGCCGCCGAGCAAGGTCCAGCCCAGCAGCACTGCCGCGCCCAGCGCCATCTCCAGCATGCCCAGGCGGGCTTTGGTGATGGTGTAATCAGCCGCCTTCTGGTGTGCGGCCAGCGCGATGCGTTCGGCAAACGGGGCGGGGACTGCAGTGCGGTGGCTGGTGACATGCCGGACCTGGCGTGTCGCCAGCCAGAACTTGAGGGCCAAGCCCAGCAGCAGCGCGGAGGCAAAGGCCAGGGTGAGCAGCAAAGAGGGGGAAATGTCGTCAGAGGTGGGCATGTGCGGCGAGTTTAGGCCATCGGCGACAATGCGCGCCATGTCAGAAGCTAACAACCCCACCCCTGCCACGCTTGCCAAATCCGACCAGAACCTGGTCTGGCTGGACTGTGAAATGACCGGCCTGGAGCCCGACACCGACCGCCTGCTGGAGATCGCTGTGGTCGTGACCGGCCCGAGCCTCGAACCCCGCGTTGAAGGCCCCGTGTTTGCCATTCACCAGTCGGATGAATTGCTGAACAAGATGGATGCCTGGAACAAGGGAACGCACGGCCGCAGTGGCCTGATCGACAAGGTGAAGGCGTCCACGGTGACGGAGGAGGAAGCGGAGCAGAAGATCCTTGCTTTCCTGGCCCAGTACGTGCCCAAGGGCACTGCGCCCATGTGCGGCAACAGCATTGGCCAGGACCGACGTTTCCTGGTGCGCTACATGCCCAAGCTCGAAAAATTCTTTCACTACCGCAACGTGGATGTGAGCACGCTCAAGGAACTGGCCAAGCGCTGGAAACCCGAGGCCTACACGAGCTTCAAGAAGGCGCAAAAACACACGGCGCTGGCGGATGTGCATGAGTCCATCGACGAACTTGCACATTACCGCCAGCACCTGTTGGCGGTGGAGGTGAAAGCGCCTTGAGTTGCCAACCCTCCTCCGGTGCGAGGAGGGGTAAAAAACTCCCGAGGCACCGATCTCAACGGGCTTGCTTCGCTTGGGGCGAGGATCGAATTCTTCGTATTCGGAAGCCTCCTCTAGCGAGGCACAGGGACGGGGGTTGCGGGGAAACCCTTAACCGTGCGATAATCTAAGGCTGCGCAGGAAATCCTCGCAGTTTGTGCATCTCCCCTCACACACCGGGCTTGCCAGCCGACTGTCTTAGACAGTGCAGGACTAGCGAACAACGCCCACCCGCACCGGCCTCCACAGAGAGCCAACGCAGGTTTCGTTTGATGGTTGATGTTTTTTAACCATTGACGAAGCCCCTCGCAGGCGCTGCCTGCGATCGTCTTCGTGAGAGAAAAATCATGACCGACACCTCTTTGGTGCAGGGCGAATTCGCGCCTGCCGATACTTCCTTTGCTGCCGACGTTTCCGTGCAGTCTTCCCCTCTGGACGCCGTGATGGCATCTGCCATTGAGGCCGATGCCGCTGTGACCGCCGAACCCAACGGTTTTGTGGAGCTGGGCCTGGCGCCTGAACTCGTTCAGGCGGTGGCCGACCTAGGCTACACCCAGCCCACGGGTGTTCAGCTCAAGGCCATTCCCCTGGCCATGGGAAGCGGCAACGACTCCACCAAGTTCATCGACCTGATGGTTTCCAGCCAGACCGGCTCGGGCAAGACAGCTGCCTTCCTGTTGCCCGTGCTGCACACCCTGATCAAGCAGCAGGCCGCCGCCGAAGCCGAAGAACGCGCTGCTTTTGAGCGCGCTGTTGCAGAGGCTGCCGCCCGTGGCGAACCTGCCCCCAAGCGCGCCAAGCGCAAGGACCCCACCAGCTCGCGCAACTTCAAGGCTGCGACCCCTGGCGCGCTGATTCTGTGCCCCACGCGTGAACTGGCGCAGCAAGTTGCGCACGACGCGATCGACCTGGTCAAGCATTGCCGCGGCCTGCGCGTGGCCAACGTCGTGGGTGGCATGCCTTACCAACTGCAGATTGCCAAGTTGCAGAACGCCAACCTCGTGGTGGCAACCCCTGGCCGCCTGCTGGACCTGCAGCGCTCGATGCAGATCAAGCTCGACAAGGTGCAGTTCCTGGTGGTGGACGAAGCCGACCGTATGCTCGATCTGGGCTTCTCGGACGACTTGGCAGAACTGAACCAGCTGACCAGCCAGCGCAAGCAGACCATGATGTTCAGCGCGACCTTTGCCCCGCGCATTCAGCAACTGGCCATGCGCGTGATGCACGACGGTGGTTCGTCGGTGCAAAAGGTGACCATCGATTCTCCGCAAGAGAAGCACGCCAACATCAAGCAGGTGCTGTACTGGGCTGATAACGCCCAGCACAAGCGCAAGATGCTCGACCACTGGTTGCGTGACACCACGATCAACCAGGCCATCGTCTTTGCCAGCACCCAAGTGGAGTGCGATGGTCTGGCCAACGACCTGCAGCAAGACGGTTTCTCCGCCGTGGCGCTGCACGGCGCCCTGAGCCAGGGCCTGCGCAACCGCCGCCTGATGGCGCTGCGCGCTGGCCAGGTGCAGATCCTGGTGGCGACCGATGTGGCAGCCCGTGGCATCGACGTGCCCACCATTACCCACGTGTTCAACTTCGGCCTGCCCATGAAGGCTGAGGATTACACCCACCGCATCGGCCGTACTGGCCGTGCGGGCCGCGATGGCCTGGCCGTCACGTTTGCCGAGTTCCGCGATCGCCGCAAGATCTACGACATTGAGTCGTACAGCCGCCAGCAGTTCAAGGCCGAAGTGATTCCGGGCATGGAGCCTTCGCAGCGTGCCCCGCAGGCGCCTCGCGGTGGGGACTTTGGTGGTGGCCGTGGCCGCTCGTATGACAACCGCGAAAACCCATCGCGTGGCCGTTTCGGTGGTCCCGCACGCGGTGGCAACGACCGTGGTGGTTTCGGTGGTGGCTTTGGCGGCGGTTTTGCCGGCCGTGACAATCGCGGCGCACCTGCCCGTGGTGAAGGCAGCGGTTTTGCAGGCCGCGACGATCGCGGAGGTGATCGTGGTTTTGCCCCACGCCGTGACAGCGAGGGTTATGGCCGCAAGCCTGGTTTTGGCGACACAGGCCGTGGTGGCTTTGCTCCCCGTGGCGACGCGGGTGCACCGCGCGGTGATTTCGCACCCCGCAAGCCCGCGTTTGCCAAGCCTGCTGGTGGTGGCGGCAAGCCTTTCGTGGCCCACGACGCCCGCAAGCGTCCTGCTCGCCCGGCTCGCTGAGCGTTGAGGGTTAATGGCGCTGGTTAGCTAGCTAGTGCCGCTCCTGTTGCAAAGGCTGGTACCGCAAGGTGCCGGCCTTTTTTCATGGTGGCGACCCGGTGTGTCGCAGAGGCGGCGGGCGGCTCGTCAATAATGGGCTCCGGAGGAATCTGCTGTGTCGTCTTCTTTATCTTCGGGTGCGGACTTTGAGCACATGTTCGGGCTGGCGCCGGTGTCACTCTGGCTGGAGGACTACAGCGCGCTCAAGCAGCTTTTTGATCAGTGGCGTGCCGAAGGCGTGACCGACATCCGCCAGTTCCTGGCCCAGGACCCGGCCCGCCTGAGGGCTTGCAGTGCCGCCCTCAAAGTGCTCAAGGTGAATCAGCGCACGCTGGACCTGTTTGCCGCCGAGAGCCAGCAGATCCTGGAAGCCAACCTCGACAAGGTGTTCCGCGACGATATGCACGACGCGGTGGCGCATGAGCTGTCGCAGTTGTGGGACGGGCAGCTGGAGTTTTCCAACCAGACCGTGAACTACGCGCTCGACGGTCGACGGCTGGATGTGCAGATCCGTGCGCGCATCCTGCCCGGCTATGAGGACAACTGGAGCCGTGTGTTGGTGTCGCTGGAGGATGTGACGGCCACCGTGCGCGCAGGGGCGGAGCTACGCCGTAGCGAGCGCTACGCTCGCGACCTGTTCGAACATTCGCCCGTGTCCTTGTGGGTGGAGGACTTCAGTGCGGTCAAGAGCCTGCTCGATGGTGTGCGTGCGCAGGGCATCGACGATTTCAAGACATTCATTCGGGTGCATCCCGAGTTTGTGACACGCTGCATGCACGAAATCCGGGTGATTGACGTGAACCAGCAGACCCTGCGTATGTTCGGCGCAGAGAGCAAGGAAATGTTGCTGAACAACATTGGCCGGGTATTTCGCGGGGAGATGCACGAGTCCTTTGCGGAGCAGTTGCTGGACCTGTGGGAGGGCAAGACCTTCCAGCAGCGCGAAGTGGTCAATTACGCACTGTCTGGCGATGCGGTGCATATCCACATGCAATTCTCGGTGCTGGCCGATCACATGGGCGACTGGGGGCTGGTGCTCCTGTCGCTGGTGGACATCACGGCGCGCAAGAAGGCTGAAGCCTATCTGGAGTATCTGGGCAAGCACGATGTACTCACGCAGTTGCGCAACCGCGCCTTTTACGCCGAGGAACTCAACCGCCTGACCCGCAAGGGCCCTTGGCCTTTGTCCATCATCGCCATCGACCTCAATGGGCTCAAGGTGGTGAACGACGAGCAGGGCCATGCGGCGGGAGACTCCATGCTGCGCCGCGTTGGCGAGGTCTTGGCCAAGGCTGTGGATGCACCGGCCTGCGCAGCACGCATTGGCGGCGATGAGTTCACGGTGTTGTTGCCCGGTACGGATGAACGCGGAGCCATGGCCCTGCAGGAACGCATCTTGTCGATGCTCGAACTCAACAACCAGTTCTACCCTGGCCAGCACCTCAGCCTGGCCATGGGAATCGCCTGTTGCCAGTCGGGCGATGCGGTGGAGGCTGCAATCCATCGTGCGGACCAGGCGATGTACGCGGAAAAGAACCGCTACTACCAGCAAAAGAACGTGGACCGGCGGCAGTCCAGCAGTCCTTGATCCGCAGCTGGATCATAGGTGGACCGGGGTGCGGCCGATCTCGGGCCAGCGATGGTGCAAAAAGATCCACGACAGCATGCCAATGCACAACATCAGCAGCGATGACAGTGCCAGCAAAACCGTGGAATGCATCACCAGCGGCGCAATGAGGCCCGCCACCAGCCCATTGGCCGTCGAACCGACAAAAGCCTGCATGGACGAGGCCATGCCTCGCCGCTCGGGGTAGAGGTCCAGCACCAGCAGCGTCACCACGGGCACCATCAGCGCCCAGCCAAAAGAAAAGATCGCAATGGGCGCAAGGGCCCACCAGGCGTGGGCGGTGAACAGGAGGTTGGCGCCCAGGTTCAACACGGCCACCGAAAACATTATGACGAACCCGTGGCGGATCTGGCGCTTGGGCGGAATGCGTCCCGCCAACCTTCCGCTGAGCCATGCACCGCCCATGATCCCTGAAATGGTGAGCACAAAAAACCAGAAAAACTGTGTCGGTGCCAGCGACAGGTGCTCCCCCAGAAACGCGGGGGCCGACAGCACGTACAGGAACATGCCATTGAAAGGCACGCCGCTGGCCAGTGCCAGCAGCACAAAGCGTGCACTGGTGCCCAGCTGTATGTAGCCCCGCATCAGGTGGCGCACATGAAAGGGCTGGCGCTGCTCCACATGAAGGGTCTCGGGCAGCAGCCGGAAGTTGGCGGTCCAGAGGGCAACGCCTACCAGGGTCAGGAACCAGAAAATGCTGTGCCAACCCGCGTGGACAAACAGCCAGCCACCAATAATGGGTGCAATCGCCGGAGCCACACCAAAGTAGATGGTCACCTGGCTCATGACCTTCTGGGCCTGTGCCGGGGGAAACATGTCGCGGATCACCGCACGCGAGACCACGATGCCTGCCCCCGTGGACAAACCTTGCAGCGCGCGGAAAAAGACCAACTGCCCAATTGTTTGTGACAGGGCGCATCCGGCGGAGGCGAGCGTGAACACGGCAATGCCCCACAAGATCACGGGCCTGCGCCCGAAGCTGTCCGCCAGCGCGCCATGGAACAGGCTCATGAATGCAAAGCCGAAAAGGTAGGCCGACAGCGTCTGCTGCATCTCCACCGGCGTGGCTCCTAGCGCCGCGGCGATGCCTGAGAACGCGGGGATGTAGGTGTCGATGGAGAAAGGCCCGAGCATGCCCAGCACAGCCAGCAGGATCGCGAGCGCCCAGCGGGGTGCTTTCCAGAGCAGATGGGCTTGAGGATTCATGGATGGAGACCGATGGAGTTGCAGACGCGCGGAAGGACATCACACCGCCGTGCCATTGTGGGATGGCGCGGAGGGCGGATGGATTATGCTGGACGCACTTGGGCGTCTGTGAAAGAGGGGCACCGTCGCGCAACCCCCTGATCACGCCCCCTTCGGCTTCAAGCCAACGCCTTCAGTAGTTGTAGGGAACCCATTCGCCATTCCCCGAGCGCATCAGGTACTTGCCTTCCATGTTGCGCATCACGATCACATCGGCGTTCTCTGAAACAAACGGGGTCGTGACCGGTGTCGCGAGCCGCTCTGCCAGAGGGCGTGCGGAGTTGGCGTAAGGATTGTCGCGAATCAGATCGCCCAGCAAGGTGTACAAGCCCAGGTAGCTCATCGGCTGATTCACGATCAGGGGACCGGGAGGAGGGGATGCGTCTGATGCCTTCATGCCCACCAGCTTCACCGCAGCCGGGACGAGGGTGATGCGGGGGCCTGGAATCTCTCGCATGCCAGACATCTGGATCTTGTCTCCGCGCAGCGACGCCCCATGCTCGGGGACCAACATCACGACCACGGGGCGTCCTGATGCCTCCAGCTCAGAGATGAACTTGTCGAAGTCGGCGAGCAGTTGTACCAGGCGGGGCTTGAACGTCTCCAGGCTGTTGCGTGAAGCCATGCCCGGTACGCGATTGCCATCGTGCAGCGAGATGGTGTTGTAGTACAGCGCTACCGGTCCGGTACTGCGGTCAGTGCTGCGCTTCTTCCACCACTGCGCCAGCAGGGCATGGTCGTTGTAGATGGGCGAGCCATCAAAATTCTGCATGTGGACGGGTGCCCCCTGGTTGGATTGCAGCTTGCCCGCAAGACCTCCGCGTTGCTCCAGCGCATGCGCAAACTCTTCATACACCCCGTCGTGGTTGAGCAGCGCAGCGGTCTGGTAGCCCACTTTCTCCAGGTTGGGAAATACATAACACTGCGGATCGATGCCCTCGTACAGCTTGGTGTGCGGTGTTTGTCCGCAGGTGCCGTGCAATACCCGCAACGAGGCCGGCCCGCTGTAGCTGGCGGCACTGTTGAAGTTCGTGAACAGCACATCAAAGCGCTTGAGGAACGGGTTGTCGCGCTGTCCTACAAAGTCCATGTCGTCCCATGAGAGGGAACAGACATGCAGCAAGATGATGTCGAACGCGGGTGGTCCGTTGGGCGCGGTGAACTGAACGCGCCGCTGGCTTTCGCTGGCATAAAAGCGCTGCAGCAGGGCGTCTGGTGACGTGTCCTGGCTGTCGTTGGGCGCAGCAGCCGAATTCGATCCATTGGCTGCAGCCATGGTGGTTGGAGATGTAGCTGCCTGCTCCTGCAAGGCCGCGACCACCGGCACGCTCAACAACGCCAGCAATGCAAAGGTTCCTGCACGCACCCGCCGGGCCAGTGCCGAATAAAGCACGATACCGGCCAATCCCACCAGCAGCATTTCAGGGTTGAACACCCGCTGGGCGAGTTCCATCCAGTAGTCTGCGCTGAAACCGCTCAGCGCTTTGAGCTGTGACAGCACGCGCGCCGGGCTGGGGAGGTATGAGTCGGCATACAGTAGTGCGATGGCTGCCGGTATGGCGATGGCTGTGCGTGCACGTCGCCACCCGTTGTGCGCAATAGGGGGCAGCATGGACGCCCACAACAGCAGGTTCAGCCACCAGTTCAAGCCGATGTAGCCACTAAAGTACAAACCTACCTTGACAAGGAAAATCAGATGCCAGAAGCTCATGCCGACAGCCTTTCTTGCCCGCGCTGCTTGCGAAGGGGCCATCGGCTGCGTGCTGATTCGACCAGCGAAGCCCAGAACTTGCGGTAGCCCAGAACACCCAGCTGCGCGATTTCCTGCAGGCCATGCAAAGGCCGGTCGGTATCGTGGCTGTCGTTCCATTGCGTCCAGGTGTCGGGGCGGGCAAAGGTGCACTGCACCAGATCGATTTGTTGTTCGCGCGTCATGGGATCAAACTGAAAACCGGTGGCGCTCTGGCCCCTGTGCAGCATCACCGTGGCTGGAAAGACGCATTCCGAATCGTTGCGCCACAGTCCTACCTGCACCTTGTCTCCTACGGCCAGCGGTATGCCTTCAGGCAACTGCAGGCCCACACCGGTCATGGAAAAGTCGATACAAACGGCCCGTAGCACTGTCCCATCGTCCAGGTACAAGGTCGCAGGCAATCGCGTGGCCACGCGGTGCATGCGCCGCACCTGGCGGGCCTCGGACGCCACACCCAATGCAGCACCTAGCATGAGGATGCTGTAGACCGTCCACAACAGGTTGAGGAGCACGGTGGCGGTTTCTTCGGTGTTCCAGAAGAACAGGCGCAACAGGCCCATGCCGAAGGCCGCAAAGTTAAGCAGCACCAGGATGGTGTAGGGGCGGGAGATCACCCAGTCGAAATACGGCTCATCCACCAGCCCGCCCTTGGCTGTCACGTTGAACTTGCCCAAGCGCGGGTTGATCAACGCCACTGTGGTGGGCAGGGCCACATACCAGGCCAACACCGTCTCGTAGACCTCCGCCCAGAAGGTGTGCCGGTGCTCGCCTTGCACGTGCGCATTGGCAATGTTGGATTGCAGGATGTACGGCAGCACGTACAGCGCAATCATGATGGCGCCTGCATTGATGATGTGCCATTCAAAAAACAGGAAGGCCATGGGCGCGGTAAGGAACACCAGCCGCGGCAGCCCGAAGAAAAAGTGCACCATGGCATTGGCGTAGCAGATGCGCTGCCACAGCGTGAGCCCCTTGCCCAGAAAGGGGTTGTCCACGCGAAAGATCTGCGCCATGCCGCGCGCCCAGCGGATGCGTTGGCCCACGTGGGCCGAAAGGCTTTCCGTGGCCAGACCGGCGGCCTGCGTCTCGTTGATGTAGGCTGTGGTGTAACCGCGCCGGTGCAGCTTGAGGGCGGTGTGCGCATCCTCGGTCACGGTTTCCACGGCAATGCCGCCCACTTCCAGCAAAGGGCCGCGCCGTATCACTGCGCAGGAGCCGCAGAAGAACGTGGCGTTCCAGAAATCATTGCCATCCTGGATCAGACCGTAGAACAGCGCACCCTCGTTGGGGACACGGCGGAAGGTACCCAGGTTGCGCTCAAACGGGTCGGGCGAGAAGAAGTGGTGCGGCGTCTGCAGCATCGCGCACTTCGGGTCGCGCTGGAACCAGCCCACGGCCGTGGTCAGGAAGGAGCGTGTGGGGATGTGGTCGCAGTCGAAAATGGCAACCAGCTCACCATCGGTCTTTTTGAGCGCGTGGTTCAGGTTGCCAGCCTTGGCGTGGTTGTTGTCGGGCCGCACGATATAGCCCACGCCCATGGATTCGGCGAATGCACGAAATTCCTCGCGCCGTCCGTCGTCCAGGATGAAGACCTTGACCTTGTCTTTGGGCCAGTCCAGTGCCATCGACGCCAGCACTGTGGTGCGCACCACGCTCAACGGCTCGTTGTAGGTGGGGATATACACATCCACCGTGGGCCAGGACGCGGGCGCACCTTGCAGCTCCGCCGGACGGCGGTGCAGGGGCCAGGCCGTTTGTATGAAGCCCAGTACCACCACCAGCCAGGTGTAGGCCTCTGCCGCCAGCAGGCCATAGCCCAGGAAGGACTCGATGACCGAGTCGAATTCAATTGACGAAGTCAGGCGCCACCATGCGTAGCGCCCCATGGCCAGCAGGCTGATTGCAGCAAGCGCCAGCGATGGATAGCGGCCTGGCAGGCGCCGGAGCACCAGGGAAAGCCCCCAGCAGAGCAGCATGAACAACAGTTGCCCAAACCAGTTGAATGGGGTGGTCATGACGACCAGGCCGGTGACTGCCCCCACTGCCAGAATCACCCAGCGCAGACCCGGAATCTCCAGGGCCGGTGTGAGCCACTGGTCTGCCAGCCGCATGCCCTTGCCCACGTTGACGTGGGTGGCCAAGCGGTCCATGGCCCGCAGGAAAAGCCGGATCGGCCAGAAAAGCAGATTCAGTGCGAGTGCCACCCCCCTCCAGAGCCAGCGCATCGCCCAGCCGAGGCCTGCCCATAGACCCCGCACTGGACGCAGCAACCAAGGGCGTAAAGCGCGCTGCGGCGAGGGCGGCAGCACAAAGCAGCGCCACAGCCACATCCACCAGGGAGCACCAGGCTCAATCTCCAACCAGACTCGGAGCCATCCCAGCACTTGGTGGGCAGGTGCTTGTACACCCGTTCGCTCAGGGGACGGCGTGGGCGTCGTGATGCTGCAAGGGGGTTGATCCGTCATGGTGCCGCCACTTCTGTCGCAGGCGAAGGCTGCGCCTGCGCGGGAGACACTGCCGACAGCCAATGGAAAATGCCCTGGAGATCGTGTGCCGACTGTGCATGGGGGGCCACGCTGTTCACGGACTGCGATGCCGCCAGCGCCCGCGAGAGGTTCTCGTCTTCGTGCACCGTGTACGGCAGCAACTGGGTTCCCCACTGCTGGCGCAGAGTGGTGAGTGCTTCCCGGTGTGAGGCGCGGCGCGGGTCGAAGCGTGTGACTGCGATGCCCTGCGCGTTGGGCGCTGCTGGCGATGCCTGCAGCATGGCGCGCACGGTGTCCATGCTGGCACATCCGCGTGCAGACGCTTCCATGGCCACCAACACTGCATCCGCGCAGCGCAGCGCTGCCTGGGCCAGTGGCGAAGGCCATTGCGGTGTATCCAGCAGCACCGTGCAATCCTCCGGGATATCGAGCAGTGCCAACTGGTCTTGCAGCCACTGCGGGTTGGCCGCCAGCAGTTGGTGGAGTGTGGTGATGGTGTCTGGCGTCGTCGGGCCAAAGGGGAGAACGCCGACGCCGTCGGTGTTGTCAAAGCTGCCATCCGCCCACCATGAGCCCGTGGCCACAAGTGCTGCCCACCCCTGGCTGGCGGGGTGTGGCATCCCCAGGTGCATGCCCAGCAGATTCTGGGCGCAGAGCTCTATGGCCAAGATGGACTGACCTTGCCGGGCACCTAGTGATGCCAGGTGTGCAACCAGGGTGGTACGCCCGGACCCGCCGAGGGGCGAAACAACAGCAATCACGCGCATGCAAACTCTTTGTTCATGGGGCCTTGTTCACCCCGTCTTGCGGAGGAACAGGGGGTTCTTTGGGCAGAAGGACAGGGCGGTAGGGCTGCACACAGCGCAGCGGCTGGCGCGCCTGCAGCATGCGGCGCAGCAGCCTGGAACAGGGCCAGGCCAGCAAGGCGCCCAGCAGCACGTAAACGAGCATCCACGCATTGCTCATGCGGAAGCCCTCCCGAGTGCACGTGGCACGGCGCGCCGTCCGATGGGGCGAGGTCGCACTTGCGGGCTCGCCGCAACTCGCGGCTGGGCGCTGGGTTGCCGGTCTTCCATAGGGTTGTGCTGGGGCAATGCCGGCGTTGCCTTCGGCGCCTGCGCCTTGGGTGTAGCGGAACTGTTCACAAGGACGGCCGCCGGTGGAGCGCTGGCGTCGGCCAACAGGGCGCTGTAGTCAGGCACCCCTTTGCGCAGGGTCTCCTGCAATTGGTCGGTCATGGCGCGTATGCCGGGTGCGGAGCAATCTGTGGCCTGTGAGGTGAACAACTGGGTCAGTGGCAGCGCAAACACACGCTGCAGGGCCAGCTCCACATCGGGCTCCCGGCAGGCAAAAAGGAACACGTAGATTGCTTCGTGGTCGGCCGTGAACAGGTCTCCATCGCGAGAGGTGTGGCAGGCACGCAAGGCATCGATGTGCGGCATCTGGTCCAGCATGCTTAGCCGCACCATGCTGTGCGACAGACCGATGTCATGGGTGCGGTCCAGCATCCCCCGTACCAGCGTACAGAACCGTGCCGGGGCCTGGTAACCCCGTTCATGGGGCGGCATGAAGCTGTCGAGCGCCTGCGCGTAGTCAGGGTGGACTTTGCGGGTGTGGCTCTGGGCATTGATGTCCTGCAGCAGTTGCAGCAGGCGCGAGAACCCCACCTCTTTGTAGACCACCACGCTGGCGCCCAGTTGGAGCAGTGCCTGTTCGCTGTGGGTGCGCAACTTGCCCAGGTTCTCGCGCACCACGATCTTGAGCGTGGGGGGGCGCGAGAGGCGCAAGTGATGCACCAAGCGTGCGCGGGACTCGAAATCGCTCGCAGAGCCCGCATCGATCAGTACCGTGGAGGCCACGCAGGTGGCGGCAGCCACTTCGATGTCCTCCAGCCCATCGAAGATGCGCCAGTGGCCGGGGATCCCGCGCTGCCCCTCCACCGATGCCCGGGTGGCCAGCACACTCCATTGGTCGGCCGCAGTGACCAGTTCGGGTGTGGCACCCTGGGTGCGCGTGCCATCGGCAGCCAGCCGATGGGTGGTGGCGTCCTGCACCAGGCCGAAGCCCGTCTGAAAGAGCGCCCCGGTGTCCGAACTCCAGCGGTCCAGGCTCAGGCGCCAGCGGTCTGCGTCGGCATGCAACGTGGCAATGTGCATGGACATCTGGCACAGGTTGCGTAGCGTTGGTAAAAGGGCGCTGGTGTCCAGTGGCGGGGTGAATCCGAGCACCACCGGGCGAGGCCGTTGGCGGCACAGTGTGCTGAGCTGGTCACTGACCCGGGCGAGTTGCGCCACGTTGAGCCCAGACAGCAGGTGCTGTGCGTCGTACAGATATAGCGCGTGCTGTGGTGGCAGGCCGGTGCGTTCAAGTTCCTGCAGCAACGCATTGAGACCGTTGCGCTGGACTTGCGCGTGCAATCCCGGCGAGAGTGTCCACAGCCTCAGCCGGCCCGCTTGGTAGGCGGCTTGTACTGCAGGGCGCTCCAGCAACTCGTCCAGCCACTGTGTGCTGGATGCGACCAGTCCCAGAGGACCCGCTGCCAGGGCGTCTTCAATGAGTGCTGGGAACCATGCCGCAGCGCTGCGGCTGTCGGCGGCAACGAGGGATACGGGCACGTGGGCTGGCAGTTGACCGATACCGTCCGGCAGCCCTGCAATGCCGATGTTGGTCGGTCGCAGCGCGTTGCCGGCTACACCCTTGGAAGGCCAAAGGCGTGTGGCGAGCGAACGCAGCACACCGCTGGCGGGTGGGCTCTTGCGTGGGGATGAAGCGGCAGAGGACATGTCAGAAGCTGGAATAGGTCTGCACCGGACGGGGGCGGTTGTCCAGCGGAGCGTTCCCGGGCTCAAAGCGGTAGCGGCCGTACACCATGAAATTGGTGGGCGCGTAGTAGGCCGAACGATCCAGCTCCAACTGTGCACCCAGTGCGAGGTGGGGGGTGACCTGGTACTCCAGTGCGCCCCTGAATGAGCGACCGAAACCCGAGCCCGAACTGCCCGCATACACCGGAACGCCACCGTCGGCCGCCAGCCGGGCACGCGCCAGGGACTGCAGGAGTGCGCTCTGCGGAAAATAGTCGCTGTCGCCACTGCTACTGCGCGAGACGGACACAGACCCGCGCGCGAGCCACGTGAGTGCGCCACGGCGTCCGCTCCACTCCAGTGGCAGGGCGACGGACACGTAGTTGCGCGGGCTGTAGTAGCCCCCGTGCCCGAAGCTGTACTCGGACAGGTCTTTGCCATAGCGCCAGGCCGACACGGCAACCCCGAGGTTGACCACCCCGTCAGCGTGACGCCATACGTCGCGGTCCAGGGCCCATCGCAGTTGCATGCGGGTGTTGGTCGCCACGTTCTTGCCGGTGAGCGCGGCCAGGCTCAGGCTCAGCGAAGTGCTGTAGGGGCCCATGTCGGTGGAGAGGCGGCCTGCAGCGCCCGTTGCCACCACGCCGCCCCATACCTGGCCTGTGATGGGGTCGCGTGCCCCTGCGTACGACAGCAGGCTGCCGGTGATGGGGCGCCGATACGCTTCGAGCTTGTAGCTGTAGCGGCCGATATCGCCGGTCTTGGACAGTCCCCCTACGACATTGGTCACCGGGAAACCCACCCCGGTGGTTCCGATGTCCCACTGGATGTCGTCGCCAACGTAGCCGAACCCCAGGTTGGACCCCTGCCCGCGTTGGCGTCGCTCGGTGGCAAACGGCGACCCGGGCGGTAGCGCCGCCACCTGCCCGTAGGTGAGCAGGTCCGGACCGTCAGCGGGAAGATCGCCCGCATCCAGCTGCACCCGATCCACGTGCAGGAAGTAGTGCCCGTCGTAGCCACGCGGCATCCACGCCACCACAGGTCGCTCCCAGCCGTGCAGGCTGGAGATGCCGTCGGTGGAGCGCTTGCTCAGTGCCTGATGTCCCGCTTCGATCCGCGGCTGGCGCCGTGCCTCGATGGCGTCGATCTCGCCCTGGATCTTGGCAACCAAGGCCGGGTCGGCGGGGACGGACAGTGTGTAACTCTGCTGGAGAGCCAGGGGTCGGTCGGAATCAACCGGCGCCTGGGCCTGGCTGTCTGGGAGCGTTGCAGTCGGGGGAGTGTCCTTTCCGCGCGTCTCCAGCATGAGCGCACTGCGGAAGAACACCATGGCCTGTGCGTAGTTGCGGTTGGCCCGCTCCAGGCGCGCTGCATGCAGCAGCACGTCACTGTCCTGCGGAAAGCGGTCCAGCAAACGGGTCGCCAATGCCCGTGCCTCGTCCATGCGGCCAATGCGTTGCCAGATGCGTAGCAGTGCCAGTTGCTGCCCCACATCGCTCGGAGGGATGCGGTCTTTCAACCAGTCGGCCTCATTGGCCGCAGCCCGCCGGTCTCCGGTGTCCTGCAGTCGGGACAGGGTGTCCGCCAGCGCCATGCGCACAGACAGATCATCCGGTTGTGCGGATGCCAAAGGCTTGAGCAACTGGGCGGCATCGGCATATTCGGCCGCAGCCATGAGCAACCGGGCCTGGGCCAGGCTGCGTTGGCGTGGTGTCGAGAGTGTGTCCGGCAGTGGCGTCGCCTGGCGTGCCAGGCGCGAGGCTTCGTTGGCACGTCCGGCCTGCCGCTGCTTCTCGATGAGCCGTTCCTGGTGCGCTGCATACAGCGCTACCAGCCGGTCTTCCTGCTCCGCGCTCCAGCCCTTGGCTTGCAGCAGACGAGGCAATTGCTCGGCCAGGCCGGCATCGTCCTCCGCCCGGTTGAGCAGCTGTGCGTAGTCCAGCTGCGTGTCTGGCGCCAGCGTGGGAACACGCGCTGCCAGGCGATGAAAGACTGCCACGCCCCGCGCCGGCTGCGCACGGCGAAACCAGGCATTGGCAACGCTGTAGAGCAGGTCTGCCTCATTGCCTGCTGTCCGTTCCGCTTGCTGTAGCAGTGCCTCGACTTCAGCTGCCGGCAGGGGTTTCAGGGCCTGCGTGACGAGCGACTTGACCTGGGAGCGCCGCACCAGCGCGCGCATGGCGTCCGTCTGATCGGTGGAGGGTATCCGCTGCATGTCTGCAAGGGCAGCGCTGTCATCGTCCAAGGCCGAACGTATCAGGGCGCGGGCATACAACATCTCGGCACCGACGGTGCCGGACGGAATACGTGCCACGCCCTCATCCATGGCGTGCAGTGCTTCCTGGGGGCGGCCCAGGCGCAAGTAAACACGTGCGAGGCGGTGCCGTAACCACGCATCGTCAGGGGTCAGTACCACGGCAGACTCCAGCGCACGCAGTGCGGGGCCCAGGCGCTGGGCCTGCAAGTCGTCCTCTGCCTGGGCCACCAGCACGTCCGCCTGGGCACTGGCGAGTTTTTCGGCGAGTGTGGTGTCACGTGCAGCGGCCTCTGCCAGCAGGGACTGCGCTTTGGTCACCCGCCCGGTGCGGGCATAGAGACTTGCCAGGCCTTTGATGGCGGAGGTGCTGTTGGGCTCCTGTTGGAGGGCCTGTTGGTAGAAATTCTCTGCCAGCGCATGGTCACCCTGCAGGTCACGAATGCTCGCCAGGGTGGTCAATGCGTCAGCACTTTGGGGCTGCATCTGCAGTGCGCGTTCGGCCAAGCTGGCAGCGGTGATGAGTTCGTTCTGTTCGACAGCTCTGTCGGCCTGTCGCAGCAGTCCCCAGAATCTGGCGGTGGCCTGCAGGTCTTTCCAGCGGCTCTGGCGTGTGAGTGCATAGGCCTGGCTGAAGAGGTCCTGCGCCTGGGCATGCTGGCCCTGGCGCAGGCGGATCAACCCCAAGTTCCCCAGGCTTTCTCCGTCCTGGGGACGTAAAGCCAGCGTCGCCTGGATCTGCTCCTCCGCCAGCTCCATATCGCCCTGGTCCAGTGCCGTGCGCGCTGCCTGCCGGGCGATGTTGGCCGGGTCGCGGGCCGCGCGCTCTGCGCGTTCGACCGCCTGTTGCATGGCGGCCAGTCGCTCCACCATGGCGCTGTCAGCCGGGTAGCGCTGCAGAAATGCGCGCACGCGGGGCAGGTTGGCGGGTGTGTTGGCCAGCCGGTCCAGGGCACGGCGCCAGAGGTCTTGCAGTTGCTGGGCATTGGTATCGGGCTGCTTTGCCAGGGTCTCGATCTCCTGCACCACGGCCATTGGGTTGCCACCCTGGTACATCCGCAGCTCCAGCTGTGCCAGCCGGTAGCGGGACTCCCCGGTCTGCTGGTACAGCTTGGCCAGCTGGCGCTGGGATTCGGTGCTCTGCTTGGCGGTGGAGCCCATGATCTGGTGGTATTCCAGCGCCAGTCCACCGAGCGTGGGCGGGCCTTGCGGGAACAGCTCGCGCGCCAGGTCGGCGGCCTCGGCCTTGCGGCCTGCGCGTGCCATCAGGCGCATCTGGGCAAGTTTTTCGCGGTCGGGGCCATACACGCGCACCAGAGTTTCGAGTTCCTGGGTCAGCACATGTCTGGGGTGGCGGGCACGCAAGGTGGCCAGAGCGCGTTGGGCCTCATCGGTTTTCTTTTCGCGCAGAGCCAGGTCGCCCAGCGTTGCCAGCCCCTCAGGAGAGTTCGGGTCCATGGCCAGCAGTTTGTCCACCAGCTGGCGGGCCATGTCCGGCCGGTTCTTGCTGGCCCATAGGCGGGCGCCGCTGAGCAGCTCCGCTTCGATAGCGGGTGGGGTGCTGGCATGCACGCCGTGCTGCCCGGGCAGGCAGGCGGCGGCAAGCAGGGTCAGTGAGGGCAGCCAGCGGCGTGTACGGCGTTTCACGGTTTCCATCGCACAGTGAGTTGGCCGTTGGCCGTGAAGCGATAGTGCCCGTCCATGGCGCCCAGCCCAAACAGGCCGAGAACCTGCTCGTAGTAGGCCGTGGGGCGCAGGGGGCGGGCCTCCAGGCGCATGCGCTGCGATTGCAGGGCGCGATCATCCCCCACCGCTCGCAAAAACGGCAGGACTGCCGCCGAGAACCCGGATGGAGCGGGGCCCGAGGCCTGCGCTGTCAGGATATCGATGGACTCCGGCGGGTATCCCCGCTCGCGCACAAAGCGGGCCATGGGCTGCAGGGTCTCCAGCAGGGCCTTGCGCCCAGGGGCGTTGGCGTGCAGTGTGCCCGCCCACAGATAGACGCGGATGGCGTTGTAGCTGCCCTGGCCTTTTTCCTTGCCCTTTTCGTCCACCAGAAAGCCCTGCTTGGCGTCGTACACGGTCCAGTCCGGCGTGAAACCCTTGGGCGAGGCGCCCTGGATGACCTTGAGCGAACTGTCCACCAGTTGCTTCCATTCGGGCTGCGGGTCCACCGATGCCAGCCAGTGCATCAGGTGCATGGGCATGTAGCTGGGGTTCAGGCGCCAGCGCCCGTCCCCCTGCGCAAAACCTTGGGGTGCTGGCAGAAGGGTCAGTCCCAGGCCGGGCAGTTGCGCGGTTTCTTCACGCAGGATGCGGGCTGCCAGCAAGGCCGAGAGTGCCCGGTAGCTGCGCACGTTCCACAGGCGGCCTGCCTCGCCCAGTGCGTAGGCGATCCAGAGGTCGGCATCAGAAGCGGCGTTGCTGTCGATGACCCCCCAGGAGCCATCGGGGCGTTTGCCCCACAGCCAGGCCGGGAGGCGGGCGGTCATATCGCCGTCGCACAGGTTGTTTTCCGTCCAGCGCAGCAGCTTGTCGAATGTGGCGCGGTCGTTGGCTACCAGGGCAAAAAACAAGGCATAAGCCTGGCCCTCGGAGTAGGTCTGCCCTCCCCCCGCCTCGTCCGAGATGACGCGGCCGCCTTCGTTGATGAACTGGGCCTTGAAGGCCTCCCAGGCGGGCCATCCGGGGCGTTCTGCTGCGGATTGGGGTTGCGCCCGAAGGCTTGGCAGCCAGGACAGCAGCGCGGCACCGCTGCCAGCCTGCAGGGCCGTACGCCGACGGAGGGAATCAGTCATGCTGGGATGCCAGTCGGCGGCGCGCCATGGTGCGCAAGGCGCCATAAACGATGAAGGTCAGCAGAAGTCCGGTGGCGATGCCCGCCAGCGCCAGCAGCAAGGGGTGGCTGTGCAGATGGAACCACAGGCGCTGCCACCACGGCAGGTCGCCCACGTAGTACACCGGCTTGATGCGGAAGCTTTCGATCGCGTCGCCGCGCATCAGGCCCAGATCGCCGCGCAGGCTCTTGATCTTGCCCGCGTCGTTCAGGCTCTGGCTCAGCAGTCCCATGGCTTCCTTGTCCGTGGCAGTGAGGGCCACCACACTGCGCCCGCTGTGCAAAGGCGATTCAAAGCCGGTGACGGCGGCCAGCGGCCCTGTGCCTTGCAACACGGCTTGCCCGCCGGACGCGGAGAGGCGGTGTTCGGACTCCAGGTTGAACAGTTCAATGAATGATCCCAGGGCCCGCTCCAGGGGCTGGACGGACCGTGCCCCGGCGGCCAGCAGCGCTGGCAGATGGTTCTTCCATTGCTCCAGCAAACCATCGGCGTCAGCCTGCGACACGATCAGGATGTCTGTGTCGCCAGCCTTGTTGGCATCTGCGGCGCGCAGCAGCTGAAAGCGGGTACCGGGATAGCCGGTCGATGCACTCATGCGGCCCACGGAGGTCAGGAAGACCTCGATGTCTGCGGTGCTGGGCTGGTTGGGAAGGATGATGGAGGTCTGGGCCAAGTCCGGCACCCGGGTAAACGGGAAACCGCTGTTGGCATAGGCCGCCAGATTGGGCATGGCCAGGTAGTGGCGAAAACCTGTGAGGTCGATGGTGGACTGTGGATCGATGGCCGCAAACAGTTCGGTCGGTGGCGCGGACTTGCAACGGCCCAGGTCGTTGGGCGGGATCTGGAACGCGAACTGCAGCTGGTTGTCGCCACCGATCATGAAAGCCGGAATCTTGAGGTCCGAACGGTTCTGGGCATTCCCATCGTCGAACAGGGGCAGCATCACCGTGTTCTTGCCGCTGGTGCGGTCGTCTCGCGACTGCAGCGGATAGGACTGGATGAACTGGTTGTTGATGGAGATGTTCAGGCTGCCATGGTCCGAGACGCTGCTGGGGGTGTAGCGGTAGGCGAGGTCCAGCGGCACGCCCTTGGCGTTCCAGGTGAACAGGTCTGGGGCCATGCGGGTGTAGATGTTCACCGTGTCATTGAGCACCGAGCCGCGCAGTTGAAGATCCGAAGGACTGCCCACCAGCTCGGCCAGCTTCACGGGCCGCTGGGTGGTGATCCAGCGGGGGGCGTCATAGGGCTTGGTCAACGCGGGATAGTCCAGCGATTTCACGGCAATGGTTTGCCCGGACAAAACCGCTTTCCCCAGGGCCAGGGCGTCGGCCGCCATCTGCAGCTGGGCGTCGTCCTTGCCCAGCACCAGCAGCAGTTTGGCGCCTGGTACTTCGGGGTGGTTGACCACCGAGATCGTGGGTTCGGTCACGGGTGCCATGTCCTGCAGGAAGGCGGGACGTTGGCTGTTGGTGGCCAGCACCACGGCGTGCGAGCGGGGGAGCTGGTTTTCCAGCACCGGGAACTGGTTGCCTCGGTAGCCTGCGAGCATGCCGATCCAGCTGGCGATGGAGCCAGACGCCTTGAGCGTGCCGGTGCTGGGCTGGCTACCGAACACAAACGGCAGCTTGACGGGGCGGTTGTCCCGGGGGTCGAAGAACGGTGCCGGCAGCAGCGCGAGGTCGTTGCGCAGAGGGATCTGCCGCAGAGAAAGCTCCAACTGGCTATCGTTGCTGATGGTGGCCCACAGGCTGGAATGGGTGGGCGTTTCACATTCCATCGTGTAGTGGCCGATGAACTGGAAGCGGAACCGGTTGTAGTCCGTGAAATAGCGGGGGTCGATGTTCAGCTCGACCGTTTGTGGGGTGCCCAGGCGCTCCTTGTCCAGCACCACCGTCTGCAAGGTTTCGTCGTTGAGCATCAGCTTGAGATGCGACAGCGACGGAATCAGCGCGGGTGACAGCGTGAAGGTCAGGCGCAGCTTGGCAGCTTCGACGATTTCGTCGCGCCGTACACCCACCCCCACGCTGGCTTCGCTCTCCACGCCGCGCAGCGCAATGGGGCGCCCTACGCCCAGCTCCTTGAGGCTGACCTTCCATTGCCGCGCAGGCAACGCCGCGTTGGGGGCGGACGGACTTGCCCCGCTCGTGCCGTCAGCGGCCTGCGCTGCGCGGTCTGCCTCGCGCTCCTGGCGGGCCGTCGTCTTCTCCTTGGCTGCGGCGTTGCGGGCCTTGCTGGTCTGGGCCTTGGCTTCAGGGGTGGGGGCGGAGATCAGCCCGGCAGTGATCAGCGCAATCAAAAGGGGGAGTGCGCGGGTAGCGGAAGTGGATTTCACAGTGTTCTTTTTGCTGGCTCGTACCTGGTGGATGGGACGCGTTGGACCCATGCCGGGGCGGTGTCACTTGTATGACAAAGTGTATCGAGGAGGCAGTGCGCGGCGGCTTCGCAAGACAGTTGTTTGCAATTGCGGGGCCGATAGCGTTGCTGCTTCACAGCAGCAAATACGCGAAGAGTGGTTGCCTGGATTCATGGTTCGAAAAAACGGTGCGCGACTGTTGCACTGTTCGGGGCCCGTGACATGGTGTGTTGTACGTCTATGGCCAGCGAACAGCAAGCAGCCCACGCGGTGGTTCTTGCAAAGACACATCCGTTGCCGCCCGTGGAGGGCGGACACCGGGGCCGTAGGCCCCAGGCGGCCAGACGATGATGCTGCCGGCGGATGACTCCTGACCCTGGAGGGCCGGGCTGCCGCTGACGGGGAAGCAATCGGTCTGAAAACAAAAAAGCCTGCTACTTATGGGTAGCAGGCTTTTTGTGCCTTGCGGCTTGATTTGGTGGGTCCTGAGTGACTCGAACACTCGACCTACGGATTAAGAGTCCGCTGCTCTACCAACTGAGCTAAGAACCCAAATCTTTAAATTTTGTCTGCATCGCTGCAGAGCCTCGAATTATGCACTAGTTTTTGCGACCTTTGCAACTCGCACCCAAAAATTATTGCATTGCGTTGCGGCTGGCCAGTTCCACAAAGAGGCCGCTGTGGTCCAGTTCGCCCAGGCCGTGGTCCACGCCCTCGGCATACAGCGCCTCAAACAGGGTCGTGATGGGTGCATCGAAGCCGGTCTCTCGGGCAGTGGCCAACGCATTGCGCATGTCCTTCAACTGAACGGCCATGCGGCCCCTGGGGGCAAAGTCGCGTTCCACCATGCGCTGGCCATGCAGCTGCAGGATGCGGCTGTCGGCAAAACCACCGCTGATGGCCTCGCGGACCTTGGCCATGTCGGCGCCTCCCTTGGCGGCAAACAGCAGGGCTTCGGCCACGGCGCCGATGGTGATGCCCACAATCATCTGGTTGGCCAGCTTGGCCAGCTGACCCGCACCGTGCGGCCCGACATGGGTGGAGCGGCCCAGGCAGGCGAATACGGGCTGGGCGCGCGCAAAGTCCTCGGGGCGGCCCCCGGCCATGATGGCCAGGGTACCGGCCTCGGCCCCGACGGTGCCTCCGGATACCGGTGCGTCCAGGTGGGCCACGCCCAGCTCGCCCAGGCGGGCCGCATGGTCGCGCGCCTCGCTGGGCTGTATGGAGGCCATGTCGATGAAAAGAGCGCCCGGGCGCATGGCCTGGGCTGTGCCTTGCTCAAACAGGACCTGGCCTACGACCGGGCCGTTTTCGAGCAAGCTGATGGCCACGTCGGCATCCTTGACGGCATCGGCAGGGCTGCTGTGCACGGTGACACCCCATTGCGTCAGCGGTTCTGCCTTGGCGCGGGTGCGGTTCCATGCGTGTACCTGGTGGCCTGCTTCGCTGAGGCGTCGGGCCATGGGCAGCCCCATCATGCCAATGCCAAGAACGGCGATACGAAGCGGAGTGGTAGTCATGGCGTTGTTCTTCTTGGGAAAGGAGTTCAAGAGCGTCTCTGTTGCCATCATGTGCCTTTTTGGCGCTGCAGTCTGTCACGGAGCTTGCAGCGCACAGCGATTGGCCAGATGATTCTGCAGCGCCAGCGCCGTTCCTGCGTCTGCCGAGCCTGTGGGCCGGGCCGCGGTATGGCACCGAAGGCCGCTCACACCAACCGGAGACCCTTGCCCATGACCTTGCCCCTGTACGACCCTGCCTGGCTGGAGCGCATGTACAACAACCGCGCCCTGGTCCCCGACCACATGGACTACTTTGAGCGCTGGGCCCGGGACTCCGCCCAGGTGCGCGCCAACATTCCCTGTGCGCTCGATGTCGCTTATGGAACCGGTGTGGGTGAGACCCTGGACGTGTTCCCCTCCGCCCGCAACACCGGTGGACCGGTGCCGGTGCTAGTGTTCATCCATGGAGGCTACTGGCGGTCGCTCGACAAATCCGACCACTCTTTCATCGCGCCACCCTTCACCCAGGCCGGGTTTTGTGTGGTGGTGGTGAACTACGCGCTGTGTCCGGGCACCCCCGATGCACCGGTGAACATTCCCCACATTGCGCGGCAGATGGAAAAGGCGCTGGGCTGGGTGTGGCACCAGATCGCCGCCCATGGTGGCGACCCCCGGCGGATCACCGTGGCGGGGCACTCGGCGGGCGGGCAGCTGGCGGCCCTGCTGCTCACCAGCGTGTGGCCCCTGATCGGCAAGGGCTTGCCCGATGGCCTGGTGCGCAATGCGCTGTCGATCTCGGGGGTGCACGACCTGGAGCCCATCATGCACACGCCCATGTACCAGTCGGTGTTGCACTTGACTGAGCAGCAGGTGCTGCAGTGCAGCCCCGCCCGTTTGCTGGAGCCGCCCACGGGCACGCTGTATTGCGCCGTGGGGGCCGATGAAAGCCCCGAATTCCTGCGCCAGAACCAGCTCATGCAGGACGCCTGGGGCAGCCATTTTGTGCCCCGCAGCGTGGCCTTGCCGGGGTTGAACCACTTCAGCATCGTCGATGCCCTGGCCAAGCCGGGGCATGACCTGCACCACATGGCGCAGAACCTGCTGCGGGCTTGAGAACAGGTTCTCCTACCGGGGGGGCGGCTCGTGCCCGGTGGGTGGGTTACATCAGCAGGTGCTCGCCTGCGTTGTCGCCGCCCAGGATCACGTAGTTGACCTTGCGCACATCCATCAGCCTGGTGCCACCCGCATAGCTGATGGAGCTTTGCACGTCCTGTTCCATCTCGATGAGTGTTTCGGCCAGCTTGCCCTTGATGGGCTCCAGGATGCGCTTGCCTTCGACGTGCTTGTATTCGCCCTTGTTGAAATCGCTGGCCGAGCCGTAGTACTCCTTAAACAGCGCGCCGTCCACTTCCACCGTCTTGCCCGGTGATTCCTCATGGCCTGCAAACAGCGAGCCAATCATCACCATGCTGGCGCCAAAGCGGATGCTCTTGGCAATGTCGCCATGGCTGCGGATGCCGCCGTCGGCAATGATGGGCTTGGTGGCCACGCGGGCACACCACTTGAGCGCGCTCAGCTGCCAGCCGCCCGTGCCAAAACCTGTCTTGAGCTTGGTGATGCACACCTTGCCCGGGCCCACGCCGACCTTGGTGGCGTCGGCGCCCCAGTTCTCCAGGTCGATGATGGCTTCGGGGGTGGCCACGTTGCCGGCAATCACAAACGACTGCGGCAGGTGCTTTTTCAGGTAGCCGATCATGTTCTTCACGCTGTCGGCATGGCCGTGGGCAATGTCGATGGTGATGTACTCGGGCGTGATGCCCTGTGCCACCAGCTGGTCCACGGTGGCGTAGTCGGGTTGCTTCACGCCCAGCGAGATCGACGCGTAGCAGCCCTTGGCATGCATGTCTTTGACGAACTGGACGTTGTCCAGGTCAAAGCGGTGCATGACGTAGAAATAGCCGTTCTGTGCCATCCAGGTGCAGATGGTTTCGTCCACCACGGTCTTCATGTTGGCCGGCACCACCGGCAGGCGGAAGCGGCGGCCGCCCAGCTCCACGCTGGCGTCGCATTCCGAGCGGCTTTCCACGCGGCACTTGCGGGGGAGCAGCAGGATGTTGTCGTAGTCGAAGATTTCCATGAGATTCCAAGCTCCATAAAGGGACGCCGCCAAACTATTTCGACGGCGGTGGGCGCTTGGCTGTCAGACCGGCTTTGCGGGAGTGAACGTGACAGTCACTCCGAACCCTGCTGAGCGCAGGCACAAAAAACCGGGCGTCAAGAAACTTGGGCCCGGTGATTGATTCTACCCGCCTGACAAATGGCCGTCATAACGGCCCCGGTATTACCTGCATACGGATTGCGCAGCCGCCACGATCTGGCCCGATGCATCTTGCACCCAGCCGACCAGGTGCAGCCGTTCGGCCCGCGCGCCTTCGGGAATGCGCATGGACCGGGTCTCCATCCAGGCCCACGGTTTACCTGGGGTGCGAGCTTGCCGCTGGGCGGGGAGCCACTCGCCCTCGAACGCGTTGCGCACGACATGGCGGGGCACCACCGTGCCGTCCGTGCCGGCGGCGATGGCTTCCACCAGCAGCAGGTGAAAGGCAAAGGGGGCTGCGGCCACCTTGCGCTGTGGCTTAGCAGCGGAAGGCGCGAAGTTGATGCCCACACCCACATAGTCGTTGAACGCCACCCCGTGGGCCACGCGCAGCCGCCCACGTGCGTCCACATCGACGGTACTGATGTGTACGTCAGTGGAGGTGGGAGGCTTGCGCCCCAGGGCTTGCAGGCGGGGCAGGGCGTCGGTGGTGCCGGCTGCCGACAAGGGGGCATCGTCGCCCGCCGCACTTGGCACGATCCAGTCCAGCACCACGGCGCCTGCCTTGGCCGACGGTGCCGGGGTGGCTGCATCGCCCCAGCAGGCCTCGCAGTCGGCGCTGATGAAGCGTTCGAAGAGCGCCACGGGCTTGGGCGTGCCGTCGCTGCTGCAATGGGTCTGGGCCAGCGCCTGCGGGGCATGCGCCAGTGCCAACGACAGACTGGCCAAGGTGAGGGCAATGTTTTTCATGGTGCGGGGCAGCGTGGGGCGGGGTGCTTTCTACAATGGCCGGATGTTCCCACAAGACCCGTTTTCGGGTGCGCCAGACGCCCTGGTGCCCCCACACTCCGGTGCGCCGTCGGCCGCATCCCCCCTTCTCGCCCACCTGAACGACGAGCAACTGGCTGCGGTGACCTTGCCCGCGGGCCATGCGCTCATCCTGGCGGGGGCCGGGTCGGGCAAGACCCGTGTGCTGACCACCCGCATCGCCTGGCTGCTGCAAAACGGCTATGCCACGCCCGGCGGTATTCTGGCCGTCACTTTTACCAACAAGGCCGCCAAGGAGATGGTGGCTCGCCTGTCGGCCATGCTGCCGGTGAACGTGCGGGGCATGTGGATCGGCACCTTCCACGGCCTGTGCAACCGGCTGCTGCGCGCGCACCACAAGGCTGCGGGGCTGCCGCAGTCGTTCCAGATTCTCGACACGCAAGACCAGCTCTCTGCCATCAAGCGCCTGTGCAAGCAGCACAACGTGGACGAGGAGCGCTTTCCGCCCAAGCAGCTGTCGTACTTCATCGCCAGCTGCAAGGAAGAGGGCATGCGGCCTGGCGATGTGCCTACGCACGACAGCGACAGCCGCAAGAAGGTCGAGATCTACCAGTTGTACGAAGAACAATGCCAGCGCGAAGGCGTGGTGGACTTTGGCGAGCTGATGCTGCGGTCTTACGAGCTGCTGCGCGACAACGACCCGATCCGTGAGCACTACCAGCGCCGGTTCCAGCACATCCTGGTGGACGAGTTCCAGGACACCAACAAGCTGCAGTACGCCTGGCTCAAACAACTGGCGGGCAACGAGGTGGACGGGCGCTACGAAGCACGTGGCAGCGTGATCGCCGTGGGCGACGACGACCAGAGCATCTACGCCTTCCGTGGCGCCCGCGTGGGCAACATGACCGACTTTGTGCGCGAGTTTGATGTGCAGCGCCAGATCAAGCTGGAGCAGAACTACCGCAGCTACAGCAACATCCTCGACTCGGCCAACCACCTCATCAGCCACAACAGCCGCCGCCTGGGCAAGAACCTGCGCACCACGCAGGGCGCTGGCGAGCCGGTGCGCGTGTACGAGGCCAGCTCTGACCTGGCCGAGGCGCAGTGGATGGTGGACGAGATCAAGCAGCTGGTGCGGAGCGACGGCTTTGAGCGCAAGGAAATCGCCGTGCTCTACCGCAGCAACGCGCAAAGCCGGGTGATCGAATCGGCACTGTTCAATGCCAGCGTGCCCTACCGCGTATACGGCGGACTGCGGTTTTTTGAGCGTGCCGAAATCAAGCACGCGCTGGCCTACCTGCGCCTCTTGGAGAACCCGCACGACGACACCAGCTTTACCCGCGTCGTCAACTTCCCGCCGCGCGGCATTGGCGCGCGCAGCATCGAGGTGCTACAGGACGCTGCCCGCGCCGCAGGTTGCTCGCTGCACGACGCGGTGAGCGCTGTGCCCGGCAAGGCGGGCGCCAACCTGGGCGCGTTTGTCGCCATGGTCGATGTGCTGCGCGAGCAGACCCAAGGGCTGAACCTGCGCGGCATCATCGAGCAGATGCTCGAATCCACGGGGCTGGTGGAGCACTTTCGCACCGAGAAGGAAGGCGCCGACCGCATCGAGAACTTGGAGGAACTGGTCAACGCCGCCGAGAGCTTTGTCACGCAAGAGGGCTTTGGCCGTGACGCGGTGGCGCTGCCGCTGGACGAGCACGGCACGCCGCTCACCCAAAGCGCCGTGAGCCAAGGGCTGGACCCCAACGCTCCGGTGCTGGACGAACCTCTGAAACCCGCCGTGCCCGGCATCGTGGACGCCGACACCGGCGAAACCCTCTCGCCCCTGGCGGCCTTCCTGACCCACGCCGCGCTAGAGGCGGGCGACAACCAGGCCCAGGCCGGGCAAGACGCGGTGCAGCTCATGACGGTGCACGCCAGCAAGGGCCTGGAGTTCGATTGCGTGTTCATCGGCGGCATGGAAGAGGGCCTGTTCCCCCACGAGAACTCGGCCAGCGACCGCGACGGCCTGGAGGAAGAGCGCCGCCTGATGTACGTGGCCATCACCCGCGCCCGCAAGCGCCTGTACCTGAGCCACTCGCAGACGCGCATGCTGCACGGGCAGACGCGCTACAACATCAAGAGCCGGTTTTTTGACGAGCTGCCCGAAGCGGCCCTCAAGTGGATCACGCCCAAGCAGCAGGGCTTTGGCTCGTATGCGCCCAGTTTTGCTACTAATTCAGGAGCTGGTAGCGCATACAGATCTAGCGCTAGAGGCCACTTTGGCTTCAAGTCTGAGACATTTGCCAGCCCCCCAGTGCCTGCGCAGAAGGCTGCGCCATCGCACGGCCTGCGCGTGGGCATTGCCGTGTTTCACACCAAGTTTGGCGAGGGCAAGGTGCTGGCCATTGAAGGCACCGGCGACGACGCGCGTGCGCAGGTCAACTTTCCGCGCCACGGCACCAAGTGGCTGGCGCTGTCGGTGGCCAAGCTGACGGTGGTCGAATAAGCGAGGGTTTGGGGGCTTTGCGCAAAAAGTGTGAGGCGGCGTGTGAAGGGGGCGGGTATGCTGCCCACTCGTCTCAACGTGCGACTCCCCCCAGCCTTCATGAGTGCAAGCAACTTCAGCTTTCTGGTTTCTCATTCGCCATTGCTGGCCGAACTGGGCGCCACCGCCGAACGCCTCTACCCCTACGACCCCGCCAGTTGCGTCCTCAAACTCCGCCTGCTGGCCGAAAGCCTCACCCAAGAAGTAGCAGAGCGCATTGGCCTCAGCGTCGGCCAAAGCACCCAGGCCGAGCTGCTGCGCGCTGTGGATCAGCGCCTGGGCCTGGACCCGCAGGTGCGCCAAATACTGCACGCGCTGCGCCAGCGCGGCAACGAGGCGGCGCACCAGGTCAACCACCGCATTGGCTACCGCGAAGGGCTTGAATCCATCAAGCTGGCCCGCGAACTGGCCCTGTGGTTCCACCGCACTTTCGGCAGTGCGCCGCAGTTCAAGCCCGGCCCGTTTGTTTTGCCCGACGACCCCAGCCAAAAGCTCGTCACCCTGCAGCAGCAAATCGCTGCGCTGCAAGGCCAGTTGCAGCAAACCCAAACCGCCCAGGCTGCGCAGGCAGAACTGACCCAACTGCTCGAAGCACAGGCCGCCCAAGAGCGCGACATGGCCCTGCGCGCGCAGGAAGAGCGCGCCATTTACGAGCAACTGGCCGAAGACGCCAGCCAGCGCCTGGCCGAGTTGCAAAAAGCGCTGGACGAGCGCCCGCGCACCCCGCCCGATGCCGACCCTGCCAAGGGCGACGCCGCCGCCCTGCGCCTGTGGGCCGAGCGCTCGGCCCAGGCCGCGCAGCAGGTGGCCATGGACGAAGCCTCCACCCGATTGCTCATCGACCAAATGCTGCGCGACGCCGGCTGGGAGGCCGACAGCGCCCGCCTGACCCACGCCCAGGGCACGCGCCCCGAGCGCCACCGCCACCTCGCCATTGCCGAGTGGCCCACCCAGGGCCGCCAAAGCGCCGACTACGTGCTGTTTGCGGGCCTCACACCCGTGGCCGCGGTAGAGGCCAAGCGCCTGAACGTGAACGTGGCGGGCAAGATGGCCCAGGCCGAACGCTACGCACGCGGCCTGCCCATGGATGCTGAATGGGCCGCCCCCTGGGCCACCGAAGGCCGCGCCGAGCCCTGGCCCGATGGCGCGGGCCAGCACTTTGCTCTGCCGTTTGCCTACTCGTGCAATGGCCGCCCGCTCGTCAAGCAAAGCCCCGAGGCCAGCGGCACCTGGTTTCGTGACCTGCGCCACCCCGCGCAACTGGCGCGCCCGCTGCAAGGCTTTCACACGCCCGATGGCCTGCTCGACCTACTGAGGCGCAGCCGTGCCACGGCCGAGGCCAAGTTGCAGCAAGAAGGCTATGCCTACCTGCGCCTGCGTGACTACCAGCAGCACGCGATTGCCGCTGTGGAGCACGCCCTGGCCGCAGGCCAGTCGCAATGCCTGCTGGCCATGGCCACCGGCACCGGCAAAACGCGCACCATCATTGGCTTGATGTACCGGTTATTGAAGGCTGAGCGCTTTCGCCGCATCCTGTTTTTGGTAGACCGCACCGCGCTGGGCGACCAGGCGCAAGACGCCTTCAACGAAGCCCCGCTCGAAGGCGGCATGCCCCTGTCCAAAATCTACAACGTGGCCGAGCTGGGCGACATGGCCGCCGAGGCCGAAACCCGCGTGCAGGTGGCCACCGTGCAGGCCATGGTGCGCCGCATTTTTGCCAGCGATGCACCGCCCCCGCTCGATGCGTTCGACTGCATCATCGTGGACGAAGCCCACCGGGGCTACACGCTGGACCAGGACATGACCGAAGGCGAGCAGGCCCTGCGCGACCCGGCCCAATACCTCAGCAGCTACCGCCGCGTGCTCGACTACTTCGACGCCGCCAAAATCGGCCTCACGGCCACGCCCGCCAAGCACACTACCGACATCTTTGGCAAACCCGTCTACACCTACAGCTACCGCGAAGCCGTAGCCGACGACTGGCTCATCGACCACGAGCCGCCCATTCGCTACGAAACCCTGCTCAGCCGCCACGGCATCCATTTCGACAAAGGCCAGCAGGTTGAGGCGCTGAACCTCTCCACCGGCGAAATCGAATCCGCCGAGCTGGAAGACGAGCTGCATTTCGAGCTCGAATCCTTCAACCGCCGCGTCATCAACGAAGACTTCAACCGCGTCATCTGCCAGCAGCTCGCGCAAGAGCTGGACCCGATGGGCGAGGAAAAAACCCTGATTTTTTGCGCCACCGACGCCCACGCCGACATGGTCAAACGCCTGCTGGGCCAGGCCTTTGCCGACCTGTACGGCGAGAGCTACAACCAGGCGGCGGTCGAAAAAATCACCGGCGCTTCGGACAAGGTCGACCAGCTCATCCGTCGCTACAAAAACGAGCGCTTTCCCAGCATCGCCATCACCGTCGATCTGCTCACCACCGGCATCGACGTGCCCGCCATCAGCCACCTCGTGTTCATGCGCCGCGTCAAGTCGCGCATCCTGTACGAGCAAATGATTGGCCGCGCCACCCGCCGCTGCGACGCCATCGGCAAAACCGTGTTCAAAATTTACGACCCTGTGGACTTGTATGCCACGCTGCAGGCCGTCAACACCATGCAGCCCCTGGTCAAAGACCCCAAGGTCACGGTGGAGCAGCTGCTGGACGAGCTGAACCACCCCACCGCCTACACCACCCCCGGCAGCGGCCCAGGCCGCACCCATGCCGACGACGTGCTCGACCAGCTCGGCCAAAAAGTGATGCGCGTGCTGCGCGACGCCGAACACAAGGCCGACAAGAAACCCGCCCTGCGCGAGCGCCTGGCCCAACTGCAAGAGCAATGGGGCGTGCCCCCCGCGCAACTGCACCGCCACCTGCACCAGCTGGGCAAAGAACAAGGCACCGCCGCAGCGGCAGACTTTTTGCGCCGCAACACCCGCCTGGTGCAGCAACTGGCCGAAGTGCGCCAACTGCTGGGCACCGCCTACATGCCCGTGCTGTCAGGCCACACCGATGAACTGGTGGTGCGCGAGCAAAGCTGGGGCAGCTACATCAAGCCAGCGGATTACCTGGACAGCTTCACCGCCTTTGTGCGCCAGCAGCTCAACCAGTCGGCCGCGCTGTCGGTGGTCGTCAACCGCCCCAAAGACCTCACCCGCGCACAGCTCAAAGAAGTGCGCCTGCTGCTGGACGAAGCGGGCTACACCGAAGCCAAACTCAAAGCCGCCTGGCGCAACCAAAGCAACCAAGATATTGCCGCTGGCATCATGGCCTACATCCGCCAGGCCGCCCTGGGCGAGGCGCTGGTGCCGTTTGACCAGCGCGTGCAGGCCGCCATGCAAACCATCCGCCAGTCCCGCGCTTGGACGCCCGTGCAACTGCGGTGGCTAGACCGCCTGGGCAAACAACTGCGCCACGAGCTGGTGCTAGACCACGCCTTCGTCAACGACGCCTTCGCCACCGACGGCGGCGCCAAGCAGCTCGACAAACTGCTGGGCGGCCAGCTCGATGGGGTGATGGACCAGCTGGCCGAATCGTTGTGGCCGAGGGCGGCGTGAGAGGCTGTTTGAATAGTGCTTATTCCAGATTGGACGCGTGCCCGCAGTGAGTTCGCACGGCATTTTTCTACGCTTCACTTTGTTTATTGCACGTTCTTTTCAGCTTGATGGATCGCAGCAAGTGATCGTGTTGATTGCTGGTCTCCGTTGAGTCCGCTTATTCAGTATTCAAAATGACAACTTCTTCGACCCGCTCGGCGCCCCTCCAGAACAAGGTAGACCCCACCGGGGCTTTGCACGCAGTGCGCGCGCGCGGCACCCTCATGGGCAATCGGGGCATCCTGCACGACGAGCGCGACCAGATCGTGCGCCGCTGGGCCAACAAAAGCTGGGTGACTTGCTGTTTGGGCGCCAGCTTTCAAAAGCGCTCACCTTTCACTCAGGGCACTTATTCCGAACTGTTCTTTTTGGACGAGGCCACTGCCTATGCCGCAGGTCACCGCCCGTGCCGTGTGTGCCAGCGTGAAAAGCACGATGCGTTCAATCGCATCTGGACTGCTGCCAACCGCCCCGAGCAGGTGGTGGCAACCGCGCAGGCTCGCCTGCCCATCGCCCAAATCGATGCAGCCTTGCACACAGAGCGCGTGGGCCCTGACAAAGCCAAGCGCACCTATGACGCTTGTATAGGCGAGCTACCCGTGGGGACGATGGTGCAAGAAGGTGATCGCACGTTGTTGTTGGGCACAGGTGGGCTGTGGCGTTGGTCATTTCATGGGTACAGTCCAGCGCCAGCGTTGCCAGCAAACACCCGCGTACGAGTGTTGACGCCACCGTCCATCGTGGCTGCCTTTCGCATGGGCTTGACGGTAGAGATTCACCCATCCGCAGCCATGCCCGGCTAGGCTTGGGTAAACAACACCTCCGCGTTTTATTCGCCAGGCACATTCCCTCGGTCTGGCCCTCTTTCCCATTCAATCGAGTAAAGCTTCATGGAAGTAAAAGCACAGGTTCACACCATCGAAAAGCTCAAGGACTACCACTTTCTAGTGCCCGACTACCAACGGGAATACGTATGGGAAGTTGAGGATCAGGTAGAGCAGTTTCTGGCAGACATTGCCAATGAATTCGACCCAGACGCCAAAGCGCCCAGCAGCTACTTCATCGGCTCCATCATCATTGTCAAAAACGGCAGTAAACATGACGTGATTGATGGCCAGCAACGGCTCACTACCACCGTCATCACCATGTGCGCGCTGCGTGACCTGCTGACCGGTCAGCCGCTGGATGCAGTCCAGGAGCATTACCTCAAGACCATCCAGGCCTGGTTGTCCAGCTTTGACATGCAATCCAAGCAAGTACAAGTGCGCTTGGAATTGCAGTACGAGGAAAGCAAAGACTTCCTGCTGCAATTGATCCTGGGCAAGCCGCTCCCGCCCAGCAGCACCCTTTCCATCGAACGCATGCATGCTGCTTACGAGCGCATCAAGCAGCATCTGCAAAAGTATCTGGATGCGGGCCTGGGGGTGTTGGCAGAGTACGCGTACTACTTCCTCACCAAGATTGACCTCGTTGTCATCGAGTCTGAAAACCTGAGCAGTGCCCTGAAAATCTTTGAAACCATCAACCAGCGGGGCGCGGGCCTCAACGCGATGGATCTGGTCAAGAACCTGCTTTTCAAAGAGGCCAAAGGCAACGATTTCGACCGCATCAAAGGCAAGTGGAAAGAACTCACGGGCCACCTGGAGCGTGCCCGCGAAGGCGACAGCCCGCTGCGGTTCCTGCGCTACTTCCTCATGGCGCGCTACTACGACGGCATCTTGCGCGAGGACGAGATTTACAAATGGATCATTTCGGCTGAAGGCAAGCAGCGCCTGCGCTACGAGCAGGCGCCTTATGAATTGGCCGTGGAGCTGGAAAAGGGCGCGCGTCGCTATGCCGATCTGGTGCGCGCCACCGAACTGATGAACGATGGCGGCGATTACCCCTCCGTCACCCGCATCGGGTTCATGAACAAGGTCAAGTCGCGCCAGCACCTGATCTTGCTGCTGGCGCTGGACCACACCAGCACCGCAGAAGCCATCAACTACCTTGCCCAGCAGATTGAAAGCTTTTTCTTCTACAGCAACACCCTGGGCATACAGGCCAAGAACAACGAGCGGTTGTTTGTGCAATGGGCTGCCAAGTTGCGCGGCCTGAAATCCGAGGCGGAGATCGCCCCCGTCATCGAAGCCACGCTCGTGCCGTACCTGAAAGACAAGCTGGGCGAGTTTCGCCAGCGCTTCCTGGCCCTGCGCGACAACGACTACCACCCCCTGTACCGCCTGCGCTACGTGCTCGGTCGTATGGAGAACCAGTTGCTCGCCCTGTGCAACACCCCGCAGAAAGGCCTGCGCTACATCGATGGCTTGCAGATCGAGCACATCCTGCCCCAGACGCCGCGCGATGGCGCCATTCCATCGGCTTTGGCCGCCAGCCGTGCAGACTATGAAGGCCATGTGTACCGGCTGGGCAACGTCACCTTGCTAGAGAGCGTGATCAACCAGGCCGTCAACAAGCACAACGACCTGCACGGCACCTGGTTCACCGACAAGCAGGCCGAATACGCCAAGTCAGGCTTGCTCAGTACCCAGCTGCTGGATCACACCTTTGCCATCGGAGTGAACACGGCCGTCAACCGTTTAGCTGCTCTGCCTGCGGTCAACTTCCGCACCGCCCAGTGGGACGGCTCTGCCATCGCACAGCGCCAGCAAGCCTTGCTCGACCTGGCCTTGGACACCTGGACTCTGAACCACCACCGGCTGGACGCGTGAACTTCTGCAAACCCCATGCCCAACTACGCCCGCTGGACCCGGTGCTGACTGAAATCACGCCGTGTTTGTGGCCGCAGGCGGCCTAAGTACAAGGTTGGATGCATACATACTGCATAATTGGACGCAAATGAAATACAAGATTGGACGCTACTCCAATGCGCAATTGGACGAGCACCAATACCCAGCAACCAGCCCCCATGAACAGCCCTTTATCCCCTTCGGCTGACTGGATACCGCGCCACCTCACCCACAACGTTCAGGAATCCTTGCTGGACACGCGGGTGGTGCTGGTCAATGGCCCACGCCAATGTGGCAAGACCACACTGGTACGCCAGCTCGGGGGCGACATGCGCTACATCACGCTGGACGACCCCAACATGGCCGCTCTTGCGCAGCAAGACCCGGTGGGGCTGATTCGCCAGCTGGATAGGGCCATCATCGATGAGGTGCAGCGAGCACCGCAGCTCATGCTGGCTTTAAAAATGGCCGTCGATGAAGACCAGCGCCCCGGTCGCTTTCTGCTGACAGGGTCTGCCAACGTACTGGCCTTGCCGCAAATGGCCGACAGCTTGGCGGGGCGCATGGAAGTCCACACCCTGCTGCCCCTGTCGCAGGCAGAACTGCAGCGGCGCCCCAACGACTTTTTGCAACGCGCACAACAGCAAGACTGGCCAATCACCCATACCGACTGGGCCATCCCCCCCGTTGCTGGCAAAGCCAACATGGTGGAGCATGCACTCGCGGGCGGCTACCCGGAAATGCGGCGCCGGGCCACCAGCGCAAGGCGCCAGTCCTGGGCGCGGGACTACATCACCACCTTGGTGGAGCGCGACGTGCGCGACATCGCACAGATTGAGCACCTGAGCCAAATGCCTCGCCTGCTGAGCGTTCTGGCCACCCAATGCGGTCAACTCCTGAATGCCACACAAACTGGCGCGCAACTCGGGCTCAACACGCGCACGCTGGACAAATACATCACCATCCTTGAACGCCTGTTTCTGATTCAGCGTCTGCCCGCGTGGAGCCGCCACGAAGGCAACCGCCTCATCAAAACGCCCAAACTGCACTTTCTGGATGCCGGGCTCCAGGCAACGCTGCAACGCCTTTCCCCAGATCTTTTGCTCACGCAGCGCGATCGCTGGGGCGCAACCCTCGAAACGTGGGTGTATGCCGAGTTGCGCAAAGCCATCGCCCTCAGTGCCGACATGTGGTTCCTCTCACATTACCGCGACAAAGACCAGGTGGAGGTGGACTTTGTGCTGGAAGACTCGCTGCGCCAAGTCATCGGCATCGAAGTCAAGGCTGCCGCTCAGGTCAACCCACAAGACTTCAAAGGCCTCAAACGCTTGCAAGCGCTGGCGGGCAGCGACTTCATCACCGGCATCGTGCTGTACGACGGCACCCATGCCCTGCCATTTGGCAACGGCCTCTGGGCCATTCCCCTCTCTGCACTCTAAAAAACCATGACCACCCAAGACATCGTCCAGAAACTCTGGAACCTGTGCGACGTGCTGCGCGACGACGGCATCAACTACAGCGACTACGTCACCGAGCTGGTGCTGCTGCTCTTCATCAAAATGGAGCACGAAAGCACCGAAAGCGGCGTGCTGCAAAAGCACAAGCTGCCCGACTACGCCCGCTGGGGCGAGTTCACGCGGCGCAGTGGCATGGACTTGCTGCTGTACTACAAAGAAGCGCTGCTCAAGCTCAGCCAAAGCACCGACCCCCTCATTGCCGCCATCTATGCCGACGCGCAAACCAGCCTGAAGGAACCGCGCCACCTGGAGCAGCTCGTCAAAAGCCTCGACGGCATTGACTGGTTCAGCGCCGAGCGCGACGGCCTGGGCGATTTGTACGAAGGCCTGCTGGAGAAGAACGCCAGCGAAACCAAAAGCGGCGCAGGCCAGTACTTCACCCCGCGCCCGCTCATCGACACCATCATCCAGGTCATCCAGCCCCAGGCGGGCGAAACGGTGCAAGACCCCGCCGCAGGCACCGGCGGCTTTTTGATAGCGGCCGACCGCGCCATCAAAGAACGCACCGACAACCTGTACGACCTGACCGAGCGCGAGCGCCAGTTCCAGCGCAACCACGCCTTCATTGGCATGGAGCTGGTCACCAGCACCCGCCGCCTGGCGCTGATGAACTGCCTGCTGCACGGCATGGAAGGCGACGACCAGGGCGTGGTGCACCTGGGCAACACCCTGGCCAGCGCAGGCAGCAGCCTGCCCCGCAGCGACGTGATGCTGAGCAACCCGCCCTTTGGCACCGCCAAAGGCGGCGGCGGCCCCACGCGCGACGACCTGACCTTTGCCACCAGCAACAAGCAACTGGCCTTTTTGCAGCACATCGTGCGCCACCTCAAAGACGGCGGCCGCGCCGCCGTGGTGCTGCCCGACAACGTGCTGTTTGAAGCCGGCGTAGGTGCCGACGTGCGCCGCGACCTCATGGACAAATGCCGCCTGCACACCATCCTGCGGCTGCCCACCGGCATCTTCTACGCCCAGGGCGTCAAAACCAACGTGCTGTTTTTTGAGAAAGTGAGCCAGGCCGCCACCGGCAGCACACAGGAAGTGTGGGTGTACGACATGCGCGCCAACGCCCCCAAGTTTGGCAAACGCACCCCCCTCACCAACGCCCACTTTGCCGACTTTGTGGCCGCCTACGGCACCGACCCCAATGGCAAGGCAGCCAGGCAAGACCAGGGCGAACAAGGCCGCTTTCGCCGCTTCAGCCGCGAGTGGATTGCATCTGAGCGCGGCGACAGCCTGGACATTGCCTGGCTCAAAGACGACAGCGCCGAAGACGCGGCAGATTTGCCCGAACCCGCCGTGCTGGCGCGGGAGGCGGTGGAGGAGTTGAATGCCGCCGTGGCAGAGCTGGAAGCGATATTGGCGGAGTTGGGGGAGGTGGCTGAATGAGCGCTCTTCCAACCAGCTGGGTTGACATCAAGTTGTCAGAGGTCGCGCAAGTCACTTCTGGTGTCGGTTTTCCAAACGAGTACCAGGGGCACACTTCTGGCGATCTGCCCTTTTTCAAGGTCTCAGATATTTCCCATGCCGTGCTTGCCAACCGAGGTGAGCTAGAAACTGCAAATCACTACGTGACTTATGAAATTGCCGAGAAGCTGAAAGGTAAGCCTCTAGTGCCCGGCTCCACCGTCTTTGCGAAGATTGGTGAGGCGGTTCGATTGAATAGGCGTGCTACTGTGGTAGCTCCCTGCTTGATCGATAACAACGTCATGGCAGTGAAGGCAATGGAGGGCGTAAGCGACCGATACGTTCATCAGTTTCTGCGAACGGTCGATTTCGGTGAAAGCGCTCGTTCAACAACAGTCCCATCACTACGAAAAGGGGATGTGGAAGAACTCCGGTTTCCGCTCGCACCAGCTGCCGAACAAAAACGCATCGCCGACAAACTCGACACCGTCCTCACCCGCGTAGACGCCGTCAACACCCGCCTGGCCCGCGTTACCCCCCTGCTCAAACGCTTCCGCCAATCTGTCCTCGCCGCCGCCACCTCGGGGCGGTTGACGGAGGATTGGAGAGGTGGGCGTGCCGTTAATGAAACTTGGCGTGTCATTCCGCTTGGAAAGTACGTTGAAAACCACGATGGTGCTCGCGTGCCAATCTCCGAGACTTTGCGTACCGAACGCAGGGGTGCTTATCCGTACTACGGTGCATCAGGCGTTATCGACACCATTGATGGCTTTACCCATGAGGGGAAGTTTGTTTTGATTGGCGAGGATGGCGCTAACCTAGTGACACGCAGCAAGCCCATCGCCTTCATAGCTACCGGAAAAATCTGGGTCAATAACCACGCCCATGTCCTTAAATGCAAGGACGGTGCGTCGGACGAGTACCTTGCTTATTACATCAACTCAATCGATCTGACTCCCTATGTGTCTGGCTCAGCCCAGCCCAAGCTGAATCAAAAAAATCTCAATACGATCCCTGTACCTGTTCCTCCCACCGAAGAACAAACCGAAATCGTCCGCCGCGTAGAAACCCTTTTCGCCTTTGCCGACCGGCTCGAAGCCCGCCTGGCCCAGGCGCAGACCGCCGCCACGCGCCTGACCCCCGCGCTGTTGGCCAAGGCGTTTCGTGGCGAGCTGGTGCCGCAACACCCGAACGATGAGCCCGCCGCAGAGCTGCTGCGCCGCCTGCAGGCCCAGCGCGCTATGGGCGCACCTGCGGCCAAAACCGGCGCAGGCCGAGGCCGGGGGCGCAAGGCCGCTGCCGCAGCCAATTTATAGTGGGCGGTTTCAACAACGAAGTGCGCCAGTCCCCAGTGTAAGTGGGGTCACTTT
>NZ_JBMDJH010000017.1:0-108899 GCF_057809085.1 Acidovorax sp. FG48 | reverse complement strand
TTACTTGTCTGGGCCTACCTTTTGGCAACGTGCACTTCGTTGTTTAAACCGCCGGCTGAAAACCGTTGGCGAATGACCTTTGCGATGCCCGTGCGCGCCAGCGCAGTGCAGGCGCCTGGCCCCGTCACTCCGGGGCTGGAGTGACGTAGTGGGCGCAGGCTAGTGTCGCGACCGCCTCAGGCCTGCGTGTAGGCGGTCTTCACCGTGGTGTAGAACTCGGCCGCGTAGCGCCCTTGCTCGCGCGGGCCGTAGCTGCTGCCCTTGCGGCCACCGAATGGTACGTGGTAGTCCACGCCCGCTGTGGGCAGGTTCACCATCACCATGCCGGCTTGCGCGTGGCGCTTGAAGTGCGTGGCGTGCTTGAGGCTGGTGGTGGCGATGCCGCTGGCCAGACCGAAGAGCGTGTCGTTGGCCAGGGCCAGCGCCTCTTCGTAGTTCTTCACGCGCTGCACGCTCACCACGGGGCCGAAGATCTCTTCGCGGTTGATGCGCATGCCGGGCGTGGTCTCGGTGAACAGGGCGGGGCGCAGGTAGTAGCCGGGCGCGCCGTCGGCGTTCTTCTCCAGCGCTTCGCCCCCGTAGGCGAGCTTGGCGCCTTCCTGCTGGCCGATGGCGATGTATTCCAGGTCTTGTGCGAGCTGGCGGTCGTCCACCACGGGGCCGATGTCGGTGCCGGCCTTGCGGGCGTCGTCCACCTTCAGGGTCTTCATCTTTTCGACCATGGCGGCCACGAAGCGGTCGTGGATGCCCTCGGTCACGATCACGCGACTGCTGGCGGTGCAGCGCTGGCCGGTGGAGAAGAAGCCGCTATTGATGGCCGCGCCCACGGCCACATTCAGGTCCGCGTCGTCCAGCACCACAAACGGGTTCTTGCCGCCCATCTCCAGCTGTACCTTGGCGCCGCGCGGCACGCACGCGGCGGCCACGCGCTGGCCCGTGCCGACGGAGCCGGTAAAGCTCACGCCCGCAATGCGCTCGTCTTCGAGCAGCACGGCGCCCACGTCTGAACCGCGACCCATCACCAGGTTGAATACACCGGCGGGCAGGCCCGCGCGGTGCAGGATGTCGGCCAGCGCCCAGGCAGAGCCCGGCACCACCTCTGCGGGCTTGAACACCACCGTGTTGCCGTACGCGAGGGCGGGGGCGATCTTCCAGGCCGGGATGGCGATGGGGAAGTTCCACGGCGTGATGATGCCGATGGTGCCCAGCGGCTCGCGTGTGATCTCGATGCCCACGCCGGGGCGCACGGACGGGATCATCTCGCCGCCAGGGCGCAGCGCCTCGCCCGCGAAGAACTTGAAGATGGCCGCCGCGCGGCCCACTTCGCCGATGGCTTCGGGCAGGGTCTTGCCTTCTTCGCGGGCCAGCAGGTCGCCCAACTCTGCCTTGCGGGCAATGATCTCGTTGCCCACCGCGTCGAGGATGTCAAAGCGCTGCTGGGGCGTGGACAGGCTCCAGGCCGGGAAGGCCGCGTGTGCTGCGGCCACGGCGTCGAGTGCCTGCTCGCGGCTGGCCACGGCGTAGTCGCCGATCACGTCGCGCGTGTCGGAGGGGTTGGTGTTCTGGTACGTGCGGACGCCTTCGGTCCAGTTGCCGGCGATCAGGTTTGCGTGCATGGCGGTGGTGGTGTGAAAGGGTGGGTGGTTGAAGAAAGTCGGATCAAAGCCCAGGGGCCAGGACGGCGTGGCCGAGAGCGCTGTCCGCTGCGGGCGGCGCCCATCCAGGCCACTTGGGGTACCAATGCGGGGCAATAGTGGATTTGTTGTATGTCATCGTACAACATAAGCGCATCCATGGGTACTTCGGGTAACTACTCATGGGATCACTCCCAGCCGCCTGGGCCCGATGGGCCTGTCTGGCGCATCAGACCCGCAGGGTGACAGGTCGACGCGCAGGGTGGACGGCATCGCCGGGTCCTCCGGTCTTCAGCCGGCCTCTGCCTGCGCGCGCCGCCTGCGTTCGCGGCTGTTGGCCAGGTGGGTGCGCATGGCAGCGCGGGCGGCGTCGGGGTCCTGGCCCACGATGGCGTCGTAGATGCTTTCGTGCTCGCCATTCACCCGGCGCAGGTACTGCCTGCGCTCGTCATTGGGGGCCTCCACCGAATCCAGCCGCGCGCGCGGAATGATCATGCTGCCCAGCGTGCCCATCAGCTCGGCAAAGTGGCTGTTCTGCGTGGCGCGCGCGATCTCCAGGTGAAACTGAAAGTCCGCCGCCACCGCGTCGCGCCCGGCGTCCACGGCCGCTGCCACGGCGTCCAGCGCCTCGCGCATCGTCTTGAGGTTGGCGGGGGTGCGGCGCTGCGCTGCCAGCGCAGCGGCTTCGGTTTCTACGCCGATGCGCAGCTCCAGCACCGCAATCACATCGCGCAGGGTGCTGAACTGGTCGGGGGTGATCTTGAAGCCAGGGGCCTGCCCGAGGCCCAGCACAAACGTGCCGATGCCATGCCGTGTCTCCACCAGGCCGGACGCCTGCAGCTTGGAAATGGCCTCGCGCACCACCGTGCGGCTGACGTTGAACTCGGCCATGATCGCGGCCTCGGTGGGCAGCTTGTCGCCCAGTGCCAGGCGCCCGTCGCGGATGCGGTCACCCAGGGAGTCCACCAGCTCCAGGGCCAGGGTGCGGGGCTTGCGGCGTGGGGCAATGTCGGTGCTCATGTCTCGGTGTTATCCCTATGTGTTGGACGGGTTGAAAGGAGTACATTGCCTCCTCGTTGTATGACAACTGATGACGTTCAACCACTTGTAACGCCACTGTACCAAGAACCTCCGCAAAAGCCATGCCCTGTCACCCGACACCGATCCGTTTTCAACGCTTGTTATTGACCGGGGCCGCTGGCGGACTGGGGCGTGAATTGCGCACGCGCCTGAAGGCGTACTGCACCACCTTGCGCCTGTCCGACATCGCCGACCTGGGCAACGAGGCGCCGGGCGAAGAACTGCGCCCCGCGCGGCTGGAAGACGCCAGTGCCATGTTGCCGCTGCTCGAAGGGGTGGACGCCGTGGTGCACCTGGGGGGCGTGTCCACCGAGCAGCCCTGGGACCCCATCCTGCAGGCCAACATCGTGGGGGCGTACAACCTCTATGAGGCCGTTCGCAAGCAAGGCGTCAAGCGCGTGGTGTTTGCCAGCTCCAACCATGTGACCGGCTTTTACCGCCAGGACGAAGTGGTGGGCCTGCGCGACCCGGCACGGCCCGATGGCCTGTATGGCCTGTCCAAGGCGTTTGGCGAGGACCTCTCGCGCTTTTACTTTGACCGCTACGGCATCGAAACCGTGTGCCTGCGCATCGGCTCCTCCTTCCCCGAGCCGCGCAACCGCCGCATGTTGGCCACCTGGATGAGCTACGACGACCTGGAGCGCCTGGTGGTGGCCAGCCTCACGGCGCCGGTGGTGGGTCACAGCATCATCTATGGCATGGGCGACAACACCACCACCTGGTGGGACAACACACTCGCCCGCCACATCGGCTACCGCCCGCAAGACAGCTCCGAGCCCTTCCGCGCCAAGGTGGAGGCCGCAGACCCGCAGCCCGACCTGACAGACCCGGCCGTGATCTTCCAGGGCGGGCCGTTTGTGCGCACCGGTCCGTTCGAGTGAGCGAGCCGATGGAACTCTTGCTGCCTCACCACCAGGACCAGGTGGGCGAAAGCCCGCTGTGGAGCCCTGCCGAGCAGGCGCTGTACTGGGTCGACATTGAAGGCCGCGCGCTGCGCCGCCTGCGCTGGGCCGATCGGCAACTGATGAGCTGGACGACCCCTGAGCGGCTGGCCTGTATTGCGCTGCATGCGAGCGGTGGGCTCATCGCCGGCATGGACACCGGCGTCTTCCACCTGCAGCCTGCCGACGACGGCACTTTGGTCTGCACCCTTATCTCTGCCGTGCAGCACCCGCAAGCCGGCATGCGCTTCAACGACGGCCGCTGTGACCGCCAGGGGCGCTTCTGGGCTGGCACCATGGTGCGCGACATGTCGCTGGCCCAGCCTGCGGGCGGCCTGTACCGGCAGGATGCCCGCGGCCTCTCGGCGCCGCAGGTGCAGAGCCTGGTCACCCAGAACGGCCTTGCCTTCAGCCCCGATGGCGCCACCATGTACCTCAGCGACAGCCACCCCAGTGTGCAGAAAATCTGGTCGCTGGACCTGCACGACGACGGCAGCCTGGGGCCGCGCCGCGAGTTCGTGGACATGCGCGAACTGCCGGGCCGGCCCGACGGCGCTGCCATCGACACCGACGGCTGCTACTGGATCTGCGCCAACGATGCAGGCCTGGTGCATCGCTTCACGCCATCGGGCGTGCTGGACCGCTCGCTGGCCGTGCAGGTCAGCAAGCCCTCGATGTGCAGCTTTGGCGGGCCCGACATGGACCTGCTGTTCATCACCTCCATCCGCCCCGGCCAGCCGCAGGGCAACGATACAGCCCACGGCGGCGCGGTCTTCGTGACCCGCCCGGGCGCCCAAGGGCTCGCAGAAGCCCCGTACCAGAGCGCGTGAGCGCAGCGCGCCAACCCCATTCAACCCAGGAGACAAAGCACCATGAACGTTCCACACCTCTTTGGCCGCGTGGCCATCGCCGCCGGCATCCTGCTTGGCAGCCTGGCCGCGCAGGCCACCGAGTTCCGCTCGTCCGACATCCACCCCGAGGACTATCCCACCGTGCTGGCCGTGCGCCACATGGGCGAGACGCTGTCCAAGGCCACCGGCGGCAAGCACAGCATCAAGGTGTACGCCAAGGGCTCGCTCGGCATCGAGAAGGACACCATCGAGCAGACCAAACTGGGCGCCATCGCCATGACGCGCGTGAACGTCGCGCCCATGAACAACATCTGTCCTGCCACCATGGTGCCCACCATGCCGTTTCTGTTCCGCGACAAGGAGCACATGCGCAAGGTGCTGGACGGCGCCATCGGCGACGAGATCCTGAAGGACTGCGAATCGCAGGGCTTTGTGGGCCTGGCGTTCTATGACTCCGGCGCACGCTCGATCTACACCGTCAAGAAGCCCATCAAGACCCTGGCCGACGTGAAGGGCCTGAAGGTGCGTGTGCAACAGAGCGACCTGTGGGTTTCGCTGCTCGAAGCCATGGGCGCCAACGCCACCCCCATGCCCTTTGGTGAGGTCTACACCGCACTCAAGACGGGCCTGGTGGATGCCGCCGAGAACAACTACCCCAGCTACGAAAGCTCGCGCCACTTCGAAGTGGCCAAGTACTTCAACAAGACCGAGCACTCCATGGCGCCCGAGATCCTGCTGTTCAGCAAGCGCGTGTGGGACAAGCTGAGCGCCGACGAGCAAAAGGCGATCCGAGCAGCCGCCAAGGAGTCGGTGGTGTACATGCGCAAGCTCTGGGACGAGCGGGAGGAGAAGTCGCTGGCCGTCGTCAAGGCTGGTGGCGCTGACATCGTGGAAGTGGACAAGGCGCCCTTCAAGGCGGCCATGAAGCCGGTGTACGACAAGTTCCTGAAGGACCCCAAGCTCCAGGACATGGTCAAGCGCATCGACGCGGTCCAGTGACCCTGGCCATCCCTGCCGCAGGGCCCGACGCCCGGCGGCAGGTTTCTTTGTTTGTCTTCTGAATGTTCCTTCTATGTACACGCGACTCTGTGCCTTCATCGCGCGCACCTGCCTGAAGCTTGGCGTGGGGGGGCTTGTCCTCCTGGTGTGCGCCGTGCTCTACCAGGTCATCGGCCGCTACATCTTCAACGACACCCCCACCTGGGCCGAGAGCGGTGCCGTGCTGCTGGTGCTGTACGTGACCATGCTGGGCATGGCCGTGGGCGTGCGTGATGCGGGCCACATCGGCCTCGAATCCTTCCTGGTGCTGGCGCCCGACTGGCTGCGCACCAAGCTCGAGTTGCTGATCCACGCCCTGGTGCTGCTGTTCGGCATCGTCATGGCCTGGAACTGCGGTGTGCTGGCTGAATCCGTGGCGCCCTACAAGATTCCCACGCTGGGCATCTCCGAAGCCTTCAAGTACGTGCCGCCCGCCATGGCCGGCGTGCTGGTAGCCATGTTCTCGCTGGAACACATCATCGCCATCCTGCGTGGCGTTGAAGTCGAGCCTGCCTGGCACTAAAGAGACTGGGAATCGCTTGTCCATGCCCGCCTTGCACGCCAAAACGCACCGGCTCGTCGTTGCAAATGCTCGCCATAGCGCTGGCTATGGCTGCGCTTTGCGCCTAGATCCGGAGCGTTGTGGCGCGCCTTTCGGGCACGGCCAAGGAATTCCCAGCCTCTAAGCCCGCTCCTTAAACGTCTTCATAAAAATTCCATCACCATCATGGCGTTGACCATCCTGTGCGTGAGCTTCACGCTGCTGCTGCTGCTGGGCGTGCCCGTGGCGTTCTCGATCGGCCTGTCCTCGCTGGCCACCATCCTGTACGAAGGCCTGCCGCTGGCCGTGGGCTTCCAGCAGATGATTTCGGGCATGAACCCGTTCTCGTTCCTGGCGATCCCGTTCTTCATCTTCGCGGGCGAGATCATGATGTATGGCGGCATTGCCGACCGCATCGTCAACTTTGCCAAGAGCGTGGCGGGCCATGTGCGTGGCGGCCTGGGCATGAGCAATGTGCTGGCCTGCACGCTGTTTGGCGGCGTCTCGGGCTCGCCGGTGGCCGACGTGTCGGCCATGGGCGCGGTGCTCATTCCGCAGATGAAGAAAGAGGGCTACCACGCCGACTACGCGGTGAACGTGACCACGCACGCCTCGCTGGTAGGCGCGCTCATGCCCACGTCGCACAACCTGATCATCTTCACGCTGGCTGCTGGTGGCAAGGTGAGCATTGCGGCGCTGATCCTCGCGGGCATCGTGCCGGCCCTGCTGCTGACCATCTGCAATCTCGCAGCCGCCTACTTCGTAGCCGTCAAGCGCGGCTACCCCGCTGGCACCTTCCCGGGCTGGGAGATTGTGTGGATCTCGTTCCGCGCCTCGGTGCCCGGCCTGGCGGTGGTGGTCATCATCATCGCGGGCATTTTGTCGGGGGCGTTCACCGCTACCGAGTCGGCGTCGGTGGCGGTGCTGTGGGCGTTGATTCTTTCGGTCTTCGTCTACAAAAAGCTCACGCGCGAGCAGTTCCTCAAGGCCGCGTCCAAGGCCGTCAAGACCACGGGCACGGTGCTGCTGCTCATTGGCATCTCGTCCATGTTCGGCTACCTCATCGGCCTGTACGGCGTGGCTGAGCTCACCGGTGATGCGCTCAAGTCCATGAGCACCTCGCCCTGGGTGATCTTCCTGTCGGTGAACATCATCCTGTTCGTGCTGGGCACCTTTCTCGACATGGCGGCCACCATCCTCATCTGCACGCCCATCTTTTTGCCCATCTGCCAGCAGTTCGGCATGAGTACCGAGCAGTTCGGCATCGTCATGCTCATCAACTGCGCTCTGGGCCTGAACACGCCACCCGTGGGCACCACCCAGTTCATCGGCTGCACCATCGGGGGCGTGTCGGTGGGTGAGGTGATGAAGACCATCTGGCCGTTCTACAGTGCGCTCATCGTGGCGCTGATGCTGGTGACCTATGTGCCCCAGTTTTCGATGTGGCTGCCGGACCTGGTGCTGAAAGGAGGCACCCCCTGAGCCGCTTCGCGTCTTCCCCCTCTCCTTCGGGAGGAGGACGCACCCAGTGGCCTGGCGAAGCCAGTTCCACGGGTGCACTGGCTTGCGCTCCGCCGATTTTGCCGGCCGCTGACGGCGCCTTGCGCCATGGAACACTGAGATGAGCAGTCCTTTGACCATCCGCATGCATGCGGAAGACAACGTCGCCATCGTCGCCAACGACGGTGGCCTGCCTGCAGGCACCCTGCTGCCAGCCGATGTGCCGGGCGCAGGCATCACGCTGCGCGACAAGGTGCCGCAGGGCCACAAGGTGGCGCTGGCAGACATCCCTGAAGGCGGCGTGGTGCGCCGCTACAACGTGCCCATCGGCTATGCGCTCAAAGACATCGCAGCCGGCAGCTGGGTACACGAGCGCCTGCTGCAGATGCCCTCGGCCCGAGCGCTCGAAGGCCTGCCCATGGCCACCGTGAAGCCCCCGGTGCTCGAACCCCTCACGGGCTACTCCTTCGAGGGTTATCGCAATGCCGATGGCTCGGTGGGCACGCGCAACATTTTGGCCATCACCACCACCGTGCAGTGCGTGGCCGGCGTGGTGGCGCAGGCCGTGCGCCGCATCAAGGCCGAGCTGCTGCCTCTGTACCCCCATGTGGATGACGTGATCGGCCTGGAGCACACCTATGGCTGCGGCGTGGCCATTGATGCACCCGACGCCATCATCCCCATCCGCACGCTGCGCAACATCAGCCTCAACCCCAACTTTGGGGGCGAGGTCATGGTGGTGAGCCTGGGCTGCGAAAAGCTTCAGCCCGACCGCCTTCTGCCCCCGGGCAGCTTCCCCATCACCGACGAGCGCGATGCGGCTCTGGGCCCCGAGACGGTGTGCCTGCAGGCCGACGAACATGTGGGCTTCATGTCCATGCTCGACCACATTGTGCAAAGCGCGCGTCCCCACCTGGAGCGCCTGAACGCGCGCCGCCGCGAGACCATCCCCGCCAGCGAGCTGGTGCTGGGTGTGCAGTGCGGTGGCAGCGATGCGTTCTCCGGCGTCACCGCCAACCCGGCCGTGGGCTTCTGCGCCGACCTGCTGGTGCGCGCGGGCGCCACGGTGATGTTCAGCGAGAACACCGAGGTGCGCGACGCCGTGGAGCAGCTCACCAGCCGCGCAGCCACGCCCGAAGTGGCCGAATCCATCGTGCGGGAGCTGGGCTGGTACGACCGCTATCTGGACCGGGGTCGTGTGGACCGCGCGGCCAACACCACGCCCGGCAACAAGGCGGGCGGGCTGTCGAACATTGCCGAGAAGGCCATGGGCTCCATCATCAAGAGCGGCAGCGCGCCCATTGCTCACGTGCTGGCCCCGGGCGAGAAGCTGCGCCGCGACCAGCGCGGCCTGGTGTACGCCGCGACGCCCGCGAGCGACTTCATCTGCGGCACGCTGCAGCTGGCTGCGGGCATGAACCTGCACGTGTTCACCACGGGCCGGGGCACGCCCTACGGCCTGGCCGAATGCCCGGTGGTCAAGGTGGCCACGCGCACTGACCTGGCGCGCCGCTGGCACGACCTCATGGACATCAATGCCGGCAAGATCGCTGATGGCGAGGCCACCATCGAAGACCTGGGCTGGGAGATGTTCCACCTGCTGCTCGACGTGGCCAGCGGCCGCAAGAAGACCTGGGCCGAGCAATGGCAGCTGCACAACGCGCTGGTGCTTTTCAACCCGGCGCCGGTGACCTGAAGTTTTAGGGGCTATGGCCCCTTTTGTTTCCCCTCCAACAGCCCTTGCCTGCAAGGGCTGTTGTCCTTGAAAGACCGTTTCTCATGGGTCACACCCGTTTTTCCGACCGCAAGGTCGTGGTGGCGCTGGCGCTGCTGTGCTGCCTGCTCTGGGGCAGCTCGTACCCCGCCATCAAGACCGGCTATGCCTGGTTCGGCATCTCACGCAATGACATCCCCACGCAGCTCGTATTCGCAGGCTGGCGGTTTCTGGGGGCCGGGCTGATCCTGCTGGCCTGGGCCATGGCCACGCGCAAGGCCATCTGGGGCCTGGGGCCCGGGGCAGGGCGCCAGCTGGTGGTGCTGGGCTTGGCGCAGACCACGCTGCAGTACGTGTTCTTCTACGTGGGCCTGGCGCATACCACGGGCGTCAAGGGCTCCATCATGAATGCCACGGGCACCTTCTTCAGCGTGCTGCTGGCGCACTGGGTCTACCACAACGACCGCCTGAGCCACGCCAAGCTCTGGGGCTGCCTGGTGGGCTTTGCGGGCGTGATGGTGGTGAACCTGGGGCGTGGCACGCTGGACCTGGACTTCACGCTGCTGGGCGAAGGCTTCGTTGTCATCGCCGCCTTGGTGCTGGCCGCCGCCAGCATCTACGGCAAGCAGGTGTCGCAGCGCATGGACTCGGTGGTGATGACGGGCTGGCAACTGGGCCTGGGCGGTGTGGCGCTGCTGGCCATCGGCGGGGCGCTGGGGGGGGCGCTCACAGGCTTCACATCAGGCTCGACCGTGCTGCTGGTGTATCTGGCGCTGCTGTCGTCGGCCGCTTTTTCGCTGTGGAGCATTTTGCTCAAGCACAACCGGGTGAGTCAGGTCACGGTGTTCAACTTCACCGTGCCGGTCTTCGGCGCGGCGCTGTCGGCGCTGTTTTTGGGCGAAGCGCTGTGGGAGTGGAAAAACCTGCTGGCCCTGGTGCTGGTGTGTGTGGGCATCTGGCTCGTCACGCGTGATACGGCCAGTGCCACCAAATAGACTCGGCGCATGGCTTTCACACTTTCCCGCGAAGCGTTTCAACAAGAGCTGCACGGCCAGCGCACGGACCTGTTCACCCTGCGCAGCCCCGGCGGCCTTCAGGTGGCCGTGAGCAACTATGGCGCCCGCCTGGTGCAGGTGGCGGTGCCCGACGGTCAAGGTGGCCTGGCCGATGTGGCGCTGGGCTACGACAGCCTGCAGGGCTACCTGGAAGGCCAGCTCTCCATGGGCGCACTCATTGGCCGCTGGGCGGGGCGGCTGCGTGCCGGCACGCTGACCCTGCCTGACGGATCGCACCGGCAATTGCCCACCAACAGCGGGCCACACCACCACCATGGCGGGCCGCGCGGCAGCCGCTTTCAGGTGTTTGCGGTGGAGCAGGTACAGGCTGATGCACTTACCCTGAGCCACACCTTCCGCACCGAAGACGACGGGGTGCCAGGCACGGTGCGCGTGCGGCTCCACCTGCAGGTCACGGCCGACAACGCGCTGCACATGGCCTGGACGGCCGAGGTGCTGGATGCGCCCACGGTGCTCAACCTCACCGGGCATGCGTTCTTTAACCTGGCAGGCCAGGGCAGCACCCACGGCCACACCCTGCAGGTGCCCGCCAGCCGCTACGTGCCATTGGCCGCTGATGTGTGCCCCACCGGCGCGCTAGCGGCCGTGCAGGGCACGCCGTTCGACTTCCGCCAGCCCCGCCGTGTGGCGGATGCCATCGCAACACCCCATGAGCAGCTGGCTGTGGCGGGCGGGCTGGACCACTACCTGGTGCTGGACGAACAGGCTCCGCCCCTTGCCCCTCCGTCGTCATCCATCACGCCACCGGGCTTGCGCCTGGCTGCGCTGCTGAGCGAGCCGGTGAGCCGCCGCGCGATGGAGGTCTGGAGCACCGCCCCTGGCGTGCAGGTGTATGCAGGCCACGGCCTCAAGGCCGACCCCGCCCGGGACCTGGGGCGTGGTGCGGGGCAGGGCGGCTGGCTGTGGCAGCCGGGCGACGGTATCTGCCTGGAGCCCATGGAGTACCCCGATGCGCCCAACCACACAGGCTTTCCGGTGCGCTGGTGGCAGCCGGGCGAGGTGGTGCGGGGCGCCATCGTGTACCGCTTCGTCAGTCGTTGAAGGCCCGTAGTGGGGTGGCATGGGAGGCCCGTGCCGCGCTACCATGCCGCCTGGCTTTTAACCAAGGTGGCTCATGCACATGTCCAACGCCCCCAGCACCCAGTGGAAAGAAGTGGTGGCACCCGATGAAGCGCAGCGCTTTGCGGGCTACGCGCGCCAGTTTGCCGAGCTGCAGGCACGCAAGTCGCAAAAATATGGCAACGGACGGGGCCTGCACCGCAAGCAGCTTACGGCCGCGTATGGCCGCCTGGAGGTGCTGGGCGATCTGCCCGCGTTTGCCGCCCAGGGCTTGTTCGCGCGGCCGGTGCAGTACGACGTGCGGGTGCGGCTGAGCAACGGCGGCATGGACAAGGCGGCGGACCACAAGCCCGACATCCGGGGCTTTGCGATCAGTGTGCGGGGCGTGCAGGGCGACTCCGCGTTGGGCAACGGGCCCGCCAAAAGCCAGGACTTTCTGCTCATCAACCAGGAAAAGTTTGCCTTCCCACAAAGCGCCGAGTTTGTGGATTTTGTGGTCGCTGCGTCGCACGGCGGCGGTGCGTTGATCAAGTTTTTGGTGCAGCGCCACGGCTTGCTGGGAGCGGCCCGGCAGATCGCCAAGACGGTCAAGACCTTTGGGCGGCCCTTTGGCGGCTTTGCATCGCATCCCATGTTCAGCGCTGCGCCCCTTGCGTGTGGGCCCTATGCCGTGCGTGTGCGCCTGGTGCCCCATGCGTCTAACGGTGCGCCCGTCAGGCAGGTGCAGCACGACTGGGATGCCGAATTCTCCGGCCGCCTGCGCCAGCAAGACCTGCAGTGGGACCTGCAACTGCAGCCGTTTGTGGACGAGGCCACCACCCCGATTGAAGATGCCAGCGTGGACTGGCCCACGCCCTACACCACCGTGGCCCGGCTCACCCTGCCACGGCAGGATCCCGCCGCCGATGCAGCCCTGGCCGCCGAGGTGGAAGCCGCTGTGTTCGACCCTTGGCAGGCGCTGGCTGCGCATCGGCCCCTGGGCGACGTGATGCGGGCCCGCAAGGTGGTGTATTTCGAGAGCCAGAAAGGCCGTGGCGCCGCGTGACCTGCGGTGGGCTGCAACCGGGGCGCTTCGTGAGGAGGCTCTCACATGACTCAGAAAAGCAAACAGGGACTTTGAACAGCTTCTAAGTTTCGTCTAAGTGTTGGTGCCCACACTGCCCTCCATCGCAACTCCGATTGGAAAGGCATCACACCATGAACACAACAACGCTGACCTCCACCCCCCGCCGCCTCATCCTGGCCCTGGTGGCCGCCGGTGCGGTGGGTGCGACGGGCGCAGGCCTCATCACCGGGCACCAGGCCCGCGCGCTGACCCCGCCCCCCGCCATCGTGGCCCAGACGCCCGCCGCCCCTGGCGGGGCCTTGCCCAGCTTCGCGCAGATCACCGCGCAGAACGGCCCGGCAGTGGTCAACATCAGCGTGACAGGCAGCACCAAGGCCGCGATGGCCGATGACGACGGCGAAGACGAAGGCCAGCCCGCCGCGCGCCAGGGCCGGGCGCCGCAGATGGACCCGAACGATCCGTTCTACCAGTTCTTCCGCCAGTTCGGCTTTCCGGGCGGCATGGGCCCGCAGGCCCAGCCCAACGTGCCCACGCACGGCCAGGGCTCGGGCTTCATCGTCAGCCCCGATGGCCTGGTGCTGACCAACGCCCACGTGGTCAAGGGTGCCAGCGAAGTCATCGTCAAGCTCACGGACCGCCGCGAGTTCCGCGCCAAGGTGCTGGGCTCCGACCCCAAGACCGACGTGGCCGTGCTCAAGATCGACGCCAAGAACCTGCCCACCGTGCGCCTGGGCAGCACCCGTGACCTGCAAGTGGGCGAATGGGTGCTGGCCATCGGCTCGCCCTTTGGCTTTGAAAACAGCGTGACGGCCGGCGTGGTCAGTGCCAAGGGCCGCTCGCTGCCCGACGACAGCCTGGTGCCCTTCATTCAGACCGACGTGGCGGTGAACCCCGGCAACTCGGGCGGGCCGCTGTTCAATGCGCGCGGCGAGGTGGTGGGCATCAACTCGCAGATCTACAGCCGCTCGGGTGGCTACCAGGGGGTGTCGTTCTCCATCCCCATCGAGCTGGCCGCCAAGATCAAGGACCAAATCGTTGCCACCGGCAAGGTGCGCCACGCGCAACTGGGCGTGGCGGTGCAGGAGGTGAACCAGGCGTTTGCCGAGTCGTTCAACCTCGACAAGCCCGAAGGCGCGCTGGTGGCCAGCGTCAGCAAGGGCAGCCCGGCCGAGAAGGCCGGCCTGCAGGCGGGCGACGTGATCCGCCAGGTGGACGGCCAGCCCATCGTGGCCTCGGGCGACCTGCCCGCCTGGGTGGGCCAGGCGCAGCCGGGCCAGCAGGCCAAGCTGTCGGTGTGGCGCCAGGGCAAGCCGCTGGAGCTGACCGCCACTTTGGGTGACGCCAGCGACAAGGCGATCAAGCAGGCGCGCAACGACGATGCGGTGGGCAAGGGCCAACTGGGCCTGTCGCTGCGCCCGCTGGACCCGCAGGAGCGGCGCGCGGCGGGCTTGAATGAAGGCCTGGTCATCGAGCAGGCACGCGGCCCCGCCGCTGCGGCCGGTGTGCAGCCGGGCGACGTGCTGCTGGCCATCAACGGTGCGCCCATCAAGGACATCACGCAGGTGCGTGCCGCCATGGCCAAGGCGGGCAAGTCGGTGGCGCTGCTGATTGAGCGCGACGGCGACAAGATCTTTGTGCCTGTGCGCCTGGGCTGACCCATGGCCTGCGCCCGCCGTCGGTTGGTATCCTGCGGCGGGCGCTGCGCATCAGCGCGGCAGGGGCTCCACTTCCTTCGTCCAGCGGTCGATCAGGCGGCGGCGTTCGGCGGCCTTGCCGTATTTCTCGAAGTCGTATTTGATGAGCTTCACGTTGTCCAGCGTCGGGATGCGCGGGTCCATCTTGAAGGTCTTGTTGGCGGGCACCTGGTAGCTGCCCACCTGCGCGCCCACGGCCTGGCCTTCGGGGCTCATCAGCCAGTCGTAGTACTTTTTGGCGTTGTCCATGTTGCGCGCGCCCTTGACCAGCGCAATGCCGCCCACCTCGTAGCTGGTGCCTTCACAAGGCGCCTGTGTTTTCACCGGGTACTTGTCGGCCTTCCATTTTTCAAAGTTGAACATGAAGGTGATGCCCACACCCACCTCGCCCTTGGCCACGTTGGGCGCCTGCGCCTGGCCGCTGCGGGTGTAGGTGGTGGTGTTCTTGTGCAGCGCCTTGAGGTATTCGAACGCCTTGTCTTCGCCCATCAGTTGCACCAGCCCCGCAATCACGGTGTAGGCCGTGCCGCTGGAGGCGGGGTGCGAGATTTCGACCTCGCCCTTGTAGGCGGGCTTGATCACGTCGGACCAGCACTGGGGCTCGGGCAGCTTTTTCTTCTTGAGCGTTTCGGTGTTGTAGCCAAAGCCGATGGCCGAGCTGTAAAAGCCCCCCACCTGGTGGCCCGACATGGCGTACTGGCGCACGCTCCAGCTGTGCAGGTCGTGCAGATACGCGGGGCGGTATTCGGCCAGCAAGCCCTGCTCGGCCGCCTGCAAGAAGGGGTCGCCCGTGCCGCCCCACCAGATGTCGGTCTTGGGGTTGTTGGCCTCGGCGCGCAGCTGCGCGGCAATCTCGCCCGTGCCCTTGTGGGCCTGGTTCACCTTGATGCCGGTCTTGCGGGTGAACTCCTTGGCGGCTGCCTCGCACCAGGGCGCGTCGGTGCTGCACAGCGCGTTGACCACACCCTGCGCCTGGGCGCCCGTGGCAGACAGCGCGGCCAGCGCAACGGCTGCAGCAACGTGGTGGAGAGGGGGGAATGTGATTGGAATTGCCATCGGTCTTGCTCCTTGTGTGTTGTCGTAGTGGCCCGGCCCATGGGGCGGGCGGTGTGCGCGTGGCGCTTTCATTGTGACAGTGATGTGTCAAATTCAAGTCGTTCTGGCAGCCCGGTGCTGCGCCAGCGCCCATGCCGCCGCTATCCTTGGCAGCCTGCCCTTTTCCTGCATTCCTGACCGACCGATCTTTCTGCCCCCTTGCCATGCGCCTGCTGCTTGTTGAAGACGATTCCATGATCGGCGAAGCCGTGCTGGACCTGCTGCGCGCCGAGCAGTACGCGGTGGACTGGGCGCGCGATGGCGATGCGGCCGACACGGCCTTGCGCACCCAGGCGTACGACCTGGTGCTGCTGGACCTGGGCCTGCCCAAACGCGACGGCCTGGCCGTGCTGCGCGACCTGCGCGCCCGCAAGAACCGCACTCCGGTGCTGGTGGCCACCGCGCGCGATGCCGTGGCGCAGCGCATCGAGGGGCTGGATGCCGGGGCCGATGACTACGTGCTCAAGCCCTACGACCTGGACGAGCTGCTGGCCCGCATCCGCGCCCTGCTGCGCCGCGCAGCGGGCCGTGCCGAGCCGGTGTACGAGCACCAGGGCGTCAGCATCAACCCCGCCACGCGCGAGGTCACCGTGCGCGGCACACCGGTGGTGCTGTCGGGGCGCGAATGGGCGGTGCTGGAGCCACTCATTGCGCGGCCCGGCATGGTGCTGTCGCGCCAGCAGCTGGAGGACAAGCTCTACGGCTGGGGCGACGAGGTGAGCAGCAACGCGGTGGAGGTCTATATCCACGGCCTGCGCAAGAAGCTGGGGCCCGAGCTGGTGCTGAACGTGCGCGGTGTCGGGTATCTGGTACCGAAGATGTGATGGAAAAAATCTCACGCACCTTTCAGGCCCTGCTCCCGCGCTCGTTGCGCATGCGGCTGCTGATGTTCTTGCTCGCGGCCATCGTGCTGGCCGGGGCGGTGCAGGGTGCACTGGCCTACCGGGGCGCGTTGGAAGAGGCCGATGCGCTGTTCGACTACCACATGCAGCAAACCGCGCTGGCCCTGCGTTCGGGCCTGCCGGTGGATGCGCAGGGCCTTGGCCCCGGGCTGGACCCCGAGGACGAAAACCACGAATTCATCGTGCAGGTGTGGACCAACGAGGGCCTGCGCATTTTTGAATCCGCCGTGGGCGCCGCACTGCCGCAGATCGCCGTGCTGGGCTTCACCAACGTGCAGGCGCGTGGCGGCACCTACCGGGTGTTCTCCATGCAGACGCGCTCGCAGGTCATCCAGGTGGCGCAGAACATGGCCGCGCGGCGAGACATGGCCCGCAGCCTGGCGCTGCGCACGCTGGCGCCGCTGGCCATCATGGCGCCGCTGCTGGTGCTGGCCGTGTGGTGGGGCGTGAGCCGGTCGCTCGCGCCGGTGGAGCGCGTGCGCCGCCAGCTGGCACAGCGCCAGGCCGACGACCTCTCGCCGGTCAGCGATGCACAGCTGCCCGACGAGGTGCAGCCGCTGGTGAGCGAACTCAACCTGCTGTTCGAGCGTGTGCAGCACGCGTTCGAGGCCCAGCAGCACTTTGTGGCCGACGCCGCGCACGAGCTGCGCTCCCCCCTGGCCGCACTGCGCCTGCAACTGCAGGGCCTGCAGCGTGCGAGCGACGACGCCGCGCGGGCGGCCGCCGTCGAACGCCTGTCAGCCGGCATTGAGCGCGCCACGCGCCTGGTCGAGCAGCTGCTCACCCTGGCGCGGCAGGAGGCCAGCACGGCCGTGAATGACCCCGTGGACCTGCGCGCCACGGCGCAATTGGCGCTGGCCGACGTGGCCCCCGCCGCCCAGGCGCGCAGCATGGATGTGGGCCTGCTGGACTCTGACGCCGCCACGGTCACCGGCAACGCCGAGGCCCTGCGCATGCTGGCCCGCAACCTGCTGGACAACGCCATCAAATACAGCCCGCCTGGCGGCCAGGTGGACCTGCAGGTGCGCCGCGAGGGCGACCACGCCGTGCTCACTGTGGAAGACAGCGGCCCCGGCATCGCCCCCGAGCACCGCGAGCGTGCCATGCAGCGGTTTGTGCGCGTCACCGCCGACGGTGCCCCCGGCAGCGGCCTGGGCCTGGCCATCGTGCAGGCCATCGCACAGGGCCATGGCGCCGCTGTGGCGCTGGACAGCTCGCCGCGCCTGGGCGGCTTGCGGGTGGCCGTGCGGTTTGCGGCCGCCAAGCCTTGAGCTGTGTGATGAACTGTTTGCTATCGATTGCATAGCGTTTCAGGCATATTGCACTGGCGCTACCGGCTAAAAAGCCTTCATAAGCACCCGCAGAGTGCTTCAAAGCGCCTCGTCACGTGTGCGCCACACCGCCAGGGGCCTGCACCGCACAATGCGGGGGTAGCGCGCAGGCTGTGCCGGTTCCCGATCTGCCTGCACCCACCTCCACCTCAGCACACAAACATTGGCATGAACTTCATCGTTTTGGGCGCAGGCGCCATTGGTTGTTATGTGGGTGGGCGCCTGGCCGCGCACGGCCAGCCCGTGTGCCTGGTGGGCCGCCCGCATGCGCTGGAGCCCATCGCGCAGCACGGCCTGAAGGTCACCGACCTGGACGGCTTTGACCGCACCGTGCCCGCGTCCGCGCTGCAATTGGCCCCTACGCTGGCCGATGCCGCGCCCGGTGCCGACAGCGTCATCCTGCTGTGCGTCAAAAGCGGCGCCACCGAGTCGGCCGCGCGCGAGCTGGCGGCGGCCTGTGCGCCCGGCACGCCGGTGATCTCGCTGCAAAACGGCGTGGACAACGTGGCCCGCATCGCAGCCTTGGCGCCCGGCCTGAATGTGCTGGCGGGCATGGTGCCCTACAACGTGGTGCTGCGTGGCGCGCAGGCGCACCGCGCCACCGCAGGCCATTTGCAGCTGCAGCGTGACGCGGTCACCGAGCGCATCGCGCCGCTGTTCAACGCCGCCGGTCTGGCCACCACGCTGCCGCCAGACATCCGCGCCGTGCAGTGGGGCAAGCTGCTGCTCAACCTCAACAACCCGGTCAACGCGCTGTCCGACCTGCCCCTGCGGCAAGAGCTGCTGGACCGCGACTGCCGCCGCGTCTTTGCCGCGCTGCAGACCGAGGCGCTGCGCGTGATGGCGCGCGCGGGCATCACCCCCGCCCAGGTCACCGCCGTGTCGCCCAAGCTGCTGCCCCATGTGCTGCGCCTGCCCAACTGGCTGTTTACGCGGCTGGCCAAGCGCATGCTGCAGATCGACGCCACGGCCCGCTCGTCGATGTGGGACGACCTGGAGGCCGGGCGCGTGACGGAGATCGACGCGCTGTGCGGCGCCGTGGTGCGGCTGGCAGCGGCACAGCGCATGGCAGCGCCGCTCAATGCGCGCATGTGCGAGCTGCTTGGCGGGCCGCGCCAGCGCCTCACGGGCAAGCAGATGCGCCAGATGCTGGGTCTGTGAGTTGGGATTTGGGTTGTGACCGGTGATCAGGCAGCGGGTGCTGCGCTGTCCAGAGGCACGCGCAGCCCGGTCTTGAGGCTGGCCAGCGCCACCGAGGTCCGAAAGCGCTTGATGTTGTCGTCCCCCTCAAACAGCCGCCGCGTCAGCGCCTCGTAGTCCGCCATCGACGCCACGTTCACCACCAGCAGATAGTCCGCCTCGCCCGTCACGCTGTAACACTGCTGCACCGCGTCTTCCGCGGCGATGCGCGCGCGCAGCGGGGCGGTGCGGTCGGGGCGTTCGGTGTGGGGACCTGTTCAAGGTCTTTTCGGGGGCGCACAGGTACCTTGCCGGGATGGGATGCAAGGCGCGGTGCGCAGCCAATAGCCCGTGCTATTGGCAAGCGCCGCAACGCCGCAGACCGCCCGGCAAGGCACTTGCCCGAAGGGTTGGAGTGAAATCGGGCGATTGGACGCCCCGGCTGCTTGCATGGGCATGAGCCCATGCGGCGCATCCGAGGCATCCACTCATCCCGATTACACTCCAATACGCTCCCCGAAAAGACCTTGAACAGGTCCCCAAGATGCACCTCCAGCACGATGGTCAGCGGCTTGCCCACCTTCACCGGGTCCAGCACGGCCACATTGGCGCGGATCACGCCGCTGTCCTTGAGCCGCTGAATGCGCCGCTGCACCGCAGGCGCCGACAGGTTGACGGCCTGCGCAATCGCACGCTGGGGCGTGGTGTTGTCGGCCTGCAGGATGTCGAGGATGGCGAGGTCAAAGCGGTCAAGTGCTGCTGGGGTGGCCATGAGGGCTCCTTGGAACAGGCTGTCTGGGTGAGCGAAAGTTGCGCGCAAACCCCGAAATTCGAGTCAAAAGCACGCTGGGGTCGCACTATATTTTCAGCCCATGAGCGCTTTCCCTCTCCGTTCTCTTCTGCACCGTTTCTTTCCCTTCCTGGCCGTGCTGGGCTCCGTCACTGCGTTGGGCATCGGCACCTCGTGGGCCAAACACTGGTTGTTCCCGGTGGTGGGGGCGCAGGGCACGACCGCCGTGCGCGTGGGCTTTTCGGCGCTGCTGGTGTTGCTGCTGTGGCGGCCCTGGCGTTGGCACTTGTCGCGCGCGGACGCGCGGGCCGTCATGCTGTACGGCGCGGCGCTGGGCGGCATGAACCTCATGTTTTACATGTCGCTGCGTACCCTGCCGTTTGGCCTGGCGGTGGCCATCGAGTTTGCGGGGCCGCTGGCGGTGGCGATCTGGTCATCGCGCCGCGCGGTGGATTTTGTGTGGGTGGCGCTGGCCATCGCCGGCCTGGGCATGCTGCTGCCGCTGGGGCTCAACGGCAGCACGCTGGACCCGGTGGGCGTCTTCTACGCTCTGGGCGCGGCCGTGTTCTGGGGGCTGTACATCGTGTTCGGCAAGCGCGCCGGGCACCTGCACGCGGGGCATTCGGTATCGCTGGGCCTGCTGGTGGCTGCGCTGGTGGTGGTGCCCGTGGGCGTGGTGCATGCGGGCGCGGCGCTGCTGTCGCCCGCCGTGCTGCTCATTGGCGTGGCGGTGGCGGCGGTGTCCAGCGCCATCCCGATCTCGCTGGAGATGATGGCTTTGAAACGCCTGCCCAAGGAGGCCTTCGGCATCATGATCAGCATGGAGCCCGCCGTGGCCGCACTGGTGGCCATGGCTCTGCTGGGCGAGCACCTGAGCGCGGTGCAGTGGCTGGCCATCGGCTGCATCATGGCCGCGTCGATGGGCAGTGCCATGACGGCTGCGCGGCCCGCTGCTGCTGACCGCACGGCGCCGCAAGTGGCCTGAAGGCGCGGGCTGGCGGAGCGGGGCTGCCAAGCGGGTGGTGCCATGGCACGGCGCATTGCCTGACAGGCGTGCGGTCTGCCGGCTGGCTTGATCGGTTGGGTTGCAGGGTTAAAAAAGGACTGTGACGGCACCCCCTTGGCGCCGTCGTTCCCTGTCCAAGGAGCCCATCATGAGTCCCTCTACCACCCCTTCCACTGCGGCCACCGCACCCGTGGACGAAGACCTGGCCGAGCAAGCACGCCCCGGCTACGGCATCCCATCGCAAGACCCCCGAACTGGCGCCCAGACCGCGCTGGAGCCTGAAGACGCAGAGCGCGAAGCCCACTCCGCCCTGATGGGCGGCGGCATGATGGCCGGCGCCGCAGCCGGTGCCGCCGTGGGTGTGGCCGTCGCGGGCCCGGTGGGTGTTGTGGTCGGTAGCACCTTGGGCGGCATTGCCGGTGCGCTGGGAGGTGCCGCTGCGGGCACCATGGTCAGCCCGGACGAGCCTTTGCCCGATGCTGTGGAAGGCGATCACCTTGCGCAGTCTGCGCGAGGGCGAGCAGACAAGAGGGACTCGAAGTAAGGCAGCTAGGACGGCCATGCGCCGATTGGGGCAGGGGGCGTATTGCGTGCGGATGCTTCAGATTTGATAGCTGCTAGCGCATATTGCACTAGCGCTTGCAGCCATTTTGGCTATGAAGCTGGTCCCCTCGACAGGAATCGAACCTGTATCTAGCGCTTAGGAGGCACTCGTTCTATCCATTGAACTACGAGGAGGCAAGGCAGCCGCGCATTGTAGTGGCGCGCGGGTGCCTCCCTGGCCGGTTGCGCCTCAGTCGTACTTCACGGTGTAGATGATGTCCACCGCGCTTTTCTCGCCAGTTTGCCCGCGCAGGGTGAGGCGGCGGGAGAGGTCGTAGAAGATGTACAGCGTGCCCAGCGTGCCCGACAGGCTGCGCTCATAGGTCACGTACAGGTCTTTGGACAGGCGCTTGCCGAAGGTGAGGGCGGCGGCGCTGGCGTCCTCACCCGTGGTGGCGCCGCGAAAGCCGATTTCGTCTAGGCCCAGGCGGCTGGCGGCGTTGGCGGTGGGGCTTTGGCCGCCGTTGCGGCCCAGCAGCGCCAGCGCGGCTTGTTGCAGCACGGCCGCTTCGGCGCCTCCGGCCGAGGCATTGCGGCCCAGCACCACCCACGACAGCTTTTCGGCATCGGGCAGTTCCGGGTCGGAGTACAGCGTGACGCGCGGCGCCTGCGCGCTGCCCGTGACCTGCACCCCCGCGCGCACGCTGATGTTGGGGCGCAGCGCCAGGATGTCGAGCGAGGGGTTGTTGTACGGGCCGTTGAAGCGGATGAGACCAGTCTCCACGTCCAGCATCTGCCCCCAGGCGCGGTAGCGGCCCTGGTCGGTGCGTACTTCGCCGGTCACGCGGGGCGGGGCGCCGGGCACGGCGCTGCTGCGGATGTCCACCTCGCCCGTCAGCCTGGTGGTGATGCCCTGGCCTTGCAGCGCAAAGTCGCGCCCCAGGTTGAGGGTGATGGCGATGTCGGGCGGCTTGGCGGTCTCTGCCTGCGCGGCCACCTGGTTGGCCTTGGCGGCGGCTTGGGCCTTGGCCTGGTCTTCGCGGTCCTTGGCGGCGGAGCGCACGACCACGTCCGAGCCCAGTCGCGGTGCGGATTCATCGGGCAGGATGATGGTGGCGCGGTCGGTGGTGAGCTTGCCGCGCAGGCTGATCTGGCCCTGCTGCAACTGGGCCTGCAATTGGCCCGACACGCTGACCTGGCGGTCGGCCCGCACCAGCACTTGCAGGGCCTTGGCCTCGGCCTGCAGGGACATGGTGATGCCCGACAGGCCGGTGGCTGCCGTGGCGCTGTCGCCCCAGGCCACGCGGCCCGTGGCGGTCAGCGTGCCGCCGTCTTGGGCTGCGGCCGTGCGGTTGCCGCTGAAGCCTGCAATGCGCGCGCTGCTGCCCCGTCCGCCTTGCAGGCGGAACTCGGTGATGTTGAGCTTGTTGCCTTGCAGCATGGCGCGCAGGCGGCCGCCTTGCAGGTCCACGCCATCCACCACCGAGCGCACTGCCATGTCGTCGGCGCCCAGGGTGCCCGCCCAGCGCGGCGCATCGCGCGTGCCCGACAGGGTGGCGCTGGCATCCAGCGTGCCGCGCACGCGCCAGCCGGGCGGCGCCAGCGCAGACCACACGCCCACGTCGGGCAGTCGGGCGCGCAAGGTGCCGGCCAGTGGTGCGTCGGCAGGCCAGGTGATCGGGGCATCGGCTTTGGCAGCGGACAGACGCGTGCTGGCGGTGGCGTCGATCTCGCCCGCGCGGTCGCTGGCCCAGAGCAGGCGCGCGCGCAACGTGTCGCCTTCGGCGGTGACCGTGATTTCTGCCTGGCGCACACCGGCGAGCGTGCCTGGGGCGCTCGATGCGCTTGCTGCACCTGATGCACCTGCAGGCGGTGTGGCTGCAGTGGCCAGCACGGTGGTGGCACCTGCACCGGTGCCCTGGCCGCTGCTTTGCACCGCTGTGACGGCCGTGGCATCGCCCGCCAGGATGCGCAGGTCGCCACTGGCACGGCGCAGGCTGGCGCTTGCGCGCAGGGCGTCGCCCGTGGTGTCCACACTCCATTGCCCATCGAGCACGATGCTGCTGGCCAGGCCCATGCGCGCAAGCAGCGGCTGCGCGGGCCGGCCTGCGGCGGCAGGGGTCTCGCCCAGGCCCAGCGCATCCACCCAGGCCATGGGCAGGCCCTGCAGCGTGCCCTGCGTTTGCAACCGCGAGAGGGCGTTGGGTGCTGTCGCTGCTGACCATTGCACCGGCGACCAGCGCAGGGTGACGGTGCCCGGCAAGGGGCCGGTGATGCGGGCCTGACCGGCCGATGCCTGCAGGCTGAGGGAGGTGGTGGGTGGTGGTGCCGTACGCCCACTGGCCGGTGACGGGGGGGCGCTGGGGGTAGAGGCGCCGGTGCGCACGGTCAGGCCCAGGGGCTCTGCCAGTTGCAGCGTCCACGGCCCGGGGCGCTGCGCGGCCTGGGCTTGCAGGCGCAGTTCACTGACTTGCAACTGCCATTGCCCGGCACCCACCATCGTGCTGGCAAGGCGGGTCTGTACCGCCGCCTGCATGGCCTGGGGCGCGGGTGTGCGGACCTCGCCGGTTAGCGCCAGAGAGGCCTGTGCCAGGTTACCGCCCAGTTCGGCTTTGAAGGCGCGCAGTTGCAGGGCTTGCCCGGCAGAGGTGCCGCCGCTGGCGTTGCTGGTGGCGGGGAGTGTCAGGTCCAGCTGGGGGGTGTTCAGCGTGGCTTGCAGATCAAAGCGGTCGGAGTTGCGGGCGGCTGCGCTGTGGGCGGTGGCAGTCTGAAGTTGCTCCGTCAGTGTCTGCCAGCCGCCCTTCCAGCGCGCGGTGATCTGTGCCGTGCCCTGGCCGCTGGCCCCTTGCAGAGCGCGCTGCACGGCGGTGCCCACCACCGGCAGGCCCGCCAGCCAGCGCTGCGTGAGCGCGGCGTCGGCCCACTGCACCTGCAGGTCGCCAGCGCCGCTGCGCGGGGCCAGCGTGCCTTGTGCCTGTGCGTTGGCGCCGGGCACTGCCAGGGTGACCTTGCCCTGTACAGACTGCGTGCCCAGTGCGACCTGCAGCCCGGTGGCTTCCACGCGGGCCTGCAATGCGTCCAGCAGCAGGCGGTCCAGCCGCACCGTGCCGCCGTCGGTGGCCTGCCAGGTGCCTTGTGTGCTGAAGGTATTGATGCGCAGCGGTGCGCCCGCTGCACCCGGGGTCTTTGCGGTTGCCGTTCGCGCGGCCGTGCCGGTGTCTGCCCGCACATCGGCACTGAAACGCACGGCCTCTCCCTGGGTTTGCGCGGTGACGCGGCCGGAGAGCGGGGCTGCAGCCAGCAGCGTGTGCAGGGCGTCGGGGCGCAGCGCGCGCAGGGTCGCCTGGCCCTCCAGCGCGTGGGTGGCAGGGGTGTAGTGGCCCTGCGCGGTGATGCTGCCCGTGCCCGCCTGCAGGGTGGCGCTGGGCACGGTCCAGCGGGTGCCGTCGTAGCTTGCGCTGGCGTCCAGCGCGGTCAGGGGCAGGCGGGTGGTGTCCCAGGGGCCGGGCAGGTCGTTGCGCAGCGCGGCCTGCAGGCTCCAGCCTGCTGTGCCTGACGTGCCTGCGCCGCCGGATGTGGGCCCGGCTTGCAGCGTGCCGTGCAGCTGCGTGACCGGTGCCTGCGGCCACAGGGCCGCCAAGTTGACGGCGCGCAACGTGGCGTTCGCGGACTGCAGGGGTTGCTGCGTCCAGGGTGCCAGCGTGGCGGCCAGATCAGCCTGCATGGGGTCGGCAGCGGGTGTAGGGGTTGTGCGTGGGGTAGGAGGTTTTGATGCGCCCGGTTTGCTGGCGGGCGCGGCTGCGGGTGGTGTGGCGGCTTCGCTGGTCGGCTCGGGCTTCAGGCGTGCCTGCAGTTGCAGCTGGGCGGCGGCGGTGGCCAGCGTGCCCTGCAGCGTGGCGTGGGCGCCCACCTGCAGCGCAGCGCCGCCCCCGGGCACGGCGGTGCGCACAGTGCCGTCCACGGTGGCGTCCAGCGCCATGGGGGCTTGTGCGTCCAGCGTGGCGCGGGCGCTGTACTGGCCCTGGGCCAGCTCCACCGCGCCGATGGTCAGGCGGTGCTGGCGGCCATCAAACCGGTAGTCGCCCACCAGGCCTTGGGCTTCCACGGCAGGTGACCCGGCCCACAGCAGTTGGTTGACCCGGAACGGCACGCCCAGCTGCAGCGGCAGCACCAGGCTGGTAAGGGGCGTGGGGGGGGGCTCGGGTGTGTCAATGGGTTTGGGCAGGGGGGTGATCGCCACGCGGGCGGCGTGCACCTCGCCCAGCTCCAGGCGGCGCTGCAACAAGGGGGCCAGTTGCCAGCCCAGGCGGATGTCGGTCACTTCCACCGCCAGGGTGGGGCTGCTCCAGCGCAGCCAGCCAATGCGCCCGCCGCTGCGCAGCGAGCCACTGACATCGCGGCTCTCCAGCTGCTGGTTGGCGGGCAGGTATTGCGCCGCTCGGGCCAGCGTGGTGGCCAGCGACGTGCCGCTGCCCGCCCACCACCACAGCAGCGCGCTGGCCGCCAGCAGCAGGGCCACCAGGGCGACCAGCAGCCAGCCCAGAGTCCGCAGCACGCGCGGCGCGCGGGGCGCAGGAGGGCGTGGGGCCGACGAGGACCCGGCGCTGAAGTCCGATGCGCGGGCGCGGGGTGTGGGAAGGTGCGGGGCGTTCATTGCCATCAGAAGCTGAACCCCAGGCGCAAGTGCAGCCGCACTTCCTTGGTCTTGACGCCGTAGGCCAGGTCGGCCTGCAGCGGGCCCACGGGGCTGCGCCAGCGCACGCCGGCACCCACGCCCACGCGCGGGCTCAGGTCACCCACCTTGTCGGCCACGGCACCGGCATCCACAAACAGCGTGCTTTCCCAGTCGGTCATCGCACCCTCGTAGACGATGGGGCGTTGCCACTCCACGCTGCCCACGGCCAGGTAGCGGCCCCCGTACAGCTGACCGTTGTCGGTGCGCGCGCCGATGCTGCGGTAGCCGTAGCCGCGCACGGTGGTGTCGCCGCCCGTCACAAACAGCTGCGTGACGGGGATCTGCGCGCCCTCGCGCGCCAGCACTGCGCCGGCCTCTGCCCGCAGGGCCACACGGGCATTGCGGCCGATGCCTGCGTCGTCCTGCACGCGCCCTGCGGGGAGGAAGGACTGCCACCGCACCAGGGTGCGCACAAACGGATCGCGCTCTGGCCGCAGGGTGGTGCCCAGGCCCAGCTCCACCGCCAGGCCATGGCCCCGGGTGGGGGCGGTGAGGCTGTTGAAGTAGCGGCCCGTCCACCCGTAGTTGATGCTCAGGGCCGTGCTGGTGTCGGAGGGCGACCGCGCGTTGTCGGTCAGGCCCTGGCTGTTGGCGTAGTCGTACTGCAAAAAATAATTGCGGTCGATGGATTTGGTGCTCTTGCTGCGGCCCGCGCGCAGACGGCCGCTGTTGACGTCGTAGTCGCCCGTGGCCTCGCGCAGCACCTGGCCGCCTGCAAACCAGCGCCAGCCGTTGTCGTTGGGGAGGTCCGTCCATTCGGTGTTGGCGAGCTTGGTTTCGCGGTCCAGTGCTAGTTTGGTCACCGCTCGCCAGCCGAGCACAGGCATCTGGTTGTGGGTGTGCTCCAGTGACAGGCGTGCGCCGCTGTCGGTCGAAAAGCCCGGGCCGAACACCAGCTTTTGCATCGGGGCCTCGCGCACCTGGGCCACCACGGGGGCGGCCTGCGGGTCGGTGCCTTCGGTATCGAGGGTGAGGAACACGGCGTCGTAGTAGCCGCTGCTGGCCAGGCGCAGCTGGGCGTCCAGCATCTCGGCCTCGTCATACACGGCGCCCGTGGGCAGCCGTGCCAGGCGCCGCGCACCGTCGCTGTCGTAGCGCTGGCTGCCCTGCACGCGCAAGGGGCCGAAGCGATAGGCGGGGCCGGGGTCGTAGCTCACTCCCAGCTGGGCTTCGTGCCGGTCGGCATCGATCTCTGCCCGGCTGTTGGCGATGCGGGCCGTGGGGTAGCGCCTGGCCTGCAGCTGGCGCAGCCCGTCCGTCTTGGCGCTGTCCCAGGCCGACTGGGTAAAGGGCTGCCCGGGGGCGAGGGACCAGTTGCGCTGCAGGCGCTGTTGCCGGCGTGCCAGGGTGTCTTTGTCGGCTTCGTCGGTGCCCGCCACGGTGATGTCGGCACGGGCAATGCGGGTTTGGGCGCCGGGCTCCACGGTGACCGTGACGGTGCGGGGCGCGCCCTTGCGGGTGCCCGCAGTCTCCTGCGCCTCGGTCAGCTCCACGGTGATGGTGGGCGCAAAGTAGCCCAGGGTGCCCAGCAGTTCGCGCGCGTTGGCATCGGTGGCGCCCAGCAGGCGCTGCAGCTCGTTGGCCTGCAGGTCGGGCAGCTGGCGAAAGCGCTGCAGCTCCAGGTGGCGCTCCAGCGTCTCGCGCACCGCGTCGGGGGCGCGCACCACCACGTCAAACGACGGGGCGCCACTGCTGGCTTCGGGGCTGATCAGGTCGCTGCGGGTGTCGCCGGTCGTGGGCTCATCGGCACGCGGCAGCAGGCTGCAGCCGCTCAGGCACAGCGCGCCGGAAAGCAGCAACGCCGACCACAGGGCCGGCGTTGGGGTACTAACAGTGGCGGGGCGCAAAACGCGGAAGGGCACGGTGCGAGAGGATGTGTCAGGGGATCGTGTGGGGAAGGCAAGCCTGCCAGCCCGCCCGATGCATCCCCGACTATGCCCTGAAACGGCGGCGCCCCCTGTCGGACAGATGCTCACAAGGCATCCGTCCCTGCGGCACGGCCTATTTGGACAGCAGCCGCATCGTCTCTTCCAGCCCCTTGAGCGACAACGGGTACATGCGGTTGCCCATCAACTGCTGGATGATGCTGATGCTCTGGCGGTATTGCCACACGCCCTGGGGTTCGGGGTTGATCCACGCAAACTTGGGGAAGGCGTGCGTGAGGCGCTGGATCCACTCCGCGCCCGGCTCTTCGTTGTTGTATTCCACGCTGCCGCCGGGCTGCAGGATCTCGTACGGGCTCATGGTCGCGTCGCCCACAAAGATCAGCTTGTAGTCCTTGTTGTACTTGCGGATGATGTCCCAGGTCGGGAACTTCTCGGCAAAGCGGCGGCGGTTGTTCTTCCACATGAAGTCATAGACGCAGTTGTGGAAGTAATAGAACTCCAGGTGCTTGAACTCGCTCTTGACCGCGCTGAACAGCTCCTCGACGCGCTGAACGTGTTCGTCCATGGTGCCGCCCACGTCCATCAGCAGCAGCACCTTCACGTTGTTGTGCCGCTCGGGGACCATCTTGATGTCCAGGTAGCCCGCATTGGCGGCCGTGCTGCGGATGGTGTCGGGCAGGTCCAGCTCCAGCTCATGCCCTTCGCGAGCAAACTTGCGCAGGCGGCGCAGCGCCACCTTGATGTTGCGCGTGCCCAGCTCCTGCTGATCGTCGTAGTCCTTGTAGGCGCGCTGCTCCCACACCTTCACCGCGCTCTTGTTTTTGCCCGCGCCGCCAATGCGCACGCCCTGCGGGTTGTAGCCGCCGTGGCCAAACGGGCTGGTGCCGCCAGTGCCGATCCACTTGTTGCCGCCTTCGTGGCGCTCTTTCTGTTCTTCGAGGCGCTTCTTCAGCGTCTCCATGAGTTCGTCCCAGCCCATCTTCTCGATGGCGGCCTTTTGCTCGGGCGTGAGTTCGTTCTCCAGGATCTTGCGCAGCCAGTCGGCCGGGATCTGCTTGGTGAAGTCGGCCACCATTTCGACGCCCTTGAAGTAGGCGCCGAAGGCCCGGTCGAACTTGTCGTAGTGCTTCTCGTCCTTGACCAGCGTGAGGCGCGAGAGGTTGTAGAAATCGTCCAGGCTCCACGCGTCATCTGACTTGGGGCCCACCACACCGGCCTGCAGCGCTTCGAGCAGGGTGAGGTATTCCTTGACCGACACGGGCAGCTTGGCCGAGCGCAGGGTGTAGAAGAAGTCGATGAGCATGATTTGGGCCTCTAGCGCCAGTGTTTATTGCGCGTGACGCTCTAAAAGATATAGCAACTGTGCCCTGGCCTCGGGCCATTCGCCAGCACGCATGCTATACATCACCGTATCGCGGATGGTGCCGTCACGGCGCAGCGCGTGGCCGCGCAGCACGCCGTCCTTCTTGGCGCCCAGGCGCTCGATGGCGCGTTGCGACGCAAAGTTGTAGTTGTCGGTGCGCCAGCCCACCACATGGCAGCCCAGCGTATCGAACGCGTGGCCCATCATCAGCAGCTTGGCGGTGGTGTTGACGTGGGTGCGCTGCACGCTGTGGCGGTACCAGGTCCAGCCGATTTCCACGCGCTTCACGGCGGGCACGATGTCGTGGTAGCTGGTGGAACCGAGCACTTTGTCGGTGGCATCTTCCACCACGGCAAAGGCAAAGCGGTTGCCGTCTTCGCGCATCTTGAGCGCGGCTTCGATGTACGCGCGGGTGTCCTGCGGCTCAGGTACCGAGGTGATGCGCAGCTTCCACAGCTCGCCATCGGCAGCAGCGGCCCGCAAGCCGTCTTCGTGGGCCAGCGCCAGCGGCTCCAGGCGGACGCCGCGATCCCGCAGCGTGACAGGTTCTACAAAAGCCATGGGTCTCTACCCTTTGATCATCAGTCTTTGGACGGCTGGCTGCGGCGGCTGTTCTGCCAGCGCCGGGCCCCATGCAGGCCCAGGCCGCCGCCGAGGCCCACCAGGGCAATGCCCACCAGGCTGCCGGTGCCGTAGCCAGGCGCGAAAATGTCGAGCCCCAGCAGCTGGCCGAGCCAGAAGCCCAGCAGCGCACCCCCCACAAAGCCCACGGCATCCGCAACGCCGTTGACCAGCAGCTGGCGGGTGTTGTCGTGGCCGTTGCTGTGGCTCACTCAGCGGTTCCTCTGGTTCATGAACACCAGCTTTTCAAACAGGCTCACGTCCTGTTCGTTCTTGAGCAGCGCGCCCACCAGCGGGGGCACGGCCACCTTGTTGTCGGCGCTTTGCAGGGCGGTGAGCGGAATGTCTTCGGCCACCAGCAGCTTGAGCCAGTCGATCAGCTCGCTGGTCGAAGGCTTCTTTTTGAGGCCGGGCAGGTTGCGCACGTCATAGAACGTCTTCATCGCCACGGTGAGCAGTTCGCTCTTGAGCGTGGGGAAGTGCACGTTGATGATCTGCCGCATGGTGTCGGCTTCGGGGAATTTGATGAAGTGGAAGAAGCAGCGGCGCAGAAACGCGTCGGGCAATTCTTTTTCGTTGTTCGAGGTGATGAACACCAGCGGGCGGTGCTTGGCCTTGATGAGTTCGCGCGTTTCGTAGCAGTAGAACTCCATGCGGTCGATTTCGCGCAGCAGGTCGTTCGGGAATTCGATGTCGGCCTTGTCGATCTCGTCGATCAGCAGCGCTACGGGGCGGTCGGCCGTGAAGGCCTGCCACAGCACGCCCTGGATGATGTAGTTGCGGATGTTCTTCACGCGCTCGGCGCTGTCGCCATCGTTGAGCTGGCTGTCCCGCAAGCGACTCACCGCGTCATATTCATACAGGCCCTGCTGGGCCTTGGTGGTGGACTTGATGTGCCACTGCAGCAGGGGCATGTCCAGCGCCTGCGCCACTTCCTCGGCCAGCATCGTCTTGCCCGTGCCGGGCTCGCCCTTGATCAGCAGCGGCCGTTGCAGCGTGATGGCTGCATTCACGGCAAGCATCAGGTCTTGGGTGGCGACGTAGTTCTGGGAGCCTTGGAATTTCATGGGGGAAAACACCGGATCGTTGATGAATGGGCTTGACAGGGCGCTGGCTATAATCAACGGCTGATCAGAGCCCAGAGCTGAACTTCCACGAGATTGTGCGCGCAAAATGAACAAAACGTTGACCACGCTATTTGCCCTGGCTGTCGCTTCCGTGACCGCCTTGTCCCACGCCCAGGAAGCCAAGGGCGACGTGGAAGCTGGCAAGCAAAAGATTGCCATGTGCATTGGGTGCCACGGCATCGTCGGCTACCAGGCCAGCTTCCCCGAGGTGCACAAAGTGCCCATGATCTCGGGCCAGAGCGCCAAGTACATTTCGGCAGCGCTGGTCGCCTACCAAAAGGGTGAGCGCAAGCACCCCACCATGCGCGGCATCGCCGAGTCGCTGTCCGAGAAGGACATCGCTGATGTGTCGGCCTATTACGAACAACACGGCAAGACCGGCGCCGAGCTGCCCGCCAAGCCATCGCGCGAACCCAGCGTGCAAGTGGCTGAGCTGCTGAAGAAGGGCGCTTGCGTTTCGTGCCACGGCGACAACTTCGCCAAGCCCATCGACCCGTCTTACCCCAAGATCGCCGGCCAGCACGCCGACTACCTGTTTGTCGCTCTCAAGTCCTACAAGGTCGAGAAGAACGCCAACGTGGGCCGTGGCAACGCCATCATGGGCGGTGTGGCCAAGCAGTTCACCAACGCCGAGCTGAAGGCTTTGGCCAACTACGTGAGCAGCCTGGACGGCGACCTGCACACAGTGCCCCAGTCGCGCTTCCGTTGATCAGCAGTCTTGCTGAGCGCAACAAAAAAGCCCGCTTCGGCGGGCTTTTTGCTGGGCGTCTGAATGTCAACTGCTGGCGGCCCATGCCCCCACCGCCAGACACACGCAAGCCGTGACCGTGAGGCGCCATCGCAGCGGCAAGTACCACGCAGGAAGCGAGGTACGCGCAGCCAGCCGATGGTCTTGCACCAGGTGCGCTGCAAAGCCTGCGACCAGCAGCACCGACCCTGCTACAGGGGGCAATAGCGTGGCAGGCCAGGCCATCAGCGATGGCATCACGCTCCATACAAAGCAGCGTGTGCGCTCTGGGGCGCTCAGCCCGCTTTGTGCCATGGCGAAGCCCCAGTGCAGAGCGCCCACAAAACTCAGAATCACTGCGCCGTAGGCCAGCAGCGCTGCGCTCCACCAGGGTGCGCTGGGTGACCACAGGCCCACGGCTGCCAGCGCCAGGAACGGCAGCAGGCCGCCGTAGCCCAGCCAGGCCACTGCCGGCGGGATAGGGGCGGAGGAGGGCGAAGGCAAAGGTGGTGTGGGCGTGTGGATATGCGTCGACATGAAAGCCTCCAGATGTGTGTCTGCATTGTCTGGAAAGTGAGACTCCCGAGTGCCATGCATGGTTGTGCGTGCCAGCCAGCCGTCTTTTCGCGGGTGCCTCAAGCCCTATGCCTACAAAGCAGCCCGGTATCGCCAGTTAAAATATTCGCTGGGTGTCGGCGCCATGGTGGCCCGGCAGGTTCATGCGCTGGTCGGGCCGCCGCGCGGCTTTTCTGCGACCCATGAACTCATCCCCTACCCTGATCCAGGTGGTTGGTGCCGTCCTTTTCGGCCTGGCCATTCTTCACACCTTCTCCACCAAGTATTTCGAGCACCTTGCGCACACGCAGCCCCGGCACGCGGGCATCTGGCATCTGCTGGGTGAAGTAGAGGTCGTCTTCGGCTTTTGGGCGATGGTGCTCATGCTGTTCATGTTTTCCATCAGCGGCAAGCAGGAGGCCACTGCGTACCTGGACTCGCGCAATTTCACCGAGCCACTGTTCGTGTTCGCGATCATGGTGATCGCCGCCACGCGGCCCATCCTGGAGATGGCCGGGGCGCTCGTCCGGGCGCTTGCCGCCTTGCTGCCGGTGCAGCGCGGCATGGCGATGTACTTTGTGGTGCTAGCGTTCGTGCCGCTGCTCGGGTCGTTCATTACCGAACCGGCGGCCATGACGCTGGCCGCGCTGATGCTGCGGGACACGCTGTTCTCACACCCTATTTCCAGTCGGCTCAAGTATTCGACCATCGGCGTGCTGTTCGTAAACATCTCCATTGGTGGAACGCTCACTTCCTTTGCGGCGCCGCCCGTGCTGATGGTGGCTGCCAAGTGGAACTGGGACATCTGGTTCATGCTGTCCAACTTTGGCTGGAAGGCGGCGATTGCGGTGGTCATCAATGCGGCCGTCGCCATGCTGATCTTCCGCAACCAGCTGGGCCACATGGGCCGCAAGATTCCCGCCGCTGAGTTCCCCGTGCCCTGGACCGTGACGGGGGTGCACCTTGCCTTCCTGGTGCTGGTGGTGGTGTTTGCCCACCATCCCGCCGTGTTCCTGGGCCTGTTCCTGTTCTTCATGGGGTTCACCACCGCTTACCAGCGTTACCAAAGTCCGTTGATCCTGCGCGAGGCGCTGCTGGTGGCGTTTTTTCTGGCGGGCCTGGTGGTGCTGGGCGGCTTGCAGCAATGGTGGCTGCAGCCCGTGCTCATGAAGATGGACGCCAACGCCGTATTTTTTGGCGCTGCAGCGCTCACCGCGTTCACGGACAACGCTGCGCTGACCTACCTGGGCTCGCTGGTCGAAGGCCTGAGTGACGAGTTCAAGGTGGCCCTGGTGGCGGGCGCCGTCACGGGGGGCGGCCTGACGGTGATTGCCAACGCGCCCAACCCGGCCGGGGCATCCATCCTGAAGGAGAAATTCTCGGACGGCGTCATCAATCCGTTGGGTCTGCTGCTGGGGGCCATGCCGCCTACGCTGGTGGCGGTGATGGCGTTTCGGGTGCTGTAGGCGGCGGGAGCAGCGCCACACCGCGCGCCTTGGCGACTCAGTCTCGCGTGGCGCGCCGTTGCACTGCAGCGATGTAGGCGTTGCCATCGGGCGGTCGGCCGGAGCGCTGGCTCTCCCACAGCATCTCGCCCAGGCAGTCCATGGCGGCGTGGTGCGCGTCGTGCAGCGAGTCGAGGCGTGCTGTCAGCAACTCGACCGCCTGGCGGATGCCACGGGGCTGGTCGATGCTGCACTGTTCGCTGATCGACAGGTGCATCGACAGGTGCAAAAACGGATTGGTCTGGCCCGGGGTTTCGTCGTAGTTGCGGGCCACGGCGGCGTCGACGTCCGACAGGTCGGCGTGGTATTCGGGGTGCTCGGCGATCCACAGGCTGGCCAAAGTTTCGATGGCTTCCATGGGGGCGCCGCTCTGGGTCTTGGCGTGCACACCGCACAGAAAGCGGCGCACATCGGCTTGAGAGGGGCTGAACATGGGGCGTGAGGGTAGCACGCAGGGCAAGGGCCTGGCATGCGCAGGGGTGGTGAGGGCGAGGCCAGGGCCGTGCGGGTCGCGCCGGCGCGCTACAGAGTGCCGGGGCGGCGTCCTACGCGGGCGGCGGGTTCGCGCACCTACATTGGGCTGGCGCAAAGCAGGGAGCCGGGTCCCCTTTGTCGCAGTCCTCAAAACCCGGCACGTTGGGAGAACTGTCATGAAGGCAATGCGAATTGTGGGTGTCCTGCTGCTGGTGCTGGGCCTGGCCGGGTTTTTGACCGGTGGCTTCAGCTTTACCAAGGACACCACCCAGGCCAAGCTGGGGCCGCTGGAACTCACCGTGAAGGAAAAAGAGTCCGTCAACATTCCGCAGTGGATGAGCCTGGGCGCGATGGTGCTGGGCGGCGTGGTGTTGGTGCTGGGCTTTCGCAAGAACTGATTTCACCCGTCCTTCATCCGTCGTGACGAGCGGCTGGGGTTGCGGCTCCGGCCCTTACCCTATCCACGTAAGACGAGCGTTGGAGCTTCAGTTTCAGGCGCTCGTCGCGATGGGTGACCCCAACTCCCGTTCGGGATGTTCCGTTCATCCATAGGCGCCTATCCTCTTGGCGCCCCCATCATGCGCGAGATGGTCCGCGCCGCACTCAGCAGCGCGGGCAGCAGACTCTCCTGCATCATGGTCGCACTCGTGCGGTTGGCCTGACCGCTGATGTTGAGCGCCGCCACCGTCTGCCCTGTGCGGTTGGTCAGAGGCGCAGCAATCGAAATCAAACCCTCTTCCAGCTCCTGGTTCACCAGGCACCAGCCTTGCTGCCGCGCCTGGCGGATGTGCGCCAGCAGCGCCTCCATATCCGTGGTGGTGTGTTCGGTAAAGCGCTGCAGGGGGTGACATTGCAGCCGGGCCTGCAGTTCGTCGTCCGGCAACCCGGCCAGCAGCATGCGGCCCATGGAGGTCCAGCACGCGGGCAGGCGCGAGCCCACGCCCAGCGTGGTGCGCATGATCTTGTGCGTGGGCACGCGCAGCACATAGACGATGTCGAGGCCGTCGAGCACGGCGGCCGATGACGACTCGCGCACCTCTTCCACGAGGTCTTCCATCACCGGCTCGGCCAGGTTCCAGATGGGCAGCGAGGACAGGTATGCAAACCCCAAATCCAGGATGCGCGGGCTCAGGCGAAACAGCTTGCCGTCCGTTTCCACATAGCCCAGCGTCTGCAGCGTGAGCAGGATGCGGCGCGCGCCTGCGCGGGTCAAGCCGGTCTGTGCCGCCACTTCGCTCAAGGTCTGCTGCGGTGTGGCCGCGCTGAACGAGCGGATCACCTCCAGCCCGCGCGCGAACGACTGCACATAGCTGTCGCTCGGTTTGGGGTCTTTGGCTTCAGGGGTTTGGGAATTCATACGTATGCCAACTATAATTCTTTAAGCGAACATTTGTTCTATATACGAACAAATTTCAGAGAGACGAGACAACAAACAAGCAAACCAAGAAAGCGCTGCAATGATCAACAAACTGGCGGACTCGGTGGCCCAGGCCCTTGCGGGGGTGAAGGATGGTGCCACGGTGTTGATAGGGGGGTTCGGCACGGCCGGCATTCCGGGTGAGCTGATCGACGGCCTCATCGCCCAGGGCGCACGCGACCTCACCGTGGTCAACAACAACGCGGGCAATGCCGACCAGGGCCTGGCCGCCCTGCTCAAGGCCGGGCAGGTGCGCAAGATCATCTGCAGCTTTCCGCGCCAGGTCGACAGCTATGTGTTCGACGAGCTGTACCGCAGCGGCAAGCTCGAACTCGAACTCGTGCCCCAGGGCAATCTGGCCGAGCGCCTGCGCGCTGCGGGCGCGGGCATTGGCGCTTTCTTCTGCCCGACGGCCTACGGCACTGAATTGGCGGCGGGCAAGGAGACGCGCGAGATCAATGGCAAACACTACGTGCTGGAGTACCCCATCCACGGCGACGTGGCCCTGATCAAGGCGGAAAAGGGCGACCGCTGGGGCAGCCTCACCTACCGCATGTCGGCGCGCAACTTTGGCCCCGTGATGGCCACGGCTGCCAAGACCACGATTGCCACCGTGCATGAGGTGGTGGAGCTGGGCGCGCTGGACCCGGAGGCCATCGTCACTCCCGGCATCTACGTCACGCATGTCGTGAAGATCGACCGCACGGCCACGCAGGCGGGCGGATTCAAGAAATCCGCGTGATATTGGCCGCAAGCGCAGAAAGAATAAGCATGAGCAGCTATCAAAAGCGTAGTAAGGACGAGTTGGCGAAACGCGTGGCGCAAGACATCCACGACGGCGCCTATGTCAACCTGGGCATCGGCCAGCCGACCCTGGTGGCCAACCACATCCCCGAGGGCCGCGAGGTCATTCTGCAAAGCGAAAACGGCATCCTAGGCATGGGCCCGGCGCCCGCTGCGGGACTGGAGGATTACGACCTCATTAACGCGGGCAAGCAGCCCGTGACCTTGCTGCCCGGCGGCGCGTACTTCCACCACGCCGACAGCTTTGCCATGATGCGGGGCGGGCACTTGGACATCTGCGTGCTGGGCGCGTTCCAGGTGTCGGCCACGGGCGACCTGGCCAACTGGAGCACGGGCGAGCCCGGCGCCATCCCCGCCGTGGGCGGCGCGATGGACCTGGCGATTGGAGCCAAGCAGACCTGGGTGATGATGGACCTGCTGACCAAGCAGGGCGCGAGCAAGATCGTCACGCAATGCAGCTACCCGCTCACCGGTGTCGCCTGCGTGAAGCGCATCTACACCGATCTGTGCACACTGGCCTGCACGCCCGCCGGGCTGCAGCTCATCGACACCGTGCCAGGCCTATCGCTGGCCGAGCTGGAGCAGCTGGTGGGCCTGCCCATCCGGGCCCCGCAGACCACGGCGGCCTGACCGCACCTATCAAACCCAACCGAGAACCGAGGAGACAAAAAGCCATGACGACCCGCCAAGCCTTCATCTGCGACGCCATCCGCACCCCCTTCGGCCGCTACGGCGGCGCGCTCTCCAGCGTGCGCACCGACGACCTGGGCGCCATTCCCATCAAGGCGCTGATGGAGCGCAACCCCGGCGTGGACTGGGCGGCGGTGACCGACGTGCTCTACGGCTGCGCCAACCAGGCTGGTGAAGACAACCGCAACGTGGCCCACATGAGCAGCCTGCTCGCGGGCCTGCCCATCGACGTGCCCGGCGCCACCATCAACCGCCTGTGTGGCTCGGGGCTCGACGCCGTGGGCACCGCAGCGCGTGCCATCAAGGCGGGCGAGGCGGGCCTGATGATTGCCGGCGGCGTGGAAAGCATGAGCCGCGCGCCTTTCGTCATGCCCAAGGCCGAGAGTGCCTTCAGCCGCAACAATGCGGTGTACGACACCACCATCGGCTGGCGCTTCATCAACAAGCTGATGAAGGAAAAGTACGGCGTGGACTCCATGCCCGAAACCGCCGAGAACGTGGCGACGGACTTCAAGATCGAGCGAGAAGCCCAGGACCAGATGGCCTTGCGCAGCCAGCTCAACGCCGTGGCCGCCATCAAGGCTGGGCACCTCGCGCGCGAGATCGTGCCCGTGCACATCCCGCAAAAGAAGGGCGACGCCATCGTCGTCAGCCAGGACGAACACCCCCGCGAGACCAGCCTGGAAGCGCTGGCCAAGCTCAAGGGCGTGGTGCGGCCCGATGGCACGGTGACGGCGGGCAACGCCAGTGGTGTGAACGACGGCGCCTGCGCGCTGCTGCTGGCCGATGAAGCCAACGCCGCCAAGTACGGCCTCAAGCCCCGCGCCCGCGTGGTGGGCATGGCCGTGGCCGGTGTGGCGCCGCGCATCATGGGCTTTGGCCCCACGCCCGCCACGCTGAAGGTGCTGGCGCAGACGGGCCTGACCATCGACCACATGGATGTGATCGAACTGAACGAAGCCTTTGCCGCGCAAGGCCTGGCCGTGCTGCGCGCGCTGGGCATCAAGGACGACGACGCGCGCGTGAACGCCTGGGGCGGCGCCATTGCGCTGGGCCACCCGCTGGGCGCCAGCGGCGCGCGCCTGGTCACCACCGCCGTCAACCGCCTGCACGAACACGCCGGGAAGTACGCGCTGTGCACCATGTGCATCGGCGTGGGCCAGGGCATTGCCGTGATTCTGGAGCGCGTGTGACCGCAATCGAGCGCAACCCCAGACCGGTCACTGTTATCACCGGTGCCAGCAACGGCATCGGCCGCGCGATTGCCGAAGCCGTGCTGGCCCAGGGCCACGCCGTGGTCAACCTGGACTACGTGCTGCCCACCTGGAGCCACCCGCAACTCACCTCGTACCAGGGCGACCTGACCGACGAGGCATCGACCCGCGAACGTGCGGCCGAGATTGCGGCCAAGCACAACGTCACGGCGCTGGTAAACAACGCGGGCGCCACGCGCCCCGGCACCATCGACACCGCGACCACCGCGCAGCTGGATGACGTGGTGGGCCTGCACCTGCGCGCGCCCATGCTGCTGGTGCAAGCCTTTTTGCCCACGCTGCGCGCCTGCGGCCAGGGCCGTATCGTCAACATGTCGTCGCGTGCTGCACTTGGCAAGGGCGAGCGCATCGTGTATTCAGCCACGAAGGCCGGGATGATCGGCATGACGCGCACGCTGGCCATGGAGCTGGGGCGCGACGGCATCACGGTCAACGCGATTGGCCCCGGCCCCATTGCCACCGAACTCTTCCGCCAGAGCAACCCCGACGGAGCGCCGCAGACGCAGCGCATCCTGAACAGCATCGCCGTGGGCCGCATGGGCACGCCCGACGACGTGGCGCGCGCGGCGCTGTTTTTCCTCTCGCCCGACAACGGCTTCGTGACCGGGCAGGTGTTGTACGTGTGCGGCGGCACCACGCTGGGAGTGGCGCCTGTTTAGCAATCTGAACTGATCTTCCCTGCCGCCCTGCAACGGGCGCACCCCTGCTCTCGCCCGGAGGCCTCGGCGCCCGGTTGAGGCCACGGCGCGGCCGGATGCCGCGTCCGTGAGACCCCTTTCATCCACCTTCTTGAAGGAGACAAACCATGACCCGTTCCATCCACACCACCCGCCGCTTCGCGCTGTCGGCTGCAGCCTGCGCGGGCATTGCCGCTATCGCTGGTGCTGGCCTACTGGGCGGCAGCGCTGCACTGGCCCAGGCCTACCCGAGCAAGCCCGTCACCATCGTCGTGCCCTTTGCCGCAGGCGGCACCACCGACATCCTGGCCCGCATCATCGGCCAGGCGCTGACCACCGAGCTGGGCCAGTCGGTCATCGTGGACAACCGCGCGGGCGCGGGCGGCAACATCGGCGGCGCCATGGCGGCCAAGGCCCCGGCGGATGGCTACACCCTGTTCATGGGCACCGTGGGCACCCACGCCATCAACGCCAGCCTGTACAAGAAGATGCCATTTGACCCCATCAAGGACTTTGCGCCGCTGACGCGCGTGGCCAATGTGCCCAACCTGCTGGTGGCCAACCCCGCTCAGCCCTACAAGACGGTGAAGGAACTGATCGCCTACGCCAAGGCCAACCCCGGCAAGGTCAACTTTGGCTCGTCGGGCAACGGCAGCTCTATCCACCTGTCGGGCGAGCTGTTCAAGAGCCTTGCCAAGGTGGACATGGTGCATGTGCCCTACAAGGGCAGCGCCCCGGCCGTCACCGACCTGCTGGGCAACCAGATCGGCATCATGTTCGACAACATGCCCTCGGCCATCCAGCATGTGCGCAGCGGCAAGCTGGTGCCCATTGCCGTGACCACCGCCAAGCGCTCGCCCGAGCTGCCCAACGTGCCGACCATCGCCGAAGCCGGTGTGCCCGGCTATGAAGCCACGTCGTGGTTCGGCATGTTTGCACCTGCGGGCACGCCTGCGCCAGTGCTGGCCAAACTCAACAGCGCATTGGTCAAGGTGCTGAACCAGGCCGATGTGAAGAAGAAAATCAACGAACAGGGCGCCGAGACTTACAGCGAAACGCCCGAGCAGTTTGCTGCCTTCATCCAGGCCGAGTCGGTGAAGTGGGGCAAGGTCGTGAAGGAATCTGGGGCGAGCCTGGACTAAGCAAAGCCGAGATTCTTCGTAGCTACCAAATTGATAGCTGCTACCGCATGTACTACAGGCGGTAGCAGCTATTTTTGTTTTATACCAGGCAGCCGGGCTTACTGCACCCGGTACACACGCCCCGTCTGCGCACCTTCCACGCTGCGCTGGTAGGCCAGCGCCACGCGCGCAGCGGGCACTGGCTCGAACCCCGGGAAGAACGGCCCGTAGCTGCCCATCGACTCGGCCAGCACCGTGGGGCTGATGGCGTTGATGCGCAGGCTGCGCGGCAGCTCGATGGCTGCGGCGGCCACAAAGCCTTCGATGGCCGCGTTCACGGCCGTGGCGCTGGCGCCGTTGCGGATGGGCTCGACCGACAGGATGCCCGCCGTGAGCGTGATGGAGCCGCCATCGTTCAGGTATTTCTGGCCCACCAGTGCCAGCTGAACTTGGCCCAGCAGCTTGTCTTGCAGGCCGATGTTGAACTGCTCGGCCGTCATCTCTGCCAGCGGGCCAAAGTGCAGGTTGCCCGCCGTGCTCACGATGGCATCCACCTTGCCCACCGCCTCGAACAGTTGGGCGACCGCGCCTGGCTGTGAGAAGTCTGCGCGGTGTGTGCCGCTGCTGCGGCCCACGGTGATCACGTCGTGGCGTGCGCCCAGGTTGGCCAGCACAGCCTGGCCGATGGTGCCGCTGGCGCCGATGAGAAGAATCTTGGACATGGTGTTTTCCTTTGGTGTCAAAAGGGGTTGATGAGGAACTGACAACCCGATTCTTTTGCTAATCAATCAGTGTATAAAGTGCCTTCAAGTTATGCTTGAACTAACTATTGATTAGTAATTGAGGGGGTTGCCATGGACAAGCTGCGCAACATGGAAGTCATGGTGGCGGTGGTGGAGGCGGGCAGCTTTGCCGCTGCGGCGCGCCAGCTGCAGATATCGGCCGTGATGGTGGGCAAACACATCCAGCAGCTCGAAGCCCACCTGGGCGCCCGCCTGTTCCAGCGCAGCACCCGCCAGAACAGCCTGACCGAGGTGGGCGCCGCGTTCTACGAAGACAGCAAACGCGTGCTGGAGCAGGTACGCTGGGCCGAGTCCGCAGTAGAGCGCAGCCGCGCCGTGCCGCAGGGCCTGCTGCGGGTGAGTGCGCCCTTCACGCTGGGCAACCACGTGATCGCGCCGCTGGTGGCCGACTTTCTGCAGCGCCACGACCAGGTGCGTGTGGACCTGCAGCTGACCGACAGCGTGGTGGATCTGGCAGGCGAGGGCTTCGACGTGGCCGTGCGCATTGGCCAGGTGGTGAACGAGGGCCTGGTAGCGCGCCCGCTGCGCCCCTACCGCATGGTGATTGCCGCCGCACCCGTTTACCTGCAGCGCCACGGCACGCCCGAACGCGCGGCCGACCTGGTGCGCCATCAGTGCCTGAGCCACTCGGTGTGGCAGCGCCGGGTGGAATGGACGCTGCGCGACGGCAAGGAGGAGTTTTTCTGGCCCGAGAACGCGCGCTTTGTATGCAACCAGGGCGACGGCCTGCGCCAGGCGGCGCTGCGCGGCCTGGGCCTCATCATGCAGCCCGAAGTGCTATTGTCCGACGACCTGGCCAGCGGTGCGCTGGTGCCGGTGATGCAGCACTGCTTGCCCGTGCCGCGCCCGGTGCATCTGGTGTATGCGCCCGACCGGCGGCAACTGCCCAAGCTGGCGCGGTTTGTGGAGTTTGTGGTGACTGCGCTGGGCACCGCCTGAGCGGTGCGGATCAGTTTGCGCGCTTGGGCCTTGGGCTTGCTGCCCAGGGCCGCTCACTCCACCGCGTTGCTGGGCACCTCAGGCCCGATCTTGAACACCCCGCTCACCCGCGCACACGGCACGCCGTCGGCGGTGACCAGGCCCTGTGCAAACACCAGCGAGCGCGTGATGCGCAGCGGCTCTGCCTCGCCCTCCACCCAGGCACCCAGCGGGGCAGGGGCCAGGTAGTCGATCTGCAGGCTGATGGTGGGCAGGAAGCGGTTTGACACCTGGTCGCTTTTGCGGTGCACCGACAGGGGCACCAGCATGTCGCAAAAGGTGGCCATCATGCCGCCGTGTAGGTTGCCCATGGGGTTGGTGTGGCGCGGCTCCACGCGAAAGCCGAACTTCACCACTTTGCCCTGGTGCAGCACATACAGCGGACCGTTGTGCTTGATGTAAGGGCCGCCCGCCACCAGCGGGGCAAAGCCCTCGGGAAGGGGGGCGGCGGTGGTGTTCTCGGGGGCGTGGGTCATCAGCGGGCTTCCTTTTCAATGTCGTTGGCAAAACTGGCGTCCTGCAGACTGCTGCGCGTGGCGTCGCCCTGCAGCCAGCCGCTGTACACCGTGCGAAAGTCCGCCACGATCTGCGCGAGCGGCAGGTCGTCAAACGCGCCGCGCTGGTGCACGTATTCCATGTGGCGTGCGCCGGATTTGTCGAACGGGTGGTAGATGGAATCGTTCTCGCCGTCGAACTCCAGCGGCAGCAGGCCAAAGCGCTCACACAGCTCGATGTTGAACGCGGGTGTGGCCTTGCGCCAAGCGCCATCGAGCCAGATGTCGGTGTAGCCGTGCCAGATGAAGAGGTCGGTCTTCATGGTCTCGCGCATGCGCTCGGTGCTGAGGTGGTTGCGCACGTCGGCAAAGCCCATGCGCGCGGGGATGCCCGCTGCGCGGCACACAGCGGTGAGCAGCGCGGCCTTGGGCACGCACCAGCCGTAGCCATTGGCCAGCACGCTGCTGGCTTTCATGCCCTGGGGCGACAGGTCGATGCGGTAGGGGTCGTAGCGGAAACCATCGCGCACGGCCAGGTACAGGGCCACCGCGCGTTCGCGGTCGGTAGCGCCACGCGCGTGTTCGGCGGCAAAGGCCTGGATCGAAGGTGCGTCGCTGTCGATGAGGGCCGTGGCACGCAGGTGGGTGGGCGTGGGTGCGTTGGTCATTGTTGTGTGTCTCCTGCAGTCGGACGGAGGCCAGTGTGCGGGCCTCGGGCACCCGATGCTGTCACAGGCGCGCCAGCCCTGCGCGGGAGGGGGCCGATGCCCCCATCACACCCGCCACGCAGGCAGCTCCCAGTTGCGCCACACCGCCAGCCCGCGCAGCCCGGCGGTGAGCAGCACGCAGACTACCAGCGGCGCCCAGTCGGGAGCCTGCATCTGGCGCAGGGCCACGTCTGCCCAGCCGCCCGCAAACGCGCACAGCGCATAGGGGCGGTGGTCGCTGAAGGCCTGGGGCACCTCGTTGCACAGCACGTCGCGCAGCACACCGCCAAACACGCCGGTGGTCACGCCCATCATCACGATGATGATGGGCGGCATGCCAATGGCGGTGGCAATGTCCACGCCTACAGCGGCAAACAGGCCCAGGCCGATGGCGTCGGGCAGCAGCATGGCGCGTTCGGTGGGCTCAAAGTGCCGCTGGCGCATGAACAGCATGGCGCCAATGCACAGCGCCAGAATGCCCCACACAAACTCGGTGTGGCGGATCCAGAAGAAGGGCCGCTGGTCCAGCAACAGGTCGCGCAGCGTGCCCCCGCCGAACGCTGCCACAAAGGCCACCACACACACGCCCACGGCATCCAGCCGCTTGCGCGCGGCGGCCATCACGCCCGACAGTGCGAACGCCACGGTGGCGGCCACCTCCAGAACGAGACGCAAGGTGTTCACCCAGGGGGCGTTGAGCAGGGATGGGTCCATGCCCGGGATTGTGCCGTGCGGAATATGCTATTGAATAGATAGCTGAATGCGCATGATAGTTGTGCACTTGCGGCCTTTTCGGGACTAAAAGGCTGGTTCAACCCACGGTACGCAGCCCCACAACGCCCAGCGCCACCACACACCCCGAACACCCCAAAGCCCCCAGCCGCATTGCCCAGCGCCGCGCCACCGCTGGCCACTGGTTCATGCCCAGCACCAGCAGCCAGCCCAGCACCATCCATGCCGACACCACCAGTGCCGCGCCTGCTGCGGGCCCCGCTGCCGCCACGGCGGTCACGGTCTGCAGCACCAGCGTGACCAGTGCAGTTGCCCAGGCGCGCTTGCGCGCCAGCCCCTGGACGCCATCGCCCCAGGCGCGTGTGGCTACGCACTGCGCCCAGTGCGTCAGCGCCATCAGCGAAGCCAGCGCGGCACTGGCGGCCATGAGTTCCGGGTTCATGTGATCTACGTGCGGTGGAGTTCAGCGGCGTGGCTGGGCAGGCTGCGCGAGATGCGCGATGGGTGTACCACCCGGCCCCGCTTCCGCACCAGGGGCACCGCAGCGGCCAGCACGCACAGCCCCGCTGCCGCCGCCCACTGCCACAGCCCGGCCTTGGCCGCCAGACCACCGTAGGCCAGCACGGCCAATACCCACAGCCCTATGGAAGTGCGGGGCGCCCAATGGCGCAGCGTGGCAGCGGGCAGGGCCACAAAAAAGGCGATCAGCAGGCCCAGCATGCCCGACGAGCGCGCGGGCTCGGTGGCCACGATGTGCGCCAGCCGGAACGACTCCACCGCCAGCACGCCGCTCAACCAAAACGGACCATGGGCGGGGGCCAGCCAGCGGCCCAAGCCACTCAGATGCCGACGCAGGGGCACTGCGGGTGCCCGCGTTGCCGCGCCTGCGGAGGCCACGGCGTGACGTGCGGATTTGCGCCGGGGCGCTTGCACGCGCCCCGGCCCCACAAAAGCCGCAATGGCGCCGCAGCCCAAGCCCACAACGCCCAGGCTGATCAACATCGCCGGGCCTTGTGCGCTGCCCAGCGCCAGCCCGGCAAGGCCCGCCACAGCCAGCAGCGCGCCCGCGCCCCCCAGCGCCACCCGCCACAGCGTCAGCGTGCGCAGCGCCCATGCGGCCAGGGCCGACAACAACAGCCACACGCCGATGAGCACCCACACGGTCCACACGGGCCGCTGCGCCAGCGGGGCCAGGCCCGGTGGCCCCCACAGATGCACCAGCACCACCACGGCGAGTGCGGCGGGCATGGTGGCGTGCTGGGCCAGATAGAAGCGGTGCATGGCAGAGCGGTTGAAAAAAAGAGACGTGAGCGATGGGGTAAAGCAGGTCAGCCCGCTGCCGCAACCTCTTCAGCGGCTGGCTGTGCAGCGTCGGCCTCGCGCCTGCGCTGCTGGCGTGCGTCCAGCCAGATCAGCGTGCCCGAGATTGACAAAAACGCGGGCGTCATGCCTAGCAAGAAATACAGCCACTTGAGCGCCAGCCCGCCAAAGTCGCCAAAGTGCAGCGGCTCCATGAGCCCATTGACCAGCGACCAGAAACCTGCCGTGCGCGGGTCGTGCACCTTTTTCGGCACGCCGGTGGCCGCGAGGATGTCCACCCGCGCGGTGCTGGCCAGGTGGTTCTGCAGGTTGCCGGTGAAGCTGGCTTCTGCGGTGCTAGTGCCCCAGCGGCGCAGCGACACATAGCGCGCCTCCAGCCCCGGCACGGCCTGCTGGGCAGTGGCATACATCGCATCCAGCGACTCGCTGCCCTCGGCCTTGCGCGCGGGTTTGGGGGCTGCCGCTTCGGTGCTGGTGGTGGTCACGTACTTGAAGCCCTGTTCAAACAGCGGCGCCAGCCCCATCCATGCGCCTGTGGCTGCGATCAGGATGTGAAAGCCGAGCCCCCAGATGCCCGCAGACTTGTGCAGGTCCGACATCACCACGCGAAAGCTGCGGCCCCAGCGCTGGGTGAACAGCTCGGCCAGGATCTTGCGGTGGATGACGATGCCCGTGGCAATCAGCACCAGCATCGCCACGCCGAGGAACCCCACGATCCAGCGCGGCCCGAAGAACAAAAACACATGCAGCATGCGCAGGTACTGGCCGAGCTGGCTGTCCACCGGGCCGACCACCGTGCCGGTGTCGGAGCGCAAGGCCACCTTGGTGCGCGTGTTGGCCGGGGCGCCGCGCTCGCGCACAAAAGCGAAGTAGCTCGGGTTGACCGCATCGGGCAGCGCAATGGTTTCCACCGTCGCGCCGGGGTAGTGGGTGTGTAGCTGCGCCAGCACCGCGTCGAGCGGGGCGGGCTTCTCAGCGCGCGGCAGCTGCGCCAGCGACGGGTTGGCCCACAGGTCGATTTCGTTCTTGAAAACCACCACCGCGCCCGAGAAGCACACGATGAACATCAGCAGCCCCGTGACGATGCCCGCCCAGGAGTGCAGGGTGAACAGGCGGTTGAGTGTGCGCTGGCTCGTCATGGCGTGCGGGCATCAAGGGGTGGGGCTGTGCGTCAGAAGAAGTAGGTCACGCCCAGGCTGAAGTTGCGCGGCAGCGAGGGCGACACCACGTTGGCGTTGATCGCGCCGTCGTAGTACGCCTTGTCGAACAGGTTCTTCACCCCCGCCGTGATGCGGTAGTTCTCACCCACGTAGCTGATGGACGCATCGGCCACAAAGTACGACGGCAGCGTGAACGGGTAGGAGCCGATCTGCTCGCTCACATAGCGCCCGCCCACGCCCAGCGTCACGTGCGGGTACTGCGGCAGCTTGTAGGTGGCCCAGGCCGTGAGTGTGTGGCGCGGCGTGAGGTTGAGTGGCAGGCCCACGATGGCGGCGTTGTTGTCGCGCGTGACCTGGGTCTGTGTGTAGGTGTAGGCGCTGGTCAGCTTCCAGCCGTTCTTCAGGTCCGCGCCCAGCTCCAGCTCCAGCCCGCGTGCGCGCTGCTCGCCGGTTTGCACGCTGAAGCCCGTGTTCACCGGGTCGGCCGTGGTCACGTTTTCGCGCACCAGATCAAAGACCGCGAGCGCGCCGGTGATCTGGCCGTTCGGCGACTCGTACTTCACGCCCGCCTCCCACTGCTTGCCGGTTTCGGGCACGAAGTTCGATCCCGCAAAGGTCAGGCCCGACTGGGGCAGGAACGATTCGCCATAGCTGCCATACGCGGCCCAGCCGGGCTTGAACTCGTACACCAGCCCGGCAGACAGCGTGGTGGCGCTGTCCTTCTGCCGCGTCTGCGTGTTGGCCACGCGATTGTTGGTGTCATTGGTGGACCAGTCGCGGCGCAGGCCCACCAGGGCCGTCCAGCCCTGGCCGAACTTGATCTGGTCCTGCGCATACAGTCCGGCCACAGTGAGCTTGGAAGGCGCATCGCTGGTCAGTGCCTCGGGGCAGGTGGCCTGCATGCCATACACCGGCGCGAACAGGTCGAGTGCGCCGATGCGGCAGGTGCGGCTGGCCAGCAGGCTGGTGCCGCTGCGCACATCCAGGCCCGTGACCAACTGGTGCTTCACGCCCAGCGCTTCAAAGCGCGACAGCAGCGAGGTGTCGGTGGCCAGCAGGTCGTAGTCCATGTACTGGCGCGAGGCCTGGCGGTTCTGCAGCCGCTGGTTGGCCTGCAGCGCCTGGTTGGAAACGAAGTTGCCCGTGCCCTTTTCGGTTTCGTAGCGCACGTTCTGGCGGAACGTCATGGCATCCGACAGGCGATGCTCCAGCGCGTAGCCCACCGTGGTGCTCTCCACGTCATACACGCCAAAACTCGGGTCGCCCGTGAACATGGTGCGGGACAGGGTTCCATTGCGGTTGGGCAGCAGCGTGCCGTAGGGCGTGATGCCCTGCTGGCGCATCCATTCGCTCTGGCTGTAGGTGGCAAAAAGCACCAGGTCGGTCTGCGCGCCCAGGTCGATGGAGAGCGAGGGTGCAAACCACCGGTCCTTGCGGTAGACGAACTGCGTGGGGTCGTCGGCGTTGGACACCTGTGCGTTGATGCGCAGCGCCGTCTTGCCGGATTCGGACAGCGGTCGGTTGATATCGGCCTGCAGCGTGCGCTGGCCAAAGCTGCCCACCTCCACACCCACTTCGCTGAGCGCCTCTTTCTTGGGTCGCTTGCTCACCGCATTGACGATGCCACCCGGCTGCACCTGGCCATAGAGCACCGACGCCGTGCCCTTGAGGACTTCAAAGCGTTCGTAGCCATAGGGCTGTAGCTTGGCCCACATGCCCGGGCTTTGCACCAGCCCATCGACCAGGATGGATTCGGTGGACCGAAAGCCCCGGATGTTGAGGTCGTCAAACCCCCGGCGGCCAAAGTTGACGGGGCTCACGCCCGCCACCGTCTGCAGCGCCTGCTGCACGTTGGTGATCTGCCGCGACTCCATCTGCTCGCGCGTGACCACGCTGACCGACTGCGGCGTCTCCAGCCGCCGCATGGGCGCCTTGCTGGCTGTTTGCGCCTCGACGGGCGCAAAGCCCATGTCTTTTTCGGTGCTGGCGTTGATGCGGACTTCCTGTAACTGGGGGGCGGCCGTTGCCGGGTCTGCAGTGGGTGCGCTGGCCTGCTGTGCCGAGGCGGCTTGGGCGAGGCACAGGGCCAGCGGGGTCAGGGTGAAGAGGCGGGCGCGGCGGATCGACGGGGCAGAGGATGTAAAAGCGTGGGCAACGCTGGAAGCCAGAGCAGCGCAGGAGGGCTGGAAAGACATGGAGGTCCCGTTGGAGAGTGGACAAAACGCGGAGTGCACTGGCTCGCGTGATGTCCTGAGACACTGGCTGGCTGAACGATGTGGATTGTAATGCGAATGATTATTTTTTGCGATGGAGTGGTACTGTTCCGCTGCGGTAGCGTCCGGGGAATGCGTGACCCGCTGTCCGTCTTTCTGGCGGAAGAAAGAAGTGGGGCAAACTCCCCGGCTGTTGATTTTGGAGAGGACGTCTGGTGAGACGAGTTGTTGCCGCTCTGGGACTGGCCCTTATCCTGGGTCCCTTGCTTCTGGTCACCGCCACGGCGTTGTTCCAGGACAACCCTCCGCCGGCGTGCAAGTTCTACGCCGTGCCAGTGACGTTCACATCGGTGGTGCCCCAGCCGCACCCGCGAGGAGGCAACCGGGTGGGGGTGCCGGACGTGCAGTTTTCTTATGCTTTGGAGGGGCGTCAGTACACCAGCTCCACGCTTTTTTGCGCATCGCCCGCCAATGCTTCCTATGAGCATGGCCGCATGCGGGAGTTCATGAAGCAGGCGCCAGGCAGCTCTGACATCGTGGCATGGGTGCCGAGCGGTGACCCTGAGGCTGGCTGTATTTCATTGACGCCTGCGTTCGGATACAGCCGGGTCCATGAAGTGGCACCGCTGTGCCGGCGCTAGCGGACTGCAGTCATTGCGAGTACTGACGCTCTACCGGCCTGTCTCGCCGAGGCCGGTATCGCTGGCTCCGGGGCGGGTGTGTCGCGGTTTGCTATCGAATAGATAGCTATTCAGGTAATACAGAAGAGCGCTAAGACTTGTTTTGGTCTGAAATTTTGGTCTTCGGGGCGGCTTCCTTGTCAGGGTCGCCCTCCGGTCCGCCGTAGCCCGGGTATGCACCAGCGGCCGCACCCAGCGCCGCACTCTCCTGCCGCTCCCGCGCCATCTGCTCCGCAAACTGGTTGCGGCCTTCTCGCGCCACGGCGATGAACTTGGCGCGGTCCTTGTGGTGCGGGTACATGCGGTCGGCCAGCGCGATGTTGTGGGTGCGAAAACGCTGGGTGATGGCGGTGGCTTGCGCGGGGGGCAGGCCCATCAGCTCCAGCACGGTGTGGGCGCTTTGCAGGCTGGACTCGAACAGCTCGCGCTGCACCAGTGTCACGCCCAGGTCGCGCAGCTTGTTCCAGTGGGTCACATCCCGTGCGCGGGCCACGACCTGCAGGTGCGGGAAGTGTTCGCGCGCCAGCTTGGCGATCTGCAGGGACTGCTCGGCATCGTCCACGGCCACCACCAGGATGCGCGCGTGTTCGGCCCCGGCTATGCGCAGCAGGTCGAGCCGCGTGGCGTCGCCGTAGAACACGCGGTAGCCAAAGGTGCGCGCCACCTCCAGCATGTCCACGCTGTGGTCCAGCACGGTGGTGGGGATGCCCTGGGCCAGCAGCACGCGCGAGACGATCTGCCCGTAGCGGCCGAAGCCCGCGATGATGATGGGCGCCTCTTGGGGCTCGGAGATTTCCTCGGCCTGGGGCGTGGCGGTCTTGAGCTGGGCATAGCGGCGCAGCAGCACCCGGTCCAGCAGCACCAGCAACAGCGGGCTGATCAGCATCGACAGCGCCACGGCGCCGATCAGCAGCGAGGCAGTCTCGGCCGGGAACACGTTGGCGCCGGCGGCGGCCTGGAACACCACAAACGCAAACTCGCCGCCCTGGGCCAGCAGCAGGGTGAAGACAGGGCGCTCCTGGTAGGGAATCTCGACCACCTTGGCCAGGGCGTAGATGACCACGGCCTTGGCCGCCAGAAAGCCGACCAGGATGGCGGCCATGAGCCCGGGCGAGCGCAGGATCACGCCGAAGTCGATGCTCATGCCCACGGCGATGAAGAACAGCCCGAGCAGCAGGCCCTTGAAGGGCTCGATGTCGGCCTCCAGCTCGCGGCGGTATTCGCTGTCGGCCAGCAGCACGCCGGCGAGGAAGGCGCCCAGCGCCATCGACAGGCCCACCAGCACCATCAGGTACGCAATGCCCACGACCAGCAGCAGCGCGGCGGCAGTGAAGATCTCGGGGGTGTTGCTCTTGGCGATCCAGCGCAGCACGGGGCGCAGCAGCAGGCGCCCGCCGAGGATGATGGCGGCGATCACGCCGACGATCTTCAGCACCTCCAGCACCATCTCGCCCGGGGTGTGGCCTGCGCCTTCACCGGCGGCCGCGCCCAGCACGGGCAGCAGGGCCAGGATGGGGATGGCCGCCACGTCCTGGAACAGCAGGATCGAGAAGCCGGCCTGGCCGCTTTGTGTGCGCATCAGGTTGCGCTCGGCCAGTGATTGCAGCGCAATGGCGGTGGACGACAGCGCCAGGCCCAGCGCGCCCACCAGGCTCACGCGCCAGGGCAGGCCGGCCAGCGCACCCAGCGCGAACAGCACAGCCGCGCAACCCAGCACCTGGGCGGTGCCGGTGCCAAAGATGGGGCGGCGCAGAGCCCACAGGCGGCTGGGTTGCAGCTCCAGCCCGACCAGGAACAGCATGAGCACCACGCCGAACTCGGCGAAGTGCAGGATGTCCTGCACATTGCTCACCAGCCCCAGGCCCCAGGGCCCGATGGCGATGCCCGCTGCCAGGTAGCCAATGATGGCGCCGAGGCCCAGCGCCTTGGCAATGGGCACGGCCAGCACGGCGGCGGTGAGGTACAGGAAACCGTAGGTGAGCCAGGTGGGGGCGTGTTCCATGGATGGGCGTGCGCTTGGGGGTCGTCGTGGGGAGGCAGAACACCGCGCCCCCGAGGAGCGGGGCGGGTGTGGCAGATTCTGGCACCGCCGCAAGGCGTCGGGGCGGTTGCCGTGGTTTGGATCTGTGGCGCTATTTATTTGATAGCTATTTGGGCATGATTATCCAGCGCCTGCGCCTGTTTTTATGCAGATCATGGTGCCGGGGGCCCTGCGTTGCTAAGATGCGGGCCCTTCTTCGTACACAGGCACGGTGACCCATGGATTTGCAGACTTGGCTGGCTTTTTTTGCGGCGTCTTGCCTGATTGCGGTGTCGCCGGGCTCCGGGGCCGTGTTGTCGATGAGCCATGGTCTGTCGTTCGGCGTGCGCAAGACGGGCGCCACCATCCTGGGCCTGCAGCTGGGGCTGCTGCTGATTTTGCTGATCGCTGGGGCGGGCGTGGGCTCGCTGCTGCTGGCGTCCGAGGTGGCGTTCAGCGTCGTCAAGGTGCTGGGCGCGTGTTACCTGATCTATGTGGGCTTCTGTCAGTGGCGGGCTGGCGACAAGTCGCCGGTGCAAGGGGATGAGACCGAGTCGGCGGGCACCTGGCAAAAACGCTGCCTCACGGGTTTTTTGACCAACGCCACCAACCCCAAGGGCATCATCTTCATGGTGGCGGTGCTGCCCCAGTTCATGACCGACACGCGCCCGCTGTGGACGCAGCTGGTGGTGATGGCCGCCACCACGGTGACGGTGGACGTGGTGGTGATGCACGGCTACGCTGCGGGGGCCAGCGCGCTGCGCCGCCTGATGCGCAGCGCGCGTGCGGTGCGGGCGCAAAACCGTGTGTTTGGCGGCTTGCTGATGGCGGTGGGCGCCGGGCTGTTCTTCGTCAAGCGCGGCGGGCAGCACGCTTGATAGGATGGTTGTGCTTCGATTTTAATAGCTGCTTGCGCTTGCCTATAAAGCGCTAGAGGCTGATTTGGCTTGGTTTTTCATGGATACGCAGATTCCAAGGAGGTTGTCATGCCAGTAGTTGTTGTCGCCAACCCGAAGGGTGGTGTGGGCAAGTCCACACTGTCCACCAACATCGCGGGCTACTACGCGAGCCAGGGACATCCCGTGATTCTGGGCGACACCGACCGGCAGGAATCCGCCAAGCTCTGGCTTGGTCTGCGCCCGCCTGCCGCGCGCCCCATTGGCGCCTGGGATGGCATCAACTCGGACGTGATCAGCCGCCCGCCCAAGGGCACCACGCACGCGGTGCTCGACACCCCTGCCGGGCTGCACGGCTGGCGGCTGAACGATGTGCTCAAGCTGGCCGACAAGATCATCGTGCCGCTGCAGCCCAGCGTGTTCGACATCTTTGCCACGCGCAGCTTTCTGGACCAGCTGGCCGAGCACCGCCGCGCCGAAGGGGTGCAGATCGGCATCGTGGGCATGCGCGTGGACGCCCGTACCAAGGCCGCCGAGCAGCTGCACCATTTTGTGGACAGCCTGGGCTTCCCGGTGCTGGGCTACCTGCGCGATACGCAGAACTACATCCACCTGGCGGCGCATGGCCTCACGCTGTTTGACGTGGCGCCCGGCCGCGTGGCGCGCGACCTGGAGCAGTGGCAGGGCATCTGTGCATGGCTCAATTCTTGAAGGACAGCGTGAAGCAGAACGTACAACCAGCCCCTCGGGAAAACACCTGTCACCCGGCAGACAAGGCGCGCCAGGGCGCGGGGCTACATTGCGACGATGAAAATCTTCCGCTCTTATTCCGAAGTCAGCGCCTGCGTGGGCCAGGAGGTCGCCGTGACCGACTGGATCACCATCACGCAGGAACAGGTCAATCTGTTTGCCCAGGCCACGGGCGACCACCAGTGGATCCATGTGGACCCCGAGCGGGCCAAGGCCGGTCCCTTTGGCGCGCCCATTGCGCATGGGTTTCTCACGCTGTCGCTGATCCCGCAGTTTTTCGAGACGGGCCTGACCATCGAGGGTGCGCGCATGGGCGTGAACTACGGGCTCAACAAGGTGCGCTTCACGGCGCCCGTGCCTGTGGGCAGTCGCTTGCGAGCGCGCCTTACGCTGCAGGCTGCCGAGCCCGTGGCGCCCGATGGCATACAGATGACCTGGCTCGTGACGGTGGAGCGCGAGGGCAGCGAGAAACCTGTGTGCGTGGCCGAATCGCTGGCGCGCAACTTCGGCGCCCCGGCCTGAGCCTGGTCGCCACCGGGCAGGAGGTCTGAACCATGGACCGCCTGCAAGCCATGAAAATTTTCGAGCGCGTGGTGGAAGAGGGCGGCTTTGCTGCCGCTGCCCGCGCCATGGACATGTCGCCCCCCGTGGTCACCCGCATGGTGGCCGAGCTGGAGCAGCACCTGGGCACACGCCTGCTGCAGCGCACCACCCGAAAGCTGGCGCTGACCGAAGCGGGCGAGTCGTACCTGCAGCGGGTGCGCGCCATCCTGCACGAGATCGACGATGCCGAGGCCGCTGCCGCTGCCAGCACGCGCGATCTGCGCGGCACCATCCGCATCGTGGCGGCGCCGGTGCTCGCCACCAACTTTCTGGCACCCATGGTGGCGGTGTGGCATGCCTACTACCCCAAGCTCATGCTGGACATCAGCATGGACGCCTATGCCTCCAGCCGAGTGGATGAGTTCGATGTGACCATCATGGTGGCGGGCGAGGACTTTGACGCCAACATCGTCGCGCGCCCCCTGGTGCAGGGGGAGGCGATCGTGGTGGCGTCCCCCGACTACCTGGAGCGCCGGGGCATTCCGCGTGAGCCGCAAGACCTGGTGCACCACGACTACCTGCGCGACTCGAGCGCGCCCGTGCGCCTGCAGTCAGGGCCCGGCCGCAAGCTGCGCCTGCAGTCGCTGCGGGCAGACGTGCCGGACGAAGAAGTGGACGCCCCGGCGGTGTTGCAGTCCGTCAGCACCGAGCTGCTGATGCGTGCCGCTGTGGACGGAGCGGGAGTAGCAGTCACGTCGCGCCTGCTGGCCGAGGAGCACCTGGCCCGCGGCGAACTGGTGCACATCCTGCCCGGCTGGATCTTTTCGCGCTACACGATTTATGCGGCGCTGCCCTCGGGCCGCATGCTGCCCGCGCGCACGCGGGTGTTTCTGGACTTCCTGACCGAACACGTGCCCCGCGCCATGGCGGAAAAATCCGGTCAGCTCAGTTGAGCTGTGCGAACCCGCTGATGATCGTGCCCTCGGGCTCGACCATCACCTGCCCGTCAGGCATGGCAAAGCTGTTCTGCCGCCAGGCCTCGAACACGGTGACCGCTACGGCGTTGGACAAATTGAGGCTGCGCTGACCGGGCACCATGGGCAGGCGCAGGCGCTGCGCTGGTGGGAAGCTCTCGCGCAGCTCGGGGGGCAGCCCCCGCGTTTCCGCGCCAAACACCAGCCAGTCGCCGGGCAGAAAGCAGGTGGAGTGCACGGGTTGCGAGCCGTGGGTGGTCATCGCAAACATCCGGGTCGGGTCCGGCTGGGTGTCCCGCAGAAAGGCCGTCCAGCCTGCATGGACCTGCACGCTGGCATATTCGTGGTAATCCAGCCCTGCACGACGCATCTGGCGGTCTTCCATCGAGAACCCCAGGGGCTCGATCAGGTGCAGCGAGCACCCGGTGTTGGCCGCCAGGCGAATCACGTTGCCGGTGTTGGGCGGGATCTCGGGTTCGACGAGGACGATATGGAACATGACCGCCATTGTCATCGTTGGACCTGTGAGTTGAGCAACCGCTCGTAATCAAAAGTATCCCTTTAGTACCTGTTCGGTGTTCGTTCAGTGCCGGTTTGGTACCTGTCTGGCGCTTTTCAGTCCAGCCCTGTGCGCGCCAGCACAGTGGCCGTGACATGCGCGACACCTGCCTCGCGCAGTGCCAAGGTGGCTGCATGCAGGGTGGCGCCCGTGGTCATCACGTCATCGATCAGTACCACCCGCTGGCCACGCAGGCTGGCTGCGCGGGCGGGGTCTACGGCGAAGGCGCCGCGCAGATTGCGCAGCCGCTGCACCCGGGGCAGGCCGCTTTGGGCCTCGGTGGCATGCAGGCGCAATAACGTGTGGCAGTCCGCCTTGGCGCCAGCCAGTTGCCTTGCCAGAAGGGCCGACTGGTTGAAGCCCCGCTCGCGCAGGCGCTCGGTGGACAGGGGGACTGCCAGTACCCGGTCGGCCGCTTCCAGTGCCGGCTCCATCCAGGGCGTGCTGCGCATCAGGGTGGCCAAGGCCCGGGCCCATCCCGGATCGCCCCTGAACTTGAACTGCGCCAGGGCGTCTGCCCAGGGGTAGGCATAGTCAACAGCAGCAATGCAGGCGTCGAAGCTGGGCGGGTTCTGCAGGCAGGCGCCGCACACGGCAACCCCTGCGGGCACCCGCAGCGCGCAGCGCTGGCAACGCGTGGCAGGCTGGGCAAACCGCATCACACACGCATTGCAGACACGCTGGGACGGCCAGGCATGGCACACGGCGCACTGGCTGGGCACTTTGTCCACCCAGGCGTGGAGACGGCGTGAAATCCCTGGCAAACCCAAAAAGAGCATGAATCAATATACTCGCGCGTCCTTCTGCCCCGCCCATGTCCTCCGAGCGTCCCCCCACCATTGATCCTGTTGCTGCCGCCCGCTGGCATGCTGCGGCCCCGGCCGCGTCCCCCTGGCTGCACGAAGAGGTGGCGCGCCGCATGGAGGACCGGTTGCAGTGGATTCGCCAGGCACCCGCCTCCTGGTGCCATTGGGACCCTGTGCGTGGGGGTCTGCAGGCGCATGCCCTGGTGAGTGCTCGCTACCCGCAGGCGCGTTGCCAGGTGTATGAGACCAGCGCGCATTGCGAACCTGTGGCGAGGCAGGCATTGGCCAAGCCCTGGTGGAACCCCGCCCGCTGGGGTGCCGGGGCCTTGCAAATGGGGCCGCCGGCCGATGCCAGCGTGCAGATGTTGTGGTCCAACATGACGCTGCACATGGCGGCCGACCCGCAAGACCTGATCGGCCGCTGGCACCGCGCGCTGGCGGTGGACGGCTATCTGATGTTCTCGTGTCTCGGACCGGACACCCTCCGTGAGCTGCACGGCGTGTATGCCGCCATGGGGTGGCCGCCCGCGGGCCATGCCTTCACCGACATGCATGACTGGGGAGACATGCTGGTGCACGCCGGTTTTGCAGAGCCGGTGATGGACATGGAGCGCATCACGCTCACTTTTGCCACGCCCGAGCGGCTGGTTCAAGAGCTGCGCGAGCTGGGTGCGAATTTGCATCCTGATCGCTTTCCCTCATTGCGCGGACGGCGCTGGCGCGACAAGCTCTACCAAGTGCTGTCCGAGCGTCTGGCCGATCCGGGCCAAGAAGGTCAGTTGGCACTGACTTTTGAAATCATCTATGGCCATGCCTTCAAGCCTGCACCCCGGGTGCGCGTCAGTTCCAGCAGTGCGGTGTCGCTGCAGGACATGCGCGCCATGTTGCGCAAGGGCGGCACTGAGAACTAACCTGTAACGGCGTGTCAATGACTTGGAACAAGGCACGCTACAATTCTTGGTTATTGAGATTTCGGGCATCTTCCCGCGCAATTTGGCAGGCTGTGCCTGTTGTGCCCAAGGCGCAACGTGTGCTGCAGCCGGCAGTCTTGTGAGCACTCACGGTGACGGGCTTGGTTTTTCGTTTTGCCACGGTGTCGGGTCAGCGCATCGACTGGCGTCTGGTTCGCAATTGTTCGGTCACGCCGACGCAATTGGGCTGGATGTATCTGTCGCTGTGTGTGGTGTCCCTGGGAATCGCGACATTCTTCTGGATGCTCGGCGCCCACCTGGTGATGCCCTTCGCCTGGCTCGAAATCGTGGCAGTAGGAATTGCATTCGCCATGTACGGTCGCCATGCGGCGGATGGCGAGAGGATTTCATTGCAGGGCTCACGCCTTGTGGTGGAGCTGGAGACAGCAGGCAGGCTGGAGCGCGCGGAGTTTGACCGGAGCCGGGTTCGCGTAGAGCCCAAGACGGGAGACCATTCGCTGATCACGCTGTCTGCACAGGGCCGTACGGTGGAGGTGGGGCGCTATGTGCGCCCAGAGCTCCGGCCGGCCTTGGCATCGGAGATCCGCATGGCCTTGCGCGCTGCCTGACCCCACGCAGGCGCGCGAAAGGGATTGGTTAAATTGAGGCTTAGAAGTAAGTGAGAACTATGAAGAGCATTTCCAACAAGCTGGCTTCTCTGCTGCTGATTGCCGGTGCATGGGTGGGCTCCGCAGCCCATGCCGTTCAGGACCTGCCTGGCGGCCCTGCAGTCAACCAGCTGAACCTGGCGCCGCCCGTCACCAAGATCGCAGAAGAGCAGCATTTTCTGCACTGGATGATGCTGATCATCTGCACGGTGATCTTTGTTGCAGTGTTCTCTGTGATGTTCTACTCGATCTGGAAGCATCGCCGCTCCAAGGGCGCGAAGGCTGCCAACTTCCACGAGTCGGTGACGGTTGAAGTGGTGTGGACCATTGTTCCGTTCATCATCGTGATCCTCATGGCCTTGCCTGCGACCAAAGTGCTGGTGGCCCAGAAGGACACCACCAACGCCGACCTCACGATCAAGACCACGGGCTACCAGTGGAAGTGGGGCTATGACTACATCACCGGCGAAGGCGAAGGCCTGGCCTTCATCTCCACACTGGACAGCAGCCACCGTGTGATGTCTGACAGCGGCAACGTCAAGGACGCCCCCGCCAACTACCTGCTCAAGGTGGACAACCCCATGGTGGTGCCGGTCAACAAGAAGATCCGCATCATCACCACAGCCAACGACGTGATCCACGCCTTCATGGTGCCTGCCTTCGGCATCAAGCAGGACGCTATCCCTGGTTTCGTGCGTGACACCTGGTTCCGCGCCGAGAAGATCGGCGACTACTACGGGCAGTGCGCAGAACTGTGCGGCAAGGAACACGCCTACATGCCCATCCACGTGAAGGTGGTGTCCGCCGAGGACTACACCGCCTGGGTGGCCGAACAGAAGAAGAAGGCCGCAGCCAAGCTGGACGACCCCACGAAGGTGTGGGCGCTGGACGACATCCTCAAGCGCGGCGAGAAGGTGTATGCGGCCAACTGCGCTGCCTGCCACCAGGCCAACGGCAAGGGCGCTGGCCCCATCAAGCCACTCGACGGTGCTGCCGTGGTGCTGGATGCCGACCATGCCAAGCAGATCCAGGTCTTGCTTAAGGGCCAGAACAATGGCGCCATGCCTGCATGGGCGCAGCTGAGCGACACCGACATCGCCGCCGTGGTCACCTACACCAAGAACAACTGGTCCAACAAGACCGGCCAGCTGGTGCAGCCTGCTGAAGTTCTGGCCCTGCGTGGCAAGTAATCATCGCCCCATCGTATTGAGGAATTCACCATGAGCGCAGTACTCGACAACCACGGGCACGCTGGCGACCACGCACACGACGGCCACGACCACCATGGCCCCACCGGCTGGCGCCGCTGGGTGTTCGCCACCAACCACAAAGACATCGGTACGCTTTACCTGCTGTTCTCGTTCACCATGCTGATGGTCGGGGGCATCCTGGCCCTGCTGATCCGCGCCGAGCTGTTCCAGCCCGGCCTGCAACTGGTGAACCCTGAGCTGTTCAACCAGCTCACCACCATGCACGGCCTCATCATGGTGTTCGGCGCCATCATGCCGGCCTTCGTGGGTTTTGCGAACTGGATGATCCCGCTGCAGATCGGCGCCTCCGACATGGCCTTCGCGCGCATGAACAACTTCAGCTTCTGGCTGATGATTCCTGCCGCACTGATGCTGGTCAGCTCGTTCTTCATGCCCGGCGGCGCTCCCGCTGCCGGCTGGACGCTGTACGCACCGCTGACGCTGCAAATGGGTCCTTCCATGGATGCCGGCATCTTCGCGATGCACATCCTGGGTGCCTCGTCCATCATGGGCTCGATCAACATCATCGTGACCATCCTGAACATGCGCGCCCCCGGCATGACGCTGATGAAGATGCCCATGTTCGCCTGGACATGGCTCATCACCGCCTACCTGCTGATCGCTGTGATGCCTGTGTTGGCCGGCGCGATCACCATGACGCTGACGGACCGTCACTTCGGCACCAGCTTCTTCAACCCCGCCGGTGGCGGTGACCCGGTGATGTACCAGCACATCTTCTGGTTCTTCGGTCACCCCGAGGTGTACATCATGATCTTGCCGGCTTTCGGCATCATCAGCCAGATCGTGCCTGCGTTCAGCCGCAAGAAGCTGTTCGGCTATGCCTCCATGGTGTACGCCACTTCGTCCATCGCCATCCTGTCGTTCATCGTGTGGGCCCACCACATGTTCACGACCGGCATGCCTGTGACGGGCCAGCTGTTCTTCATGTACGCCACGATGCTGATCTCCGTGCCCACGGCTGTGAAGATCTTCAACTGGATCGCCACCATGTGGCGCGGTTCGATGACGTTTGAAACCCCCATGCTGTTTGCCGTGGGCTTCATCTTCGTGTTCACCATGGGTGGTTTCACCGGCCTGATCCTGGCCATGGCCCCCATCGACATCCAGTTGCAAGATACCTATTACGTGGTTGCCCACTTCCACTACGTGCTGGTGGCCGGTTCGCTGTTCTCCATGTTCGCTGGCGTGTACTACTGGCTGCCCAAGTGGACCGGCGTGATGTACTCCGAAACCCGTGGCCAGATCCACTTCTGGGGCTCGCTGATCACGTTCAACATCACCTTCTTCCCGATGCACTTCCTGGGCTTGGCTGGCATGCCCCGTCGTTATGCCGACTACCCCATGCAGTTCGCTGACTTCAACGCGATTGCCTCGGTGGGCGCGTTTGGTTTCGGTCTGATGCAGGTCTATTTCTTCCTGGCCGTGGTACTGCCAGCCATGCGTGGCAACGGCGCCAAGGCCCCTGCCAAGCCATGGGACGGTGCCGAGGGTCTGGAGTGGGAAGTTCCTTCCCCCGCGCCTTTCCACACGTTTGAGAATCCTCCCAAGCTGGACGCCACTGCAACCCGCGTGATTGGCTGAACACCATGTCCATGACCCCCGAGCAAAAGAAGAACAACCTGCGGCTGGCGCTGATCCTGGCGTCGGTGGCGGCGGTGTTCTTTGTCGGGTTCATGGTCAAGGTGGTGTTGCTGTCCCGCTGAGCCACCGGCCCACCCCATGAGCCTGCACCGCGAAAACGCCAAGATGGTCGGCAAGCTGGTCGTGATTGCGGCCGGCATGTTCGCCTTCGGCTACGTGCTGATCCCCATCTACAAGCACATCTGCGAGATGACGGGCATCAACATCCTGTCGCTGTCGGAGCGGCAGGTGCCCGGCAACGGTGTGGCCGGCAAGGATGTGCGCGTTCCCGCCAACACCCAGGTGGACAAGTCGCGCACCATCACGGTGGAGTTCGACGCGAACTCGCGCGGTCCGTGGGACTTCAAGCCGGCGCAGCGTTCCGTGCAGGTGCACCCTGGTGAGCTGACGACGGTGATGTACGAGTTCCAGAACGTGCAGAACCGCCGCATGGCCGCCCAGGCCATTCCCAGTTACGCGCCCCGGCAGGCCGCTGCGCACTTCAACAAGCTGGAATGCTTTTGCTTCAATCAGTACACCCTGGAGCCCGGGGAAAAGAAAACCTGGCCCGTGGCGTTCGTGATTGATCCGAAACTGTCCAAAGACGTCACCACGATCACGCTGTCGTACACCTTCTTTGAAGTGGGCGGCAAGACACCCGCAGCCCCCGAATCAACGGCCGCTGCCGTGGTGCCGGGTGCCAATGCGGCGGCCTTACAAGGAGCGGGCTCATGAGCGCGCCGCTCGGGCCATCCGCAGGCGTGAAGCCGTCGCAACGCAAAGGCTCATTGCTGCGCACGGTGCGCGCGGTGGCATGGTCGCTGATTGGCTTGCGCAAAGGCAGCGAGTACCAGCAAGATGTCGAAAAACTCAACCCGATCCACATCATCGTGGTGGGATTGATGGCGGTTTTTTTGCTGGTGATGGGCCTGATCGGGCTGGTGAACTGGGTCGTGTGAGTGTGTTGGCTGGTTTGTGCGAACAAATACTGAAAACAAAGATTTTGAGAATCAGGAGCTGAAATGAGTGCATCAACCCACGGCGGAACCCCGTACTACTATGTGCCCGCCGAGTCTCGCCACCCGGTGATGGCCGCGGCCGGTCTGTTCTTTGTGATCCTGGGCGCTGGCCAGTGGATCAATGGTCACGACTGGGGCAAATATTCGCTGGCCGTGGGGCTGGTGTGGTGGCTGTTCACGCTGTACCAGTGGTTTGGCGACGCAGTGCGCGAGAGCGAAGGCGGCCTGTACGGTCACAAGATCGACCTGTCGTACCGCTGGAGCATGAGCTGGTTCATCTTCTCCGAGGTGATGTTCTTTGGAGCGTTCTTCACCGCCCTGTGGTGGGCGCGCTCGCACTCGGTGCCTGCGCTGGGCAGCCTGGACAACGCGCTGCTGTGGCCTGACTTCAAGGCCGTCTGGCCCAGCATGGCTGCCGGTGTCACGGCATCGCCCGCCGGCATCATCGAACCCTTCCAGACCGTAGGCCCCTTCTGGCTGCCCACGATCAACACCGCGCTGCTGTTGACCTCGGGCGTGACGCTGACCATTGCCCACCACGCTCTGCGTGAAAACCAACGTGGCAAGACCATCGGCTTCATGTGGGCCACGGTGCTGCTGGGCTTCGTGTTCCTGCTGGTGCAGGGTTACGAGTACTACCACCTCTACACCGACCTGAACCTCAAGCTCAGCTCGGGTGTGTTTGGTTCCACATTCTTCATGCTCACCGGGTTCCACGGCTTCCACGTGTTCCTGGGCATGCTGATGCTGCTGGTGATCACGCTGCGCCTGCAAAAGGGCCACTTCACGGCTGACAAGCACTTTGGCTTTGAAGGCGCTGCCTGGTACTGGCACTTTGTGGACGTGGTGTGGCTGGGCCTGTACGTGCTGGTCTACTGGATGTAAGCCAGGCCCGGACGCCGTCAAAAAAAGCGCCTCGCGGCGCTTTTTTTGTTCTACCGCTCGGTGGTGCGGCTCAGCAGTAGCCTGTGATGGGCTCAGGCTCTCCGGTTGGCGGATCAAGCCCCTGGGTCAACGGGTGGCGGGCAGCCCGGTGGGCTGGATGTATCCCAACTGCCAAGCGACCAGAATGCACAAGAACAGCACGATGGACAGCCCCACACGCACCGCCAGCGCCTTGGCCATGTGGTTGCCCTTGCTCTTGTCGTCGCGTCCGTTGCGCATCATGAAGAACAAGGCGGATGCCAGGCTGGCCAAAATGGCGATGAACGCCAGCACTACGAGGTATTTCATGGAGCGCATTATCCTGTGACCCCCCTTCGCCGTCCTGCGGACCTGCGTTTTTGGCTCATTACCCTGGCTGCCGTGGTGGGCATGCTGGTCACCGCCTCTTTGGGACGTTGGCAGTTGTCGCGAGCCGCCCAGAAAGAGTCGCTGCAGGCGATGCTGGATGCGCGGGCCAGCCAGCCGGCCATAGACGGGCGTACGCTGACGGACGCGACTAGCGCGACGCCCGAGGCGCAACAAGCCCTCGTACACCGTGCTGTGGTGCTGCAGGGGCGCTGGCTGCCTGAGCACACGGTGTATCTGGACAACCGGCAGATGCAGGGGCGCCCTGGGTTTTTTGTGCTCACGCCACTGCAGCTTTCTGGTGGGGGCGCTGGGGTGGTGCTGGTGCAGCGCGGATGGGCAGCGCGCAATTTCCAGGACCGCACCCAACTGCCTTCCGTGACCACGCCCGCTGATGCCGAGGTGCGCATTCAAGGCCGTGTGGCCTTGTCGCCCTCGCGGCTGTACGAGTTCCAAGGGGGCGATAGTGCACAGGGGTCTTCCCGCATCCGGCAAAATCTGGACTTGGCAGCGTTCCGCACAGAAACCGGTCTGGCGCTCGCCCCCCTCACGGTGTTGCAGACGGGCCCAGTGGGCGACGCAGGCGATGGCCTGCTGCGCGACTGGCCTGTGGTCGGCGCGGGTGTCGAAAAACACTACGGTTACGCATTTCAATGGTTCGGGCTCTGCGGCCTGATAGCACTCCTTTATGTCTGGTTCCAAATCGTCCGACGGTTCATTCGCCCGCGCAGCCAGCCTGCCGCCTGAGGCGCGTGCGGAGCACCCGCTGGGGCTGACCGTACACACCTTGCCCGAGGCGGGGGAGGCGGTCGCCACCGCACAGCGTGCGCGCCATGGGCGCTGGAAGATGCTGGGCGTGCTCCTGATCTGCGCCGCGCCAGTGGTCGCCTCGTACTTCACCTACTACGTGATCCGCCCGGAGGGGCGGCGCGTTTACGGCGAGCTGATCAACCCCCAGCGCACTGTGCCTGCGCTCACCGCCTTCACTCTCGATGGCGGGGCCAAGCGGCTGGAGTCCCTCAAAGGCCAATGGTTGCTGGTGAGCGTGGCCGGAGGCGATTGCGATCCGGCCTGCCAGAAGCACCTGTACCTGCAGCGCCAGCTGCGCGAGAGCTTGGGTAAGGAAAAAGACCGGGTGGACTGGGTCTGGCTGATCAACGACAACGCCCTGCCACCCGCCGCTCTCACGCCCGCCCTGCAGCAAGCCACTGTGTTGCGGGTCGAGCCCAGTGCCGTCAAGGCTTGGCTGGAGCCGGCCCCGGGCCAGCAACTGGCAGACCACCTCTATGTGGTGGACCCGATGGGCAACTGGATGATGCGTTTTCCGGCGGCCATGGACACCAGTGGCGCCGCCAAGGCCAAGCGGGACCTGGAGCGGCTGCTGCGCGCTTCTTCTTCGTGGGACGAGCCGGGGCGGCCGGTCAAGCCATGACCGATACCCAACCGCTGTACGACCTGGCCCCAGTGTTCGAGCTGATGCTGCTCGGCCTGGTGATCGCGCTGGGGCCGCTGGTCTGGGTGTGGGCGCGCAATCGCCGCAGCACGCCCATGCGGCGCTTGCAGGCGCTCACGGTGCTCACGCTGTTCCTCACGTTTGATCTGGTGCTGTTCGGCGCCTTCACACGCTTGACCGATTCGGGCCTGGGTTGTCCCGACTGGCCCGGCTGTTATGGCAGCGCCAGCCCGGTGGGTGCCCGCGCCGAGATTGCGGCCGCCCAGGAGGCCATGCCGACCGGCCCCGTGACGCACGGCAAGGCCTGGATCGAGATGATCCACCGTTACTTGGCCACAGGTGTGGGGGTGCTGATCATTGTGATCACTGTGTCGTCCTGGGTGCAGCAACGGCGTGCCCGGCGTGATGGCGGGCAGCAGGCGCCGCCGCTCAGCCCCTGGTGGCCCACGGTGACCTTGTTGTGGGTGTGCCTGCAGGGTGCGTTCGGCGCACTCACGGTGACTATGAAGCTCTTTCCCGCCATCGTCACCCTGCATCTGATCGGTGGTCTGGTGCTGCTGGCCCTGTTGTGTGTGCAGGCCGTGCGCCATACCCACAGCGCTCAGGGGCGCTCACCGGTGGCCTTGTCCCCCGTGCTGCGCTGGGGGCTGGTACTAACGGCCCTGCTGCTGGCCCTGCAAGTCGTGCTGGGCGGCTGGGTCAGCACCAACTATGCGGTGCTGGCATGCACCACCTTCCCCACCTGCCAGGGCAGCTGGTGGCCCGCCATGGACTTTGCGCAGGGCTTCCAGATCTGGCGCAAGCTGGGCATGTTGCAAGACGGTAGCCACATCAGCTTTGCTGCGCTCACCGCCATTCATTACGTGCACCGCCTGATGGCCTATGTGGTGCTGCTCGCACTGGGCCTGGTGGCCTGGCGCTTCCATCGCAATGGCGTGTTGCCTACGCAGGCCCGGTGGATTGGCGGGCTGGCCTTGCTGCAGCTGGTGACTGGTTTGTCCAACGTGGTGCTGGACTGGCCCCTGGTGGCGGCGGTGCTGCACACCGGTGGCGCCGCTGCCCTGGTGGTGGTGCTGACCTGGGCCCTGGTGTCCAGCCGCGCGGCACCTGCGCCCCAAGAGTTTTCCGCGCCCACGGGCGCATCGAGAGTATCTGCATGAGTGTTGCCCCCTCCGCCGTTGCTGCGCCGCCCTCGCGGTTCCAGCAGTTTTATGCGCTGACCAAGCCCCGCGTGGTGCAGCTCATCGTCTTTTGTGCGCTGATTGGCATGGTGCTGGCCGTGCCCGGCCTGCCCAACGCTGCGCAACTGGCCCACATGGCGCTGGCGTGCCTGGGCGTGTGGCTGGTGGCCGGTGCTGCGGCCGCGTTCAATTGCATCGTCGAGCAGGGTATCGACGCCAAGATGAAGCGCACCGCTTGGCGTCCGACGGCCAAGGGCGAGCTGTCCAATGCGCAGACGCTGCTGTTCTCAGCCGTACTCTGTGCCGTAGGTTCCGCGCTGCTGTACGTCTGGATCAACCCGCTGACCATGTGGCTCACCTTCGCCACCTTTGTGGGCTATGCGGTGGTCTACACCGTGATTCTCAAACCCCTCACGCCCCAGAATATCGTGATCGGCGGCGCCTCCGGGGCCATGCCACCGGTGCTGGGCTGGGCGGCCATGACCAACGATGTGGGGCCCGAGGCGCTTATCCTCTTCCTCATCATCTTTTTGTGGACGCCGCCGCACTTCTGGGCACTAGCCCTGTACCGGGTGGAGGACTACCGCAAGTCCGGCCTGCCCATGCTGCCCGTCACGCACGGCAACGAGTTCACGCGGTTGCAGGTGTTCCTGTACACGCTGATCCTGCTGGCCGGGTGCATGATGCCGTTCATCTATGGCATGAGTTCCTGGATCTATCTGGCTGCCGCCGTGCTCCTCAGCCTCGGTTTTTGCGGGTACGCGTTCGCGCTGTGGCGCAATTATTCGGACGCTCTGGCCCGTAAGACCTTCCGCTTTTCACTCATCCATCTGAGCGTGCTGTTTGCGGCACTGCTGGTGGACCACTACGTGCTGTGATGACCTCCATGCAGAAACGAAATGCTCTTCAATTGATAGCTGCTAGCGCACTGTCTCTCTGCGCTACAGGCCTCCTGGGCGCATGTTCCGAGAAAAAGGCCGAATTCCGGGGTGTGGACGTCACCGGCGCTGAATACGCCCGCGACATTCCCCTGACCGACCACAACGGCCAACCCCGCCACATCAAGGACTTTGCCGGCAAGGTGGTGGTGGTGTTCTTTGGCTACACCCAGTGCCCCGACGTGTGCCCCACCTCGATGCAGGAGCTGGCCGAGGTCAAGCAGATGCTGGGCAAGGACGGTGACCGCCTGCAGGGTATTTTTGTGACGGTGGACCCGGAGCGCGATACGCCCGAGGTGCTCAAGGCCTACATGGCCAACTTCGACCCGAGCTTCCTGGCGCTGTATGGCTCGCCCGAGCAGCTGGCTGCCGTGGCCAAGGACTTCAAGATTTACTACAAAAAGGTCGATGGCAAGACGCCCACCAGCTACACCATGGACCACTCGGCGGGCAGCTACGTGTACGACCCTGCAGGCCGCCTGCGGGTCTACAACCGCTACGGCAGCGGCGCGCAGGCCCTGGCGGCCGATGTGAAGGTGTTGTTGGCCGAGGCCGGGGGCTAAGCCCCAGCCTCTGGGTGACCCGTGGCCTGTGCCAGGCCGCCGTGTCGCGGGCCGCTGTGCGGCCCCGCATGAGCTGGCGCCCTAGGGCCTTATTCGGCCTTGATACCGCGCATCGCAATCACGCCGCCCAGCAGATTGGTGTCGGCCTTGATGCGGTTGGCCAGGCCTTCAGGCGACGAGCCCACCGTCTGCCACCCTTGCTGGAAGAGCTTGCTGCGCACGTCCTCGCTGCGGGCGATTTCGCTGAGCAGCGCGGCCAGCTTGGCCTGGATGGGCTTGGGCATGGTGGAGGGCGCTGCGAAGGCGTTCCAGATCTCCAGGTTGAAGTTGCTGATACCAGCCTCTGCCAGGCTCGGCACATCGGGGGCCAGCGGGCTGCGTCCGGACGAGGTCACGCCGATCGCGCGCAGCTTGCCCGCACGCACCTGGGCCTGGGCCAGCGCCGGGGGCAGCAGCGCCATCTGCAGCTGGCCGCCCAGCATCGCGTTGGCCACCTGCGGATAGCCGGGGTAGGGCACATGCACGGGGTTGATGTTGCTGCGCGCCTTGAGCAGTTCGGTGCCGATGTGGCCCACGGTGCCCACGCCGGGCGTGCCATAGCTCCACTTGTCGCCCCCGTTGCGTGCGGCCACGAAGAAGTCCCGCGCAGTGCCGTTGGCAGCCACGCCGGGCTGGTTGACGGGGGCCGTGAGGATCAGCGGCGAGGTGCCGATCAGGCTCAGTGGTGCCAGGTCCTTGATCGGGTCATACGGAACGGCCGGGTTCAGCAGCTTGGCAATCGTCATGTTGCCGTTGATCATCAGCCCGATGGTGTGATCGTCACGGGCCTTGGCCACAGCGTCGGCGCCGATGTTGCCGCCTGCACCCACCTTGTTGTCCACGATCACGGGCTGGCCCAAGGCCTTGGAAAGGGGCTCCGAGAACGTGCGCGCCGTCAGGTCCGGTGACGAACCGGCTGGAAAGCCCACAATGATCTTCAGCGGCTTGGTCGGCCAGGCCAGTGGCGCGGGCGCCGTAGCGGCAGCCTTGCCGGCGCTTTGCGCCAGCGCCCACGGGGACACGGCAGCCAGCGCGATCAACAGCGAAGCTCGGCGGGAAACACGGCCGGTAAAGGCGGGACGTGAGGGCATGGGGTGCAATCTCCTTGAAGAATATTCGGGGGCCCAAACGACGCGGGGCCCCAGAACTGGGGCCCCGCGAGGCAACTTCTGCAGCCGGTGATATTAACCCCGCTGCCCGGCCCGGTCAGGCGTATTCGGCCAGGGCCTTTTTCATCTTCTTCATGGCGGCCACTTCGATCTGGCGAATGCGCTCGGCGCTTACGCCGTACACGGCGGCCAGGTCGTGCAGCGTCATGCCTCCGCTGCCATCGTCGTTGACCTTGAGCCAGCGCTCTTCCACGATGCGTCGGCTGCGGTCGTCCAGGCTGGCCAGGGCGTTGGCAATGCCGTCGGTGGCCAGCGCGTCGCGCTGGCGCGACTCGATCATGGCCGTGGGTTCGTGCGATGCATCGGCCAGGTAGGCAATGGGGCCAAACGCCTGCTCGCCGTCATCGGCCGGGGCCGGGTCCAGCAGCACATCACCACCCGCCATGCGGGTTTCCATTTCGATGACTTCTTCGCGCTTCACGTTGAGCTGTGCGGCAACGGCGTCGATCTCATGGTCCGACAGGGTGTCACGGTGCGTGGCAACATCAGCGGCCGACGCGTCGGCCTTGAAGCCCTGCTTCATGGAGCGCAAGTTGAAGAACAGCTTGCGCTGTGCCTTGGTGGTGGCCACCTTGACCATGCGCCAGTTCTTCAGGATGTATTCGTGGATCTCGGCCTTGATCCAGTGCATGGCGTAGCTCACCAGGCGCACACCCTGGTCGGGGTCAAAGCGCTTGACAGCCTTCATCAGGCCCACATTGCCTTCCTGGATCAGGTCGCCATGGGGCAGGCCGTACCCCAGGTACTGGCGTGCAATCGAGACCACCAGACGCAGGTGCGACATCACCAGCCGGCCGGCGGCGTCCAGATCGTTGTTGTCCTTGAGTTGGCGTGCGTAGGTCTGCTCTTCTTCGTGCGTGAGCAGGGGCAGTCGGTTGACAGCCGAAATATAGGCGTCCAGGTTGCCCAAGGGGGGCACCAGCGCCCAGGGATTGGCGGGTGCCAGAGACATCGTCGCGGTTCCAGATTGAATGTTCATTCCGGGAATCCTTTCCTCTAAGCCATCATATTAGCACTCTCTCTGATTGAGTGCTAAGCACGGAGTTCCCGTCGGGTTGCTCATTGATACCGTTTGATATTTTCTGAGTCAAATCGGCATCAAGTGTTAGTGGAGAATGCCTTTGAAGCTATCAAAAGCATAGTAATCCACTCTCCATGAGTCGCCTTCAAACGGTCAGGTCCACCTGCTGCACCGTGCCCACGCTGCCGTCTTCTCGCAGATAGGCGCTGGTGGAGCGCACGGCGCCCAGGCTGGCGTTGTCGGCGGTGCGCAGGGCAAAGGGGGTGGCGATGGCGTGGGTGGAGAGTGCGCCCACGCCCACGTCGGCCAGGGTGCGCAGGTTCCCAGCCCCCTCGGTGCCCTCCGCCGAGGGAGTCCACACCTGGAGCTGCTGAAAGACCGGGTCGGCCTCGTCAATCCAGCCGTTGCCGTCGCTGTCATAGGCGGCCAGCTCGGCAAAGCCGTTGCCGGTGCCGGGGCCGAACAGCTCCCGGCCGTTGTCGATGCGGCCGTTGTGGTTCAGGTCCAGGGCGAGGTAGCCCCGGTTGCCTGCGAGCAGGGGCACGTTGTCGGTCTGGCCGTCACTGTCCAGGTCAAACGCGAAGCGCAGGTCCTGCAACTGTGCGGCCGAGCCGTCGAAGTTGATGACCAGCGGGTCGACCACCGCGGCGTCGCCCAGGCGGAGGCTGAATGACGATTCCTGGCGGTAACTTCGCTGCATGTCCAGCTGCAGGCTGAAGCGGATTTCCTGCCCGTCGGCAGTGCGCACCATGCCCTGGGCGGTGAATTGGGTGCTTTCGGTTTCTACGACCACTTCGCGTTGCTCTACCAGCAGGCCCCACCCGGCACGCGGGCGGCCTGCCTCGGCCGCAGGCGTGGTGGCCGGGCGGCTCGTGGGCAAGAAGGGTGGGGACGGTACGGGTTCCGTCTGGCCGGTGTACACCCGCACCTGCACGCCCGTCATGCGGGCAATCAGGTCGCGGATCATGGCCAGCTGGGGTGTCAGTCCGTCGTCCGGGCTGCTGTCTGTAGCGGTGGCCGTGGCCGCGTCGGCTTCCTGGGCAGCGCGGGCCAGGCGTGCTGCGCTGGAAATTTGTACGGCGGGTGCCGCCCGGCTAGGGCCAGGGGCGCTGATGGGGCGGCGGTCGCCCACCCAGGCCTCCATGCGGCTGCTTTGGGTGTGCATGCGGCTGGCCGCATGCTGGGCCTGCATCTGCAGGGCGGACGATTCAATCTTCATGGGACACCTCCACGGTTTCCACACAGAGATATCGACGCCACAACACGGGAACTTGAACGGCGCCAAGCCCGTTTCCATTCGTCGCTGGTGCCCCGTGGCGGGCGCGGTGGCGTCTCAGCCTCCCTATACGCCCTGCCGCACCCGGCTTTCAAAGTCTTTCAGCGTGAGCGGGCGGCCAAACAGGTAGCCCTGAAAGGCCTGGCAGCCGTGCGCCAGCAGAAACTGGTGGTGGGCGGTGGTCTCCACCCCTTCAGCAATTACGGACAGGCCCAGGCTGCCGGCCAGCGCGATGATGGAGCGGGCGATGGCCGCGTCGCTGGCGTCCAGCAGCACGTCGCGCACAAAGCCCTGGTCGATCTTGATCTGGTCGAGCGGCAGGCGCTTGAGGTAGCTGAGCGACGAGTACCCCGTGCCAAAGTCGTCCAGCGAAAACCCCAGGCCATGGGCCTTGAGGGCGCGCATGGTGGCAATCACGCTGTCCACGTTGTCCAGCAGCAGGCTTTCGGTCAGCTCCAGCTTGATCTGTGCGGGGTTGGCGCCGGTCTGCTGCACCAGCGCCAGCACCTGGGCCACAAAGTCGTCCTGCAGGAACTGGCGCGCGCTCACGTTGATGGCCAGGCTGAGTTGCGCAAACAGCGGGTCTTGCTGCCATCGCGCCTGCTGGCGCAGGGCGGTTTCCATGACCCAGTGGCCCAGCGGCTGGATGAGGCCCGATTCTTCAGCCAGCGGGATGAACTCCGACGGCGGCACCATGCCCTGGACCGGATGCTGCCAGCGCACCAGGGCCTCTGCGCCGGTCACGCGCCCCTGGCTGTCCACCTGCGGCTGGTACAGCAGCAGGAACTGCGCGCGCCGCAGGCCGTTGTGCAGCTCGGTTTCCAGCAGGGCGCGGCGGTTCACGGCCTGCTGCATGTCGGGGTCAAAAAAGCGCAGTGTGTTGCGCCCGGCGTCCTTGGCACGGTACATGGCCATGTCGGCCTGCTTGAGCACCTCGTCCACCGAGTCGCGCTGGTGATTGAGCAGGGTCACACCGATGCTGGCGGTGAAGTGGTGTTCGTGCCCCGCCAGCTCGTAGGGCTGGCGCAATTGCGCCAGGATCAGCTCGCCCAGCGTGCGCGCCTGCGCGGCGGCCTCGGGGGCGTCGCTGCTCAGGTTCTGCAGCACCACCACAAACTCGTCACCTCCGAGGCGGGCCACGGTGTCCTGCTCGCGCACACAGCTGCGCAGGCGCTGGGCAACGTCCTTGAGCAGCAGGTCGCCCACCTCATGGCCCCGGGTGTCGTTCAGGGTCTTGAAGTTGTCCAGGTCCACAAACAGCACGGCCGTGGTGAGGCCCGAGCGCGCACCGTTGACCAGCACCTGCTGCAGCCGGTCCACCAGCAGGCGGCGGTTGGGCAACTGGGTGAGCGCGTCGTAGAACGCCAGATAGCGGGCCTCGTCCTCGGCGGCCTTGCGGCCTGAGATGTCGATGTCGATGCAGAACATCTCGGGCGGGTGGCCTGGTACCTGGATGTAGGCATGGCTGGAGAACACGTGCACCGGCGTGCCGTCCTTGCGCTGCAGTTGCAGCTCGCCCGCTGGGATCACCTCGCCGGTGGCGAACATGTGCTGCATGTGCGCCCGCACATCGTTGCGCATGGGCGGGGGGATGATGAGGTCGAGCAGATTGGCACCGATGGCCTCCTCGGCGGTGTAGCCGTACAGCTGTTCGGACGCCTGGTTCCAGTAGCTGGTGGTGCCGTCCTGCAGGTAGCCCTGTACCGAGATGGACGGAATATTGCGCAGCAGCGAGCGAAAACGCAGTTCCGACTCGCGCAGCGCACTTTCTGCCTGCTTGCGCTTGGTGATGTCGCGGGCCAGAAACACCACGGCCGCCTGGCCGCCCACCTGCACGCCCAGGGGCTGGGTGCGCCCCTCAAACTGGCGCAGCCCTGACAGGATCTGCATTTCATATTCCACGCTGTGGGTCTGGCCAGACTGCAGCGTGTCCCGGATGAGCTGCATGAACCGTTCGGCCTGCTCGGCGGGCAGCACGTCGTGCAGCCGCTGGCCCACCAGCACCGGGGCGCTGGCCACTAGGGCGGAGTCGTTGGGGGACAGCACCTCGACATACCGGCCCTGGGCATCCAGCACCAGCAGCACATCTGGGATGGCCTGGGTGATGGCATGCAGGCGCGCGGCCGTGCCCGTCAGCGCCCGCTCGGTGGCCATGCGCTGCTCCACGTCGTGCAGCAACAGGCCCAGCACCACGGTGGCGGGGGTGAAGGTCAGCAGATAGGGCAGGGCCAGCGTCTGGTTGATGCGCTGCACGGCCTCGGGGGGCAGCAGCTGGAACAGCGCGATCACCGCCGTGTGCAGCAGCAGCCCGAACAGTGCCAGAGTAACGGGCTCCACACCCAGCCGCCCCCGGGCGCGGCCCACGCGGTACACCAGCCCCATGGCGGTGCACAGCCCGATCACCATCAGCCCCACCTCGGCCCCGGCGCCCCCCAGCCAAAGGCGGCCGGTGGCCGCCATCAGCGCCGCAATGCCCGCTACCAGCGGGCCGCCAAACAGGCCGGCCATGCTCAGCACCACCGAGCGTGCGTCAAAGATCACGCCTGGCATCAGCACCACCGGGGTGAGCATGCCCACTACGCAGATGCCGCCGAAGATCAGTCCCGAAAAGACCTGGCCCACCCACGGGTGCTGGCGCCAGACGCGGATATTGAACCCGTGCAGAAAGCACAGCGCCAGTAGCAGCGCAACGCCTTTGACCAGCTCAATGAACATGGGCCTCCGTGCTTTCCAAGGGGAAAGCCCATGATGGAGGAAACGTTGCGATCCGTAAACGTGTAAATGGCCCCGGATGGGGCCATTTCTAAGGGGAAGGTTGTGTCGCTGAGGCTCAGCTCAGCAAGGCCTGGGCAAATTCGCGGGCGTTGAAGGTTTCCAGGTCTTCGAGCTTTTCGCCCACACCGATGAAGTACACCGGGATGGGGCGCTCCTGCGCGATGGCGGCCAGCACGCCGCCCTTGGCCGTGCCGTCGAGCTTGGTGACGATCAGGCCGGTGAGCTGCAGCGCGTCGTCAAACGCGCGCACCTGGGCCAGGGCGTTCTGGCCGGTGTTGCCGTCAATCACCAGCAGCACCTCGTGCGGGGCCGTGGCATCGGCCTTGGTGACCACGCGGCGGATCTTCTTCAGCTCTTCCATCAGGTGCAGCTGCGTGGGCAGGCGCCCGGCGGTGTCCACCAGCACCACATCTTTGCCGCGCGCCTTGCCAGCGGTCACGGCATCAAAGCTCACGGCGGCGGGGTCGCCACCTTCCTGGCTCACGATCTCGACCGTGTTGCGGTCGGCCCACACGCCCAGCTGCTCGCGGGCAGCGGCACGGAAGGTGTCGGCGGCGGCCAGCAGCACGGCGGCGCCTTCATCCGCCAGGTGCTTCGTGAGCTTGCCGATGGAGGTGGTCTTGCCCGCGCCGTTCACGCCGGCCACCATGATCACGGTGGGGGTGTGCTCGCCGATCACCAGGGCTTTTTCGAGCGGGCGCAGCAGGTCGGCCAGTGCATCGGCCAGCAGGCCCTTGACTGCCGCAGGGTCGGTGGTCTTGCTGTCCTTCACGCGGCGCTTGAGGTCCGTCAGCAGGTGTGTGGTGGCTTTCACGCCGGTGTCGGCCATCAGCAGGGCCTCTTCCAGCTCCTCATACAGCGCGTCGTCAATCTGCGTGCCGGTAAAGACCGTGGCAATGCTGCTGCCGGTCTTGCGCAGGCCCGCCTTGAGGCGGTCCAGCCAGCCTTTGCGCTCAGGCGCCGGGGCAGTGGGCGCAGCCGAGGTTGCAGATGCTGCCACCGGCGCAGGCGGTGGTGTGGCGGGCGTGGGTGGTGCAACCGGCGCAGGTGCAGCAACGGAAATCGGGGGCGCCACGGGGGGCAATGCAGGGCTTGCAACCACTGGAGCAGCGGCGGGCGCTGTGGCTGCCGGTGCTGCAGGGGGCGTCGGTGCGACGGCCGGTGCCACCAGAGGCATCGCCACGGGCGCTGGCGGGGTCACAGTGAGGGGCGCTGGTGCTGCGGGGGGCGGCGCAGCGGGCTCAGGGGCTTTGTTGCCAAACGGGTTGCGCAGCCAGCCAAAGCCTGCCGGGGCGGGCGCCGCCACGGGAGCCGGTGTAGCGGGCACTGGCGGGTTGAGGGTAGCCACGGGCGGCGTGGAGGGCAGGGGGGGCGCTACGGGCGCAACCACGGTGGGCGCCGGTGCGCCTACCGGCTGGGCCGGGGCGGGCACATCGGTGGGGGCGGGCGAAGGAGCGGGCTTTTTCTTGAAAAAACTGAACATTGGCGGGTTCTTAGAATCACCCCATTCTATGAAACGCGCTTTCACCCTACTGGGCCTGCTGGCCTGCCTCTCGTCCGGGGCTGCCTTTGCGGCCACCACCCCGGTGTCTCAACCCTCCACCACGCCGTCCGCCACGGCCTCTGGCGCGCAGCAGTTCACGCTCAAAAACGGCATGCAGCTCATCGTGCAGCCCGACCGCCGCGCCCCGACGGCGGTGCACATGGTCTGGGTGCGTGTGGGCTCGATGGACGAGGTGGACGGCACCTCGGGCGTGGCCCATGCGCTGGAGCACATGATGTTCAAGGGCACCAAGACCTTGCCGCCGGGCGAGTTCTCGCGCCGCGTGGCGGCGCTGGGCGGGCGGGAGAACGCATTCACCAGCCGCGACTACACCGGCTACTACCAGCAGATCCCGTCCAACCGGCTGGAGGACGTGATGAAGCTCGAATCGGACCGGTTTGCCCACAACCACTGGCCCGACGAGGAGTTCAAGAAAGAGATCGAGGTCGTCAAGGAAGAGCGCCGCCTGCGCACCGAAGACCAGCCCCGCGCCGTACTGGCCGAGCAGCTGTTTGCCGCCACCTTCAACGCGTCGCCCTACCGCCGCCCCATCGTGGGCTGGATGAGCGACCTGGACGCGATGACGCCCGATGACGTGCGCGCCTTCCATCGCCAGTGGTACACCCCGACCAACGCTGCCGTTGTGGTGGCAGGTGATGTGGATGTGGCCCAGGTGCGTGCGCTGGCCGAGAAGTACTACGGCAGCCTGCCCGTGCACGCGCTGCCCGCGCGCAAGCCGCGTACCGAGCCCGAGCAGAAGGGCCTGCGCCGCATCGCCGTCAAAGCCCCGGCCGAGCAGGCCTATGTGGCCCTGGCCTTCCGCGCGCCCAGCCTGGACCGCGTGGACAACCTCACCGACGAAGACCGCGACGCCCTCGCGCTGATGGTGCTGTCGGCCGTGTTCAACGGCTACGACGGTGCCCGGCTGGACCGCGCGCTGACCCAGGGCCCCAACCGCGTGGCCGACAGCGCCAGCAGCTCCGCCATGGTGACGGGGCGCGGTCCCAGCCTGTTCATGCTCAGCGGCGTGCCTGCTGCGGGCAAGACCGCCCAGCAGGTCGAAGACGCGCTGCGCGCCGAGGTGACCCGGGTGGCGAAGGAGGGGGTGAGCGAGGCCGAGCTGAACCGCGTCAAGACGCAATGGATCGCCTCCACCGTGTACGAGCGCGACTCGGTGATGAGCCAGGCGCAAGAGCTGGGCGGCAACTGGGTGCAGGGCTTTCCGTTGGATGCCAACGAGCGCCTGCTGGCCCTGTTGCGCACCGTGACCCCGGCGCAGGTGCAGGCCGTGGCCGCCAAATATTTTGGCGACGACCAGCTCACCGTGGCAACCCTGCTGCCCCAGCCGCTGGACGCTCCCCGCGCCCGCCCCCAGTTGCCTGCGGGCGCTGTCATCCGCTGAACCCGCCCTGCGGAAACTGCCCATGATTACTATCAAAAACATAGCTGTCCGTGCTTTATGCACTAGCGCTATAGCCCTTTTTTCTTCCAATTCGGCCTGGGCGCTGCTGCCCATCCAGCACTGGACGGAGCCCAATGGAGCCAAGGTCTACCTGGTCGAAAGCCCGGTCATCCCCATGGTGGACGTGCAGATCGACTTTGACGCTGGCACGCGCCGCGACCCGGCGGGCCAGTCCGGCCTGGCCAATGCGGTGGCCGCCATGGCGAGCAAGGGCGTGAAGGCCGGGCGCGATGCGAGTGCCGAGCCCGCGCTGGACGAAAACGGCCTGGGCGAGGCCTGGGCCGACCTGGGCGCCAGCTTTGAAGCCAATGCCGACAACGACACACTGCACTACGTGCTGCGCTCGCTGACCGACCCGCCGCTGCTCGAGCGCGCCGCACGGCTGGCGGCCCGCCAGATTGCCGAGCCCATGACGACCGAAGACGTCTGGCAACGCGACCGCGCCCGCTGGAGCGCCAGCCTGAAAGAAGCCAACACGCGCCCCGCCACCGTGGCCAACCACGCGTTTGCCGCTGCGGTGTATGGCAGCCACCCCTACGGCGTGCGCACCACCGAAGAGACGCTGGCGCGCATTGGCGTGGCCGACATGCAGGCCTTTCACGCGCAGTACGTGGCCGCCTGCCGCGCCAAGGTCAGCATTGTGGGCGCCGTATCGCGTGCCCAGGCGCAGACGCTGGTGGCCACGCTGCTGTCGCGCCTGCCTGCCACTGCAGGCTGCGCACCGCTGCCGCCCGTGGGCGAGGTGGCGGCGCTGACGGCACCTGCCGAGAAGACCATTCCGTTTGCCTCGGCCCAGGCCCATGTGCTGATCGGCCAGCCGGGCTTCCAGCGCCGCGACCCGGACTTCCTCGCGCTGCTGGTGGGTAACCACATCCTGGGCGGCGGCGGTTTTGTCTCGCGCCTGACCCACGAGGTGCGCGAAAAGCGCGGCCTGAGCTACAGCGTCTACAGCTACTTTGCGCCCGGCCTGCACGCCGGGGCCTTCACCGTGGGCCTGCAGACGCGCCCCGACCAGGCCGCCCAGGCGGTGCAGGTCTCGCGCGACGTGATCGCCCGCTTCGTGGCCGAAGGTCCCACCGAGGCCGAACTGCGCGCTGCCAAGGACAACCTCATCGGCGGCTTTGCGCTGCGCATCGACAGCAACAAGAAGCTGCTGGGCAACGTGGCCAACATCGCCTGGAACGACCTGCCGCTGGACTACCTGGACCAGTGGGCCAAAAAGGTCGAGGCTCTGACGGTGGCCGACGTACGCACCGCCATGGCCCAAAAGCTGCAGCCCGACCGCATGGTGACCGTGGTGGTGGGAGGCAAGCAGCCATGAGCCGATCCACCCTGCGCGGCAGCGCCATCACCGCCGAAATCCGCAAGGCCCACGCCGCCGCCGCTGCGGCCCCCGTGGACCCCAAGGCCGCCAAGAAAAACGCCAAGGACAAAGCTGCGGCGGCGGCCACCCCCAAGGGCGCGGGCGAAATCCGCATCATCGGCGGGCAATGGAAGCGCACCCGCCTGCCCGTAGCCCAGCGCCCCGGCCTGCGCCCCACACCCGACCGCGTGCGCGAAACCCTGTTCAACTGGCTGGGCCAGGACCTGGCGGGCTGGCGCTGCCTGGACGCGTTTGCGGGCACGGGCGCGCTGGGGCTCGAAGCCGCCTCGCGCGGCGCCGCATCGGTGCTGCTGGTGGAAAACGATGCGGCCCTGGTCGCCCAGCTGCAGGTTCTGCAGGCCAAGCTGCAGGCCAGCGCCGTGCGCCTGCAGCGGGGTGATGGCGTGTCTGCACTGAAGCAGGCCACACCCGCTAGCCTGGACCTGGTGCTGCTGGACCCGCCATTTGATGGCCCGTTTTTCGAGCCCGCCCTGCAGGCCGCTGCCCAGGCCGTGGCGGCTGGGGGCTTCATCTACCTTGAAGCGCCTCGCTTGTGGACGGACGAGGAACTGGCGGCGCACGGCCTGGTGCTGTACCGGCACCTCAAGGCCGGTGCGGTGCATGCGCACCTGCTGCAGCGCGGCTGAGCGCCTGGGCACTGCAGACCCAGGGCGGGTGTTCCCCGCGTTTGCGCTGGCGGCTGGGGCGCTGATTTTTGGGAAAAATCGCCTCAAGCGCTGGTGTTGTATTTGCTGGTTGCTATTGTTTTTGAAGCGGCTGGCTGCTGTCGACGGGGCCAGCCTCCGGTATCACCACCAGCTGCAGCGCGCCACCTTCGAGCGCGTAGCTGAAGGTGTAGTGGCCCGGTGCCAGCGTGGCCTGGCCACCGGGGAAGGACTGGTCGGTGACATGCGTGAGCTGGCGCTGGCCGATCTGGATGCGGGTCTTGCGGTAGTGCGCCAGCGTGGCGGGCAGCACGTGCCAGCGGCTGGTGTCGCCGGGCAGCAGCGGGCCCAGGTCTACATCGGTGCCCTGCTGCGGCAGGCCCTGCCAGACATGGGTGAAGGCCTCCTGGCTCTGGTTGCGCACGCGCAGCCACACCTGGGCGGCGCCCTGCGCGCGGGCCCCGGTGGGGCGCAGCAGTGGCGCCAAGGCGGCTGCGAGCAGGGGCAGGCGCTGCAGCCAGGTGCGGCGCATCATGGTGAATCCTTCAGGCTCTCCAGGTCGTTGGTGAGCGCGCACACGCGGGCGCGCCGGCGCTCCAGTGCCGCACCGCCAATGTTCAGCGCGGCCGAGCTGCCCTGTTCGGCAAAGATGGCGCTGTCCCACTGGCCCTGGGCGGTGTCAAACGCGAGCCAGGCGCGCTGGGCGGCCCGCAGGGTGTCGCGCCGACCGGGGCCAGCGGCCTTGAGTACCTGGGCGTAGATGCGGTTCAGCTCCTTGTCCCACGCGGCGTAGGCTGCGTTCTGGGCGTCGATCAGGTCCACCGTCACACCGCCGCTGCGCTCGGAGGCGGCGCCCAGGGCCTTGTCGATGGGGTGGGCCGTGCGCTGGCCGCAGAAATGTTCGGCGGCTTGGGCGGCCTGCGGGCCAGAGGCCAGCAGCAGGAAGGTGGTCAGCAGCGCAAGTGCGGTGCGATGGAGGTTGCGGAGGCGATGGTGATGGTAGTGGTGCATGTGGGTGTGTCCCTCGGGGTCTGCTGTTGTGCTGGCGTGATCGCTTGGGTCTATCCGTTGCGGCGTTGTCCGCTCATGCCCCCACCCACAGCAGCGCCGCCAGGGTGGACACCAGCGCCAGCACGGTGAAGGTGACCACCGCGCCGCCGCTGGCCGCTGCCACGCTGGCCACGGTGGACCAGCCGCGCGCCTGACCCCAGTGCGCCAGGTGGCGCGCCATCCACAGCGCTACGAGCCAGCCCAGCACCAGCAACACGGCCAGAGTGCCCAGCAGCTTTCCGCCCTGGGCGGAGTTCATGCCGTTGCTGCCCAGCAGTGCCGTGAACATGAAGAACAGCGCGGGCAGCAGATTGGCGGCGCCTGCAATGAGCAGGGTGACGGCGGTGGATGACATGGACGGGACAGCGGCTTATTCGGTGACGGCGTAGCTCAGCACGTCCAGCGACTGCGTGTCCTTGGGGTTCCACGACAGGGCGGCCGCACGCGCAATGACCGTGTAGGTTTTGCCCTGTTCCAGCTTGCCGCCCGGTTGCAGCGCGGCGGTGCGCGGGTCCACGTAGAGCATGGTGGTCAGGCCTTCAGCGCTGCGCAGCAGCACGGGCTGCTTGCCGCTTTGCACCTTGGCGTCGTTGACCCAGGCGGCCTTGTTGCCAGAGGGAGGGTTCAGGCTTTCCACGGTGCCTGACAGGCGCACGATCTTGCGCCACACCTTGCTGTCGTTGGGGTTGGTGACCTTGCCGTTCTCGGCAGCGTCTGCCTTCTGGATGTCGCCCAGCGACTGGTAGGCGATGGTCCAGTCGGCGCGGCTGGTGTCGCGGCGGATGTGGTCGGCCGCGAGCATCAGGTTCTCGGTCCAGTTGCCGCAGGCGTTCTTTTTCTTGCACAGCGCCCATGCGGTGTTCATCCAGCGCTTGAGCTGCTCGGTCTTGTCATGGCTGCCCATCTCCAGCGCCACGCCCGCGCCCAGCACGGCGGCGGCCTGGTTCTGCTCGGGCGCCACCACCAGCACGGCGCCGTTGCCCACGTCGAGCTTGCCCACGCGCAGCTGGCGCATCATGGCGTGCGCGTAGTCCTCGGCGCTCTTGCCGTCCAGGTCCTTCACCAGCAGGGTGACGATCTCCACGCCCGTCTTTTGCGCATGCTCGTACATCTGCTTTTCAAATTGGGCGCGGATGGCCGGGTCCAGGATGCCGAACTCGTCGTAGATGAACTGCGTGCCCTTGGACGGGATTGCGGCCACGTCGACCTTGGGCAGGGTTTCGGCGGCGGCAGCTGCCAGGGCCGGGGCCGGCGCCTTGGCCGCAGGGGTGGCTGGCGTGGGGGTGGGCGCAGCCGTGGGTGCTGGGGCCTTGGCCACTGGGGTAGCGGGCGCCTGCACTGGTGATGGCGCGGCAGGCGCCGCCGCTGCCGTGCGCACCGGCAGCCCGCCGGAGCATTGTGGCCCGCCGCCCTGCAGCTCGCAGGCTTCCTTCCAGCCCGACTCGATGGCAGCCAGGCGCTTTCTGCGGCCGGGGTGGGTTTCGCCGTCCTTCTCGGGGATCAGCGTGGCGATGGCGCGCTGGGCGTCGGCCAGCGGCGCGCCCATCTTGTAGAGCACAAAGCCGCTGAACTTGTCGGACTCCAGCTCGATGGGCGGCTGGCTGCCGCCGGGCACGATGGTGTGGCCCGAGAGGTGGTGCCCGATCTCGTGCGCCATGATGCTCACGGGCGCCCAGTTGTTGGACTTGGTGGCCTCAATCACCTGGCCCATGAAGGCCGGGTTGTAGGCAATCACGCGGCGCGGCACCTGGTCGGGCCCTTGCATGATCACGGCGGCCGCGTTGGGCACCTTGCCTTCCACCACCACAAAGTTGGCGGGCAGGCCGGTGTATTTCATGATCTCGGCCACCACCTGCTTGCCGGTGCCGCCGCCCTTGGACAGGTCGGGCGGCGAAAACGCCAGTGGGCTGCCGTCGTACGAGCAGGCCTGCAGTGTGGCGGCGAGGTCGGCCACCAGCTGCGCCTTGCTGGGCTTGGCCACGGCGGCGTTCTTTTGGGCCATGGCCAGGCCGCCGACCGCCAGGCCGACGAGGGCGCAGCAGGCCAGGGCGACGGGTCGCAGTTGGCGCAGGTGGGGCAGGGAGTGGCGAGACAAGGTCATGAGCAGGGGCCTTTCATGCGACGCTCGGCGCCGCGCTAGGAATAAAAGAGACAAAAACAGAGAGAAAGAAGTCAGGCCACCAGCGCCGCCACGCGCAGCACGCGCTGGGCCAGTTCGGCCTGGCCCCGGGTACCGGTCTTTGCATACAGGCTGGCGAGCTGCGATCGCACGGTAGGCATCTTTACTTGGCGGGTGTCGGCCATTTCGCGCGGTGTCATGCCTTGCAGCAGCAGCGGTAGCAAGGCTGCTTCGGCGGGGGTGAGGCCATAGAGCGCGCTGCACACCGACACGGTGGCGCCTGCATGGGGCGGGGTTTCGGGCACCAGGATGAACTGGGCCAGCGCCTCGCCAGTGGCAGGGGCCGTACCGCCACGCAGGGGGGCGGCAAGGGCCACCAGCGTGGCGGGGGCCCCCGCGTGCTGGGGCTGCAGGCGGGCGGAGACCGGTGTCTGCGTGCTCAGGCTGGAGCCCAACAGTGGGATCAGCGCGGGGTGGATCTGTGCCAGCTGCAGTGGCTGGCGCGCCTGCCAGCCGGTGGCGCCGCGCAGCAGGATGCGGCAGGCGTCTTCAATGCCCAGCCAGGCGCGGGCGTGTTCGTTCAGGTAGCGCAGTTCGCCCCGGCGGTTCACATGCATCACGCCCAGGGGCAGCTGGTCCAGCGTGCGCTCCAGCGCGCTGGTGTGGCGCTGGGCCTGCTGCAGCCGCCGCTGGGCGCGCATGAGGCTGCGCACCCACGGCGTGGCGGCGCGCAGGCGGGCGAATTGTTCGGGTGTGAATTCGCTCTGGCCCAGGTCGTTGTACATCGCCAGCACATGCATGCCCACCTCGGGCGAGGCCTCGACGATGCTGTTGACCATGGCATCGATGCCCAGGGGCCGCAGGTAGTCGGCATAAAACGCACCCCGCCGCAGCGCCGGGGTGCTGACCAGCTGCTGGCTCAGCGAGCCGCCGCGCGCCAGCGCGGCGCCCTGCTGGCGCTCCAGCGCCTCGCTCCAGGCATCGCAGCCCTGGATGAGGTTGGCGTAGCGCGCCAGAAAATCGTCGGGCATGCCCCACTGGTAGGCGGTCAGCGGGTCGTCCGAGCCGGGCAGGGGGCAGAACAGCACCACCTTGTGGCTGCCCAGCGCCTCGCCCAGGCGGCGCAGCAGGCGCTCCACCATGCCGGGCTCGCCCAGGGCCTCCAGGCTTTCGGCCATCAGGGCCTCAAAACCGGGGATTCCCAGGTGCTGCGTGTTCCACTCCTGACCGGCCAAGTCGGCCTCCTTCTCGCTGTATGTGTTGAACTGCGGCGGATCGTAGGTGCGTTGCCGTCAGGGCGGCATCATTCAGGTGAAGGATGTGGTGGCACTCCGACACACAATCGTGAACTGGTTCACATTTTTCAGTGGCCCCGCTGTTTTCAGCCCCCCATCTGCCAGAGCACCAGCTCCACCACGCCCCGGGCATAGAGCTGCGTGGCCTGCCACTTGAGCCCGGCAAACAGCGCCCCGGCCAGCAGCAGCCAGCCCGCGTGGCGGCGCGGGTCCAGCAGAAAGAACTGCCGCAGCGCCAGCATGAACATCAACGTCTGCAGCGCCGTCATGTACCAGGGCGACCACTGCTTGTGCCACTTGAGCAGTTCCGGCGAATGCGCCAGCACCAGGGGCAGCTGGTTCACCATCTGCAGCGCGATGAACACCGCCTGGCAGTACAGCGCCAGCGCCAGCAACTCGGCCGTGTTGTAGCCGCGCCGGCGGAACACCAGCCACATGCTGGCCAAAGCCGCCACCGCCCCCAGCGAAAACGACCACTTCGAGTACCCAGTCACCAGCGCATACATACGCTGCGCGGCCTCGCTGGGCAGCTCGGGCCGCAGGTAGTCGGTGTGACCCAGCACGATGAGCAAAAAACCGATGGACAGGAACAGCAGCGTGAGCGGGTGCGGGTGGTCCTTGCGCTGGCCCAGCACATACTCGCGCGCCATGGTGCCCGGCTGCGGCAGCACCCGCAGCGCATTGCGGATGGTGCTCCACTCAAACCACCGGAACCGCTCCCAGGCCTCCTTGCGCATCATGCGGGTGCCCATGCGCGCCGCTTTCTTCTGCCCACAGTGCGCGCAGAACGGGCCAGTGAGCGCCGCGCCGCAGTTGAGGCAGGCGGTGGTGTCGAACAGCGCGTCGTTGATGGGGGTGCTGGGGGATGCGTTGGGGGAGGAGGTCACAGGCGGGGCCTACCTTGGGGCAGAAAGGGCTGGGCATGGTAGGCCGCGAGCCTGCGCCTGGCATCGTTCAGGTGGACGATGCGGCGGTTGGGCGGATGTGGTGTCCGGGTTCATGTTGCACTGCACTGCATAATGCGCGCACGCGGCCCGGCGGGCCCTGCGGGGAGCGCCCCGGGGGCCGGGGCCAACGTCAATCGCCAGACAGGAGACAACCAGCCATGGCCCAGAACGTGCTCGCCGTGTACCCCGGAACCTTCGACCCCATCACCCTGGGCCATGAAGATGTGGTGCGCAGAGCCACCCAGTTGTTTGAACGTGTGATCGTGGCCGTGGCGGCGGGCCACCACAAGAAGACCCTGTTCTCGCTGGAAGAACGCATCGACATGGTGCGCGAGGCCGTGAAGATGTATCCCCAGGTGCAGGTCGAGCCCTTCTCGGGCCTGCTGCGCGACTTTGTGGTGTCGCGCGGCGGCAAGGCCATGGTGCGCGGCCTGCGCGCCGTGACGGACTTTGACTACGAGTTCCAGCTCGCGGGCATGAACCGCAGCCTGATGCCGCAGGTCGAAACCGTGTTCCTCACCCCCAGCGACAAGTACCAGTTCATCAGCAGCACCTTTGTGCGCGAGATCGCGGTGCTGGGCGGCGAGGTGACCAAGTTCGTATCGCCCTCGGTGGAAGAGCGACTGGCGGTCAAGGTGCGTAGCCTCGCGGCGCCGGGCGGCTGAGGACACTGTCCGAAACGCACCCAGAGCCTCGGTTGTGGCTCTTTTGTGCTGATAGCGCCAGTGCGATATGCCCTGGATGCTATCAAAATCATAGTATCTAGATCCTGTGGCCTCAGTCCATGGCGGGCGGTAGCCTCTCCGCAATGGCGTGTGCCTGCGCGCGCAGGGCGTCCAGCATGGGCACGACCTCGGGCAGGGGTGGGCGGTACAGCGGCAGCAGCGCCGTCACGCTGAAGGGGATGGAAAACGCCAGCCGCCGCAGCACCAGCCGCTCGCTGGCGGCGGCCAGGGCGGTGACTGGGTTGACGATGGCGATGCCCAGGCCCTGCTCCACCATGGCGCACACTGCGGCGGCGCTGTGGGTCTCCACGCGCAGCGTGCGCTCCACGCCGGCCTCGGCAAACCGGGCGTCGATCAGGCGGCGGTAGGGGTCTTCGGCCGAGAGGCTCACAAAAAACTCGCCCGCAAAGTCGGCCAGGTCCAGCACCGGCTGGTGTGCGAGTGCGTGGCCTGCGGGCAGCACGGCCACCTCGTCCAGCGTCAGCAGCAGCTCCGCCCGCGTTCCGGGTGGGGCGGTGGTCTGCTCGCACAGGCCCAGGTCAAACCGCTGGGCGCTCATCCATTCTTCGAGCAGGGGCGATTCCTGCGGTGTGACCGATACGCGCGTTGTGGAGTGTGCCTCGGGGTGCGACTGCATCAGCCGCGCCGCCGCGCCCGGCAGCAGCGCATGGGCCAGCGCGGGCAGGCACAGCACCGACAACTGCACGGCCCCCGACCGGCCCAGCGCCACGGCCCGGTCCACCACACGCTCCAGCCCCTGCCAGGACCGCTGCACCTCATCCCACAGCGCCAGCGCCCGCGCGTTGGGGCGCAGTCGGCCCTGCACGCGTTCAAACAGCGCATAGCCCAGCAGCGATTCGAGCCGTGCCAGCTCGCGGCTCACGGTGGGCTGCGAGCTGTGCAGCAGGTCGGCCGCGCCGGTGGCGCTGCCTGCGGTCATCACGGCGCGGAAGACCTCGATGTGGCGGTGGGTGATGCGGTGGGTGGTACGGTAATTCAGTGGGGGCTCGGTCATGCCAGTCATGCACAGAGCATATCCATATTGAATGGATGGCGTAAATCAAAGCATTCGACTGAATGCATGGATGGCGGCATCATCCGCGCATCGTTCACGCTTAGAGCGGCTAACAAAACTCTTCTGGCGTCTTTGCTGTGTCTTGTCGTACTGCTCGTACTGCCTGCAACACAGCGCCTAGCCAGAACCGCTTCGCTGAGTTTTGTTAGCCGCTCTTAGTACCCTTGGAGCCTCCCCATGTCCAACCCTTTCTCCCCCGCCCAGCTCTGGGCCCTGGCCGACCAGTTTGGTACCCCGCTGTGGGTGTATGACGCGGCGACCATCCGCCAGCGCATTGCGCAGGTGTCCAACTTCGAGACCATCCGTTTTGCGCAAAAGGCTTGCTCCAACATCCACATCCTGAAGCTCATGCGCGAGCAGGGCGTGAAGGTGGATGCCGTGTCGCGCGGCGAGATCCTGCGTGCGCTGGCAGCGGGTTATGTGGCGGGCGGAGAGCCGTCGGAGATCGTCTTCACCGCCGACCTGTTCGATGCCGCCACGCTGGACTGTGTGGTCGAGCACGGCGTGCCCGTCAACGCGGGTTCCATCGACATGCTGCACCAGCTGGGCGCGCGCTCGCCGGGCCACGCGGTGTGGCTGCGCATCAATCCCGGCTTTGGCCACGGCCACAGCAACAAGACCAACACGGGTGGAGAGCACAGCAAGCACGGCATCTGGCACACCGACCTGCCTGCTGCACTGGATGCGATCCAGCAGCACGGCCTGAAGCTGGTGGGCCTGCACATGCACATCGGCTCGGGCGTGGATTACAGCCACCTGCAGGAAGTGTGCGGTGCCATGGTCAACCTGGTGCGCACGGCGCATGCGGCGGGGCACGACCTGCATGCCATCTCGGCCGGTGGTGGCCTGTCCATCCCCTATCGCAGCGGCGACCCGGTGGTGGACACGCAGCATTACCACGGCCTGTGGGACGCCGCGCGCCAGCAGGCCGAGGCCATCGTGGGCCACAAGCTCGGCCTGGAGATCGAGCCCGGCCGCTTCCTGGTGGCCGAATCGGGCGTGCTGCTGGGCCAGGTGCGCGCCACCAAGAACGCGGGCAACAACCACTTTGTGCTGGTTGATACCGGCTTCAACGAACTCATGCGCCCATCCATGTACGGCAGCTACCACGCCATGAGCGTGCTGCGCCGTGATGGTTCCACCGCAGCCGAGCAGCCCACGGTGGTGGCGGGCCCGCTGTGCGAGTCGGGCGACGTGTTCACCCAGGGTGACGGCGGCGTGGTGCTGCCGCGCGACCTGCCCGCCGCGCAGGTGGGTGACTTGCTGGTGATTCACGACACGGGCGCGTACGGCGCCAGCATGTCCTCCAACTACAACACGCGCCCGTTGATTGCCGAAGTACTGGTGGACGGCGGCCAGGCCCGCCTGATCCGCCGCCGCCAGACGGTGGACGAGCTGCTGGCGCTGGAGTTGGGGCTGTAAGCCAGGCCGCAGCGCTGCTCAGGGGCGCCGCGGGCCGAGCCGGCAAGAGGTGCGGGTAGGTGAGGGCCTACGGGTTTGGGGTGCAAAGCCGGACAAGCACCAGCCGGGGTGAGAAATACAGTGAAACCACCTGAACTTCTCACCCATTCAAGGAGATCCCCATGCCTCTCATTGCCTGGCTACTTGGCGTCCCGCTGTCGGTTGTGCTGCTGCTGATGCTGTTTGGGGTGTTTTGAATCCACCCCCGGCGCGCATGGCATCAGCGCCACCAAAACGAAAGGCCCCTGTGGATTCCGCAGGGGCCTTTTGTTTTTGCCGGGCACTATGGGGTCACATCAGCTCGGAGGCAGGCCCGCGCCCCATCAGGGTGACGACCGCATCTGCCGGGGTGAGCTGGCCATCGAGCAGCGCCACCACCGCGCGGGTGATGGGCATGTCCACCCCCAGCTGGGCCGCCCGCTGCGCCACGGTACGGGCGCTGTAAACGCCCTCGGCCACATGGCCCAGCGACTCGACGGCCTGCGGCAGGGTTTTGCCCTCGGCCAGCAGCATGCCCACGCGCCGGTTGCGCGACAGGTCGCCCGTGGCGGTCAGCACCAGGTCCCCCAGGCCCGACAGGCCCATGAAGGTGTCGGGCCGCGCTCCCAGCGCCAGGCCCAGCCGTGTCATCTCGGCCAGGCCGCGCGTGATGAGCGCGGCGCGGGCGTTCAGCCCCAGCGCCAGCCCGTCGCACAGGCCGGTGGCAATGGCCAGCACGTTCTTCACCGCGCCACCCACCTCCACGCCCACGATGTCTTCGTTGGCATACACGCGCACGCTGGGGCTGTGGAAGGCGCTGACCAGCGCATCACGCAACTGCGCATGGGGGCTGGCAGCCACCAGGGCGGTGGGCTGGCCCAGCGCCACTTCTTGCGCAAAGCTGGGGCCGCTGAATACGCCTGCTATTAAATCAGGAGCTATCTGCGCTTGTATCTCGTGCGCCAGCAGCCCAAAAGATGCTGAGGCGCCCCCCGCAGGCACGGCTTCAAAACCCTTGCACAGCCAGGCCACGGGCGCAGCGCATCCGTGCAGGGCCTGCAGCATGCCGCGCAAAGCGGCCATGGGTGTGGCCACGATGACGAGGTCGGCGCCGGTCCATAGCGCAGCAAAGTCGCCATGGGCCAGCGTGAGGGAGGGGGGGAGGGTGATGCCGGGCAGGTAACGCGCGTTGTGCCGCTGCGTCTGCATCTGGGCTGCCTGGGCGGTATCACGCGCCCACAAGGTGACGGCATGGCCTGAAGGGTGCAGGGCGGCACTCATGGCCACCGCCGTCCCCCAGGCTCCAGCGCCCAATACTATGATTTTCATAGCTGTATGCGCTTATTCATCCAGCACTACAGGCAAAAATGCCTGCAAATGCTTACTGCGTGATGATGGGCGAGGCTTGGCCTGCGGCCTGGGCTTGCTGCTGCTCGTACATGGCCTGGAAGTTGATTTCGGCCAGGTGCACGGGCGGGAAGCCAGCGCGGTTGATCAGGTCGGCCACGTTGCCGCGCAGGTAGGGGTACACGATCTGGGGGCAGGCGATGCCCATGATGGGGCCCATCTGGTCCTGGGGCACATTGCGGATTTCGAAGATGCCGGCTTGCTTGGCTTCGACCAGGAACACGGTCTTGTCCTTGATCTTGGTCTGCACGGTGGCCGTGACGGCCACTTCAAAGATGCCTTCGGCCACGGGGGTGGCTTCCACGCCGAGCTGGATGTCCACGCTGGGCTGCTCTTGTTCGAGCAGGATGGCGGGGGAGTTGGGTTGCTCCAGCGACATGTCCTTGAGGTAGACGCGCTGGATCTGGAACACGGGGTTTTCTTGGTCGGCCATGGTGAAGTCTCTTTGCTCTTACGAAATTGCTAGCAAAACAAAACCCGCCGGGGAGCAGCTCCCGCAGCGGGCACATGGGGCTGCATTATGCAGCGCCCGCAGAGGCGGTCAGGCGCCGAGCAGGGGCATCAGCTCGCCACGGCTGTCCAGTGCCACCAGGTCGTCGTGGCCGCCCACGTGGGTGTCGCCGATGTAGATCTGCGGCACCGTGCGGCGGCCGGTGATTTCCATCATGTGGCTGCGCGCGGCGGGGTCGGTGTCGATACGGATCTCCTCGATCTGCTCCACACCCTTGGACTTGAGGATCTGCTTGGCCCGGATGCAATAGGGGCAGACGGCGGTGGTGTACATCTTCACGGGTTGCATGGCGAACCTTCCTCTTTCTTCCTGTGGGACTGAAAAACCAGTCGCAAGACTAGCGCTGACCGAATAACTGGGGGCGGATCAGGCTTTTTCCACAGGCAGGCTGGCTTCGCGCCAGGCCTTCATGCCGCCGGCCAGTGCCTGGGCGTTGTCGTAGCCCAGCTTTTTGGCAATGCCGACAGCGCGGTTGGCGCGGGCACCGCTGGCACAGACCAGCACCACGGGCAGGGCCTTGTTCTTGACCACAGTGGGCAGGCGCTCTTCCAGTTGGGAGACGGGCACGTTCTTGGCGCCGGTGACGTGGCCGGCCGCGAATTCCTCGGCTTCGCACACGTCGATGACCACCGCTTTTTCGCGGTTGATGAGCTGCACGGCGCGTGCGGGTGTCAGCGAGCCGCCACTGGCGTTCTGCAGGACCGGCCACAGCAGCATGCTGCCCGAAGCCAGTGCAACGAGGAACAGATACCAGTTATCAATAATGAATTTCACGAAGCTTCCTTGGGTTGGCGAACCGCGTAATTCTAGAATGCCGGGTTTGGTCTGCTTTTTCTTTAGCCCGTATTTCCTGGGGAAACCATGTACAAGCTCGTTTTGATCCGCCACGGCGAATCCACCTGGAACCTTGAAAACCGCTTCACCGGCTGGACCGATGTGGATCTCACGCCCACCGGCGTCTCCCAGGCCATGTCGGCCGGCAAGCTGCTCAAGGCTGAGGGCTACGAGTTCGACCTGGCTTTCACCAGCGTGCTCAAGCGCGCCATCCACACCCTGTGGTACGCCCTGGACGAGATGGACTGCACCTGGCTGCCCGTGGTCAAGGACTGGCGCCTGAACGAGCGCCACTATGGCGCGCTGCAGGGCCTCAACAAGGCCGACATGGCAAAGAAGTACGGCGACGAACAGGTGCTGGTGTGGCGCCGCAGCTATGACACGCCGCCGCCCGCACTGGAAGCCACCGACCCCCGCAGCGAGCGCGGCGACCGCCGCTACGCCGGTGTGGCTGCCGAGAACGTGCCCTTGACCGAGTGTCTCAAAGACACCGTGGCCCGCGTGCTGCCGTTCTGGAACGAGGCCATGGCGCCCGCCATCCGTTCGGGCAAGCGGGTGGTGGTGGCTGCGCACGGCAACTCCATCCGCGCGCTGGTGAAGTACCTGGACAACATCTCCGAGACCGACATCGTGGGCCTGAACATTCCCAACGGGATTCCACTGGTATACGAACTGGACGCCGACCTCAAGCCCATCCGTCACTACTATTTGGGCGATGCCGAAGCTGCGGCCAAGGCTGCAGCAGCCGTGGCATCGCAGGGCAAAGCGTAAATCGCAGGTAAAGAGCGGGGAAAACCCCGCTTATCCCCGCCAAAGTGAGCGTGCATGCGGAACTGCGGCGGGTTTGGCCCTTCCAAGGTGTATATTGGTTTCGAAGCGGTAAAAGGTGTTGTATGGGCCACAAACTCAAGATTGCAGGATGGGTATCGGTAGGTGTGGTGGCGGGTGCGCTCACCACGGTGTCACTGCAAACGGTGGCGCGCGGCGCCATGACACCGCTACCACTTGAGGAAATCCAGCAACTCTCCGCCGTGTTTGGTCTGGTCAAGACCGATTACGTCGAGCCGGTGGATGACAAGAAGCTCATCACCGACGCCATCTCCGGCATGGTGTCCAGCCTGGACCCTCACTCCCAGTATTTCGACAAGAAGTCTTTCAAGGAATTCCGCGAGGGCACGTCCGGCCGCTTTGTGGGCGTGGGCATCGAGATCACGCAGGAAGACGGACTGATCAAGATCGTGTCGCCCATCGAAGGCTCTCCTGCCTTCCGTGCTGGTCTCAAGACCAACGACCTGATCACCAAGATCGACGAGACCGCCGTCAAGGGCTTGGCGCTCAATGACGCCGTCAAGCGTATGCGCGGCGAGCCCAGCACCAAGGTCACGCTCACCATCTTCCGCAAGGACGAGAACCGCACGTTCCCTGTCACCATCACCCGGGAAGAGATCAAGACCCAGTCCGTCAAGGGCAAGGTGATCGAGCCGGGCTACGCCTGGATCCGCCTGTCTCAATTCCAGGAACGCACGGTGGACGACTTTGTGCGCAAGGTGGAAGAGGTTTACAAGCAGGAGCCCAACCTCAAGGGCCTGGTGCTGGACTTGCGCAACGACCCGGGCGGCCTGCTGGATGCCGCCGTGGCAATCTCTGCGGCCTTCCTGCCCGAGAACGTGACCGTGGTGACCACCAACGGCCAGCTGGCCGACAGCAAGGCCACCTACAAGGCCGCGCCCGACTACTACCAGCGCCGGGGCGGCGGTGATCCGCTCAAGCGCCTGCCAGCGTCCCTCAAGTCGGTGCCTCTGGTGGTGTTGGTCAATGAAGGCTCTGCCTCCGCCAGCGAAATCGTGGCGGGCGCATTGCAGGACCACAAGCGCGCCACCATCATGGGCAGCCAGACTTTTGGCAAGGGCTCGGTGCAGACCGTGCGGCCTTTGGGCCCTGACACCGGCATCAAGCTGACCACTGCCCGTTACTACACCCCCAGCGGCAAGTCGATCCAGGCCAAGGGCATCGTGCCCGACGTGATGATTGACGAGTCGGAAGAGGGCAATATCTTCGCCGCCCTGCGCATGCGCGAGGCGGACCTGGACAAGCACCTGAATAGCGGCCAGGGTGAAGAGAAGAAGGACGAGGCCCGCGAGAAAGCCCGCGAGGAAGCCCGCAAGCGCATGGAAGAAGAGGCCAAGAAGCCTGCGGCCGACCGCAGGGTGCCCGAGTTTGGCTCCGACAAGGACTTCCAGCTGGTGCAGGCCCTCAATCAGCTCAAGGGCCGCCCTGTGCTGGTCAGCAAGACGCTGACAGAGCGCAAGGAAGAAAAGAAAGAGAATTGAGCCTTTCGCGCTCCGACCCCGGGCTGGATTTCGCGAGGAATCCAGCCTTTTTCATGTCTGCCTGTTTCACCGTTGATTTTTTGGCCACTGCCGGCCAGCCTTCCCATGACCGATGACCAGCTCCTGCGCTATTCCCGCCACATCCTGCTCGACGAGGTCGGCATCGAAGGGCAGGAGCGGGTGCTGGCGGCCCATGCGCTCGTCATCGGCGCTGGCGGATTGGGGTCGCCCGCTGCGCTGTATTTGGCATCCGCTGGTGTGGGGCGCATTACCCTCGTTGATGACGATGTGGTGGACCTGACCAACCTGCAGCGCCAGATCGCGCACACCACAGCCCGTGTGGGCACTCCCAAGGTCCAGTCGGCGGCGCAGGCCATGGCCGACATCAACCCGGAGGTGCAGGTCACTGCGCTGCAGGCCCGGGTGGATGCTGCGGCTTTGGACAGCCTGGTGCGCGATGCCACCGTGGTGCTCGACTGCAGCGACAACTACGCGACCCGCCAGGCGGTCAATGCGGCGTGTGTGCGCCATCACAAGCCTTTGGTGGCAGGGGCTGTGATCCAGTTTGACGGGCAGATCACGGTGGTGGACCCGCGCGATGCGCAGTCGCCTTGTTATGCCTGCATCTTCCCGCCCGACGCGGAGTTCGAAGAAGTCCGCTGCTCCACGATGGGGGTGTTTGCACCGCTGGTGGGTGTGGTGGGCGCGATGCAGGCGGCCGAAGCGCTCAAGCTTATCGCGGGGGTGGGGCAGTCGCTGGCGGGTCGGCTGCTCATGCTGGATGGCCGGGCCATGGAGTGGAACACCATGCGGGTGCAGCGCCATGCCGACTGTCCGGTATGTGTTGCGCGGTAGGACTCTTCCTACATGGCCAGCGTGCTGTGGCTGGCAGAATCCGGCGGACAGAAGCCTTAAATTCAAGGCTAGGACAGGGTGATCTGCGCTGTCCGTACAGATGGACCCGCCCGTGAAACTGCGCACCTACATTGTTGAAGACAACGCCACCATCCGAGAGAACCTGATCGGGACTCTGGAGGAGTTGGCGTCTGTGGAAGCAGTGGGCGTGGCAGAAACGGAAGACGAGGGCACGAACTGGTTGTCCACCCACCCCGAGGAATGGGACTTGGCCATCGTCGATCTGTTCTTGCGGCAAGGCAGCGGGCTGGGTGTGTTGGCGGCTTGCCGTACGCGTCGGCCGGGGCAAAAGATGGTCGTGCTCAGCAACTACGCCACGCCCGATGTGCGCATGCGCTGTGCGCAACTGGGCGTGGATGCGGTGTTCGACAAGTCCAACGAGATCGATGCCCTGGTGGACTATTGCGTGCAACACAGCAGCCTGTCGCACACCATGGGCGCAACCAGCAGCGGCGGAGCGCCAGCTGCCTCATCAGGCGCGGCGCAGTGACACCACCCGCCGCCGCGTGCGTAGGTGCATGCGGTGGTCGCGGTGTTTGCTTTTCTTCCCTTTTTTGGAGTGCGGCAGGTGACCTTGCCCGAGCCCTGCGAGGCAGCAGGGCGCAGGCAGGCGAGGCGATGTCAGTCGATCAGGCGATTCTTGAGCGCGTAGTAGGTCAGGTCGCTGTTGGACGACAGGCTCATTTTTTCCATCAGGCGTGTGCGGTAGGTGCTCACCGTCTTCACGCTCAGCGACAGCGACTTGGCAATGTCCCCCGCCGTCTCTCCCTTGGCCAGCTTGAGAAACACCTGGAACTCGCGCTCCGACAGCTGCTCATGCGGCGGCGCGTCGTCCTTGCGGTTGAGTTGCTGCGCAAGCAGCTCGGCAACGGCAGGCGTCAGGTAACGGCGGCCCAGCGCGATGGTGCGGATGGCTTCCACAATTTCCGACGGCTCGCACTCCTTGTTCAGGTAGCCGCTCGCGCCCTGGCGGATCAGGTTGATCGCATAGTGTTCTTCGGGGTACCCGCTCAGAATCAGGATGCCCATGTCAGGCGCCTTGGCGCGCAGCATAGCCAAGGCATCCAGCCCGCTTTGCCCGGGCATCGACAGGTCCATCAGCAGTACATCGATTTCCTTGTTGCGCACCAGGTCGATGGCCTCGCGGCCGTTGGCGGCTTCGCCCTCGACCCGAAGGTCCACATGCTCGGACAGGAACTGCTTGAGCCCGGAACGAACAATCGCATGGTCATCCACAATGCCGATCTTGATCATTGATGCTTCTTTCGAGGCGGCAGCCACAGACTGCCGGTGTGTGTTGAAGTCCAGATGCCCCATCGTGTCATGGCACGGCAGGGGCGTCAAAACGGTAGTCGGTCATTATCCAGAATAAGCGTATGAATCTCCAAGAAAACACCCGGCGTTGGTTACCAAAAGTCCGACAGATGGCCTTGAGCCTGCCCATGGCGCTGCTGGCGGCCATGGTGCTGGTGGGCATCAATGAAACGGGGCACATGCGTTCGCAAGATGCGGTGGAACAACTGGCCCAGGGGCTCACCACACGGTCTGATGTGAACAAGCTGCTGCAGAGCATGCTGGACGCAGAAACTGGTCAGCGCGGCTATCTGCTCACGGGCAACGAAACCTACCTGGAGCCCTACGACAAGGCCGTAGCCACCGTGCAGACCAATCTCGACAGCCTGCGTATGCAGTTCATGGCCTCGCCGGAAGACATGCAGGAGTTTGCGCTGTTGTCGCGGCAGATATCGCGCAAGCTGGCCGAGATGGAACTGAGCCTGCGCCTGCGCCGCCAGGGCAACGAAGACGCGTGGAAGTTCATCCTCAACACCGATGTGGGCAAGGAGCACATGGAGGCGATCCGGCAGCACGCGCAAGAGCTGATTGCCCGCAGCGACCAGCGCCTGCAACAGGGGCGCGAGCAGATCGAGCAGTCGCTGATGCTGTCGCGCATCGGCATTGCCACGGTCACTGCCATTGGCCTGCTGGCGTTCTACATGTACCTGCGCCAGACGCAGGCGGTTCAGACCGTCAACCTGCGCGAGCAAGAGGTGCTGGAGCGTGAGCGCGACCGCCTGGAAGGACTGGTGCGCGACCGCACGGCCACGCTGTCCGAATTGGCCAACCACTTGCAGGAGGTGCGCGAAGAAGAACGGGGCCATCTGGCGCGGGAACTGCACGACGAGCTGGGCGCGCTGCTGACGGCTGCCAAGCTGGATGTGGCGCGCCTCAAATCCAAGATCGATGCCACTGCGCCCGACATTGCCGAGCGCCTCAAGCACCTCACCGAAACACTCAACAGCGGCATTGCGCTCAAGCGTCGCATCATCGAAGACCTGCGACCGTCGTCGCTGTCGAACCTGGGGCTCACCGCCGCACTGGAGATACTGACACGCGAATACGCCGAGCGCGCAGGCATTGAGGTTGAGACCAGTCTGGAGGCCGTTCAACTGCCCGACGCAGCGCAGCTCACGGTGTACCGCATGGTGCAGGAGGCGCTGACCAACATCGGCAAGTACGCCAAGGCCAGCAAGGTGCTGGTGTCGGTGCACGGCTACCCCACGCATGTGTCGGTGCAGGTGCGCGACGATGGTGTGGGTTTCGACCCGGGCACCGTGCGCCCCACTTCGCACGGCTTGGCTGGCATGCGCCACCGGGTCGAGGCTGCGGGCGGGCGTCTCACGCTCACTTCGCGGCCTGGCAATGGCACCTTGTTGTCGGCCGTGCTGCCGCTGCCGCGCACCTCGTCGGAGCCGCGCCGCAACGCCGCTGCGCACGACGCCTGAAGCGCAGACCGGCGGCTTTTCCCTTCCCTCTTCTTTTCCCTCTCGCCGCGGTGCACGGCGAACTGGTGACAGCCATCACGGGCACGGGGCGCTGCGCCTGGGCGGCAGCACCGCCCTGCGCGGCGTAGCCGTCGGCGCATGCCCGTGCGTGCCGTCCTACACCACCCCCACTGCGCCGCCGACACGGGGGCGCGCCGCACACCGGCATTCAGGGCTGCGGGCGATACCTACAGTTGACCCCAGGCGCTGAGGTTTTGGCGCCACCCGATCTGCCGGCAAGCCGGCCACCCATAAGGAGATGGAAATGTTGCACTACGCAGTTGTTTTTCTGGTGATCGCGCTGATTGCAGCCCTCTTCGGTTTTGGCGGTATTGCTGCCGGCGCCGTGGGCATCGCAAAGATTCTGTTCTTTGTGTTCGTGATCATGGCCGTGGTCACCTTCGTGCTGGGTCTGCTCAAAAAGGGGTAAGCCTGGCCTGACGGCCCGGCCTTTGCCCCACCCCCTCGCGCATTCCCCTTTTGCATATCCCAAGGAGTTTTCTGATGAGCCTTCAGACCGCAACCGACAAAGTGACGACCGGCGTTCGCAACCTCACCGATGACGTGCTGCAAAGCGCCCAAGAGGCTGTGCAGACCACCCGTGCTGCCGCAGACCAGTCGCTCGACAAGGCCGAAGCCAGCGTGCGTGCCTTGCGCCGCCAGGCCGACCCCGCCATTGACGACCTGGCCGCCCGTGCCCAGGACCTGGCCGCCCGCAGCATTGACTATTGCGCCGAGACCAGCGCGCGTGCACGCCGCCAGATGCAGCAGGCGGCCGAAGCCACCAGCAAGTACGTGGCCGAGCAGCCCGGCAAGTCGCTGGTGATTGCCGCCGCATCGGGTGCCCTGCTGGCCACCGTGGCGATGTGGATGTCGCGCCGCCGCGATGCATACTGAGCGTTGAAGGTGGGTGGTGCTGGCGTTTGTCCGCCGGTGCGCTGCCAGCGATGATCTTTTTGGCCCCTTTCCCACAGTCCGCCGGTCGCGGAGGGTGCAACAGACCGGTGGATTGAATATGTCCCAGCACCCGCGTTCCCAACCATTCTTGAACAAGGAAAACACCATGAAATACGCACGTGCCCTCGCTTTCGCCGCAGTCGCTGGCATCACCATCGTTACGGCCACGGGCTGCTCGGTGGCTCGCGAACAGCAGACTGTGGGTTCTTATGTGGATGACGCCGGCATCACCGCTGCCGTGAAGGCCAAGATGGCCGAAGACAAGAACGTGTCCGCCACCTCCATCAGCGTGGAAACGCTGAACGGCACGGTGCAGCTGTCGGGCTTTGCCAAGTCGCAGACCGAAAAGAACCAGGCTGAAAACATTGCCCGCAACACCAAGCATGTGCGCGAAGTGCGCAACAGCATCGTTGTGCGTCCCTGACCGTAAGGGGCTTGTGCCTAATGCGTGGGCTTAGTGCCCTGCGCAATGGCGCACCCCCTGAAGCAGGCTCCAGGCATGTCCCGGGGCCTGTTTTTTTTCATGGGGCCACCCCCTGTTGCTGTATGGGGTGGAGCCTGCACTGTTCATTCACCTTGCTCCGGGCCACGGGGTATAAGCTCCACACCATGCGCGTATTCAATTGCGACCATTGCGGTCATCTGGTGTTTTTTGACAGCGTGCAATGTCTGCATTGCGGCAGCGCGCTGGCGTTTTTGCCCGATGCGCTGACCATCGCCGCGCTGACCCCTGCGCCGCAGGACGGTGCCGACCTGTGGCGCCGCCGGGGCAGGCAGGGCGATGCCCATTCCAGCGGGCGCCTGTATCGCATGTGCCGCAACCACACGGACCACCAAGCCTGCAACTTTGCGATACCCGTCCACGATTTCACCGAGCTGTGTGTGTCGTGCCGCCAGACCCGCGTGATGCCCGACCTGTCCGAGCCTGCGAACATGGGGCGTTGGATGCAGATCGAAGCCGCCAAGCGGCGGCTGTTCTACAGCCTGGCCCGCCTGGGGCTGGAGCCTGCGCCCGGCGGCACGAGCCCGGTGTTTGAGTTTTTGGCCGAGGTGCCGGGCGGCCCGCCCGTGCTGACGGGCCACAAGAACGGTACCATCACCCTCAACGTGGCCGAGGCCGATGACGATGAGCGTGCGCGCCGCCGCATCGCGCTGGGTGAGCCCTACCGTACGCTGATTGGCCACCTGCGCCATGAGTCCGGCCACTTCTACTGGGACCAGTTGGTGCGCGATGGTGGGCGGCTGGATGACTTTCGCCAGATGTTTGGTGACGAGCGCCAGGACTATGCAGCGGCCCTGGAGGCGCACTATGCCAAGGGCAATGACGGTAACGACTGGGCCGACCACCATGTGAGCGCCTACGCCGCCGCCCACCCCTGGGAAGACTGGGCCGAAACCTGGGCGCACTACCTGCACATGATCGACCTGCTGGAAACCTCGGCCAGTTATGCCACCGAGGTCACGATCCCTGGCATCTACGGCCCACAGCGCAGCAGCGCCATCGACCCCTTTGCCAGTCCGGCGCCTGACTTTCAGTCCATGGTGCAGCACCTGGTGCCGCTGACGCTGCTGCTCAACAGCCTCACACGCAGCCTGGGGCAGCCCGACGCCTACCCGTTTGCGCTGGCGAGCGCGGTGCTGGCCAAGCTGCGCTTTGTGCACGACATGGTGCGCGAGGCCGCCGCACGGCCGGCCCCTGTGGCCTCTCCGGCCCCCGTTCCGCCAGCCCCACCTGCTGCCCATCAAAATATCAAAAAGAATAGCAAATCAGCCAATAAAGACCGGCGCTAGCAGGCGGTTTGGCTGAAATTTGGCGGCCATGCCATCCGCTGGGCATGAAAACGGCCTGGAACTTGCTTGAGGGCTTGCAGGAGATTGGCTCTCATGCAGAAGTTCGACGAGATGGTTACCCGGCTGCCCCTGGCCGGCCTGGACGGTGCGGCAGGCTGGGCGGGCAGCGATGTTCGGCCCCAATATGCGCGGTTTGCGCAATGGCTGGCGCGCCAGAGCGCCGAGTCCATGCAGGCGCGCCGCGCCGAGGCCGAGGTCATCTTCCGGCGCGTGGGCATTACCTTTGCCGTGTACGGCGCCAAGGACGAGGACGGCGCGGGCACCGAGCGGCTTATCCCCTTTGACCTGATCCCGCGCATCATTCCGCAGCAGGAGTGGGCGCACATGCAGCGCGGCCTGGTGCAGCGGGTCACGGCGCTCAACCGCTTCATTCACGACGTGTACCACGGCCAGGACATCCTGCGCGCCGGCATCGTGCCCGCCGAGCAAATCCTGCGCAACGCCCAGTTCCGGCCCGAGATGGTCGGCGTTCATGTGCCGCTCGATATCTACTCCCACATCAGCGGCATCGACATCGTACGTGCGCCGGATGCGTCGGGCGAGGGCGTGTACTACGTGCTGGAAGACAACCTGCGCGTGCCCAGCGGCGTGAGCTACATGCTCGAAGACCGCAAGATGATGATGCGGCTGTTCCCCGAACTGTTCGCACAGCACCAGGTGTCACCGGTGGCGCACTATCCGGACCTGCTGCTGGACACACTGCGCGCCAGCGCCCCGGCAGGCGCAGCGGACCCGACCGTGGTGGTGCTGACGCCCGGCATGTACAACAGCGCCTACTTCGAGCACGCCTTCCTCGCGCAGCAGATGGGCGTGGAACTGGTCGAGGGGCAGGACCTCGTGGTCAAGGACCAGTTTGTGTACATGCGTACCACGCGCGGCCTGCAGCGGGTGGATGTGATCTACCGCCGCGTGGATGACGATTTTCTCGACCCCGATGTCTTCCGCCCCACCTCCACCCTGGGCTGTGCGGGGCTCATGGCCGCCTACCGGGCAGGCAATGTCGCCATCTGCAACGCCGTGGGCACGGGCGTGGCCGACGACAAATCCATCTACCCCTATGTGCCGGACATGATCCGCTTCTACCTGGGGGAGGAGCCCATCCTGCAGAACGTCCCCACCTGGATGTGCCGCAAGCCGAATGACCTGCGGTACGTGCTGGATCACCTGCACGAACTGGTGGTGAAGGAAGTCCATGGCGCGGGCGGCTACGGCATGCTGATTGGCCCTGCAGCCACCCGGGCCGAGATCGACGCTTTCCGCGCCGCAGTCATCGCCAAGCCCGACGGCTACATCGCCCAGCCCACGCTCAGCCTCTCCAGCTGCCCCACCTATGTGGACAACGGCATTGCACCCCGCCACATCGACCTGCGGCCCTTTGTGCTCAGCGGCCAGAAGGTGCAGATGGTGGCGGGCGGCCTCACGCGCGTGGCGCTCAAGGAGGGGTCGCTGGTGGTCAATTCATCACAGGGCGGGGGCACCAAGGACACCTGGGTGCTGGGCGACCAGCCTGCGGCAGCGCAGGCCTCGTCCCTGCCCATGCAAACACAACGCCAAGGCAGGGAATGACCATGCTGAGCCGCACCGCCGATCATTTGTTCTGGATGGCCCGTTACACCGAAAGGGCAGAGAACACCGCACGCATGCTCGACGTCAACTACCAGAGTGCGTTGCTACCCCAATCGACCGAGGTAGCCACCCTCGGCTGGCAGGGCTTGCTGTCCATCAGCGAGCTGCTGCCCGCCTACACCGCCCAGCAAGGCGAGGTGACGCCCGCCAAGGTGCTCGACTTCATGGTCAAGGACCCGTCCAACCCGTCGTCCATCGTGGCCTGCCTGCAGGCTGCACGCGAGAACACGCGGGCCGTGCGCGGTGCGCTCAACACCGAGGCCTGGGAGATCCAGAACCAGACCTGGCTCGAAGTGAACCGCCTGATCGCCAGCGGTGCTCTGGAGCAGGACCCGGCGCGATTCTTCGAATGGGTGAAGTTCCGCTCGCACCTCTCGCGGGGTGTGACGGTGGGCACCATGCTGCAGGACGAGGCGCTGCACTTCATGCGCCTGGGCACCTTTCTGGAGCGGGCCGACAACACGGCGCGGCTGCTGGATGTGAAGTTTCACGCGGTGCAGAGCGACTTCATGGGCGCGGCCACGGCGCAGGACCAAGACTACGACTTCTACCACTGGAGCGCCATCCTGCTCAGCGTGTCGGGCTTCGAGACCTACCGCAAGGTGTACCGCGACGTGATCACGCCCGAACGTGTGGCCGAGCTGCTGATCCTGCGTGCTGACATGCCCCGCTCACTGCACGCTTGCATGAAAGAGGTGCTGGGCAACCTCGACATGCTGGGCAGCGGCCAGTCGGCCGAGACCCAGCGGCACGCGGGGCGGCTGCTGGCGCACCTCAAGTTCGCGCGCATCGATGAGATCCTGACCCATGGCCTGCACGCCTACCTCACCCAGTTCCTGGAGCGGGTGAACGACCTGGGGGCGCGGATCAGCCGGGACTTCCTGGTGCCTGCGGCGGTGTGAGGGGTGCGTCTGACGCAGTCAGTGCAGCGGCCGCAGCAGTAGCGGCCGTGGCTTCGGGCACCGGCTCCACCGTCACCCCCACCTGCAGCACATGGTGGTCGCCGCCGTGGATCACGCCGCGCAGCGGCGACACATCCGAAAAATCGCGGCCGATGGCCAGGGTCACATAGTCCTCGCCCGCCGCGCGGTCGTTGGTGGGGTCCAGGTCAAACCAGGTGTTGTTGTCTGATGCGCCATCACTTTCGTCGGCTGCCGGTGACCACACCGACACCCAGGCGTGCGAGGCATCGGCCCCCGCCAGCCGGGGCTGTCCGGGCGGGGGCTCGGTCAGCAGGTAGCCGCTCACATAGCGGGCTGCCAGGCCCAGGCTGCGCAGGCAGCCAATCATCACGTGGGCAAAGTCCTGGCACACGCCCCGGCGCAGCCGCAGCGATTCGAGCGCGGGCGTGCCTGCGTCGGTGGCATTGGCGGTGTAGGCAAAGTCGGCATGGATGCGCGACATCAGGTGGCTGGCGGCCTGCATCAGCGGTCGGCCGGGCGCAAAGCTCTCGGTGGCATAGGCCACAAAGTCGGCGTGCCGGGGGATATAGGGCGAGGCAAAGCTGAACTCGGTGGCCGCGTGGTAGGGCTGGCCGCGCCGGTAGCTCAGCCGCTCGCGCACGGCCTCCCAGGGCTCGCCGGGCGGTGCTGTGGGTACGGGCAGGGTCTCCAGCAGGCTTTCGGCGCGCACCCGCAGTTGCTCGTGGGTGAAGGGCAGGCTGAAGAATGTGCGGGTGTTGCCAAACACGTCCTGCACCATGTTGCACTGGGTTGGGGCGGGGTCCACCTGCAGGCTGTGGGTCAGCACGCGCTGCACCATGCCGGTGCGCGGGCGCAAATGGGCCATGTGCTGGGCGTTCTGCACCGTGGGGGTGTAGTGGTACACCGTTTCGTGGATGACGCGCAGCTTCATGGTCAAGCTCCTACGCTGTGCCGCAACGCATCGATGGAGTGGGTGAAGTAGCGCGTGGCTAGCACATCCGACAGTCCCAACACGCCCCGCACACAGCGGCCCAGATACTCCTCCAGCGCGGCATGGCGGCCCTCGGCATCCAGCGCGCACAGGGCCGCCAGCGACAGGTCGGATGCCTCAGGGATACCCGTGGCGGCGGATTCGCCGGGCGTGCCCGCAGCCGCTTCGATCTTGGCGATGCGCCCGCGCAGCGTCTGCGCCACCCAGGCCAGCGAGCGGGGGTTGTCGCGGTCGATCACCAGCAGGTCCAGCAGGGCGGGCATGTCGCGCCGCTGCTGGTACTGCGCGTGGAAGGTGATGGTGCTGTCAAACAGCGCCACCATGGCCTCGAAGCCGCCCTCATCGTGCACGGCGCCGGTCTGCAGGCCACTTTCCAGCGCCGAGGCCAGAAAGCCCAGGCGCTCCAGATGGCGGCCAATGGAGAGCAGGCGCCAGCCGTCGTCGCGGGTCATGCGGTCGGTCTGCTGGCCGGTCATGGCGGCGGTGTGGCCGCTCAGCACTTCCAACTGGCGCAGCGCATCCAGCGGCGAATAGTCGCCGTCGTCTTCGGCCCCGGTGCGGGGCGCAAAAAACTCCGCCTCGGCCCGCACGATGAGGTTCCAGTGCTCTTGCGACAGGCGGTCGCGCACGGCCGATGCGGCGCCCAGAATGCCGCGCAGGTTGAAGCCCACGCTGGTCACCTGAGCGGGCTGCGTCAGCCCGGCGATCAGCGAGCGCTCGAACACGCGCCGCGCCTGCCCCGCCGCCGGCACCGTGGGCAGCACCAGCCCCTGGCTCACGCCCATGGCGCTCAGCCAAGCCAGCAGCGGTTGCGAGGTCTGGTCCTCGCCGTTCAGGCATTGCAGCGTGATGCGCGCCAGGCGCGTGACGTTCTCGGTGCGCTCGGTGTAGCGGCCCAGCCAGAACAGGTTTTCTGCCGCGCGGCTGGTCACCTGGCGGCTGCGGTGCACCACGGCGGGCGCGGCCTGGTTGTGGGCCAGCAGCGTGGTGGTGTCCACGGGGCCATCGGTTTGCACCCACACATCGGCGCTGCTGCCGCCGCGCTGCATGGATGTGATGCCGCTGTCGCCTTGGGCCAGGCGGGCCAGCCCGCCCGGCAACACGCGCCAGGAGCCCGGGCCATCACACACTGCAAACACGCGCAGCATCACCGAGCGGGGGGCGATGGGGCTGCTATTCGGCGCGGCATCCTCCGTGTCCTTCGTGCGCCAGGTGGGCATTTGCGACAGCGGCAGGTGGGCCTGCACGGTGTATTCATCGCCCTGCGCTTCGATGCGCGCAGACCACTGCATCAGGTCTTGCGCCGACAGCGCGCCGCCCAACACAGGCACGCGCTGCGCCATGGGCCAGGTGGGGCGGATCACGCTGTGCGCGAGCTGCGGCAGCACCGCCTGCATGGCCGAGCGTTCGCCACACCACCAGGTGGGCAGCGACGGCAGGGCCAGCTCTTCGCCCAGCAGGTGGCGCGACAGCGCGGGCATAAAGCCCAGCAGCGCCGACGATTCGAGGAACGCCGAGCCCGGCGCATTGGCCACCAGCACGTTGCCCGCGCGGATGGCCTGTAGCAAGCCGGGCACGCCCAGGCGCGAGTCGCTGCGCAGCTCCAGCGGGTCTAGAAACTCGTCGTCCAGGCGCTTCAGGATGCCGTGCACCGGCTGCAGGCCGTGCAGGGTCTTGAGGTGCAGGCGCGCGTCGCGCACCGTGAGGTCGTTGCCCTCCACCAGCGTGAGGCCCAGGTAGCGCGCCAGGTAGGCGTGTTCAAAGTAGGTCTCGTTGTACGGGCCGGGCGTGAGCAGCACGATGCGCGCATCGGCCCCCGCAGGGCTCATCTGCCGCAGCCCGTCGAGCAACGCGCGGTAGGTGGCGGCCAGGCGCTGCACATGCATCTGGCTGAACGCCTCGGGAAACAGCCGCGAGATGAGCAGCCGGTTTTCCAGCAAATACCCCAGGCCCGAGGGCGCCTGCGTGCGCTGCGTGACCACCCACCAGTCGCCCTGCGCGTCGCGCGCCATGTCGAACGCCGCGATGTGCAAATGGGTGCCGCCCACGGGCTGCACGCCGTGCATGGCGCGCAGATAGCCCGGGTGGCCCTGCACCAGCGCGCTGGGCAGCAGGCCCGTGCGCAGCAGCTCTTGCGGGCCGTACACGTCGGCCATCACGCGGTCGAGCAGGCGCGCGCGCTGCAACACGCCGCGCTCGATGTGCGCCCAGTCGCCCTGCGAGAGGATCAGCGGGAACAGGTCCACCGACCAGGGCCGCTGCGGGCCGTCGGCGTCGGCATAGACGTTGTAGGTGATGCCGTTGTCGCGCACCTGCCGCTGCAGGCTCTGCATGCGCCGGTCCAGATCCTGAAAACCTTCTGGACCTAATTGATCAAAAAATTGGGCCCAGGCGCTAGTGATATTTGGGTTGGTTGCTATTGATTTAGGAGCTGATGCTGCGGTGGCCGTGCTGGAGTCGTCCGGCACACGGGCACCCCGCAACTCGTCAAAATGCCCGGCCGCCGCAGCAGGCGCCAGCGCAGCCGCCCATTGGGCCGCGCTGTCGGAAGGGTCGGGAGGGGGAAGGCTGTCGTTGAGATGGTTCACTGCGCTCGATTTTCGGGCATTTGGTCTCCGGCACTCTGCGGGTTACCCGCACCCGTCGAAACCGGCGCGACCGATGCCAGGGACGCCGAGCAAGGGCCGTCCCGCAGCGAGGGCGTCGTCCCCCTTCAAGGGGAAGGCGCCGCAGGCGACTCAGGGGGTGGCTTTCCTACGGCCGCATCTTGCGCCGCAGATCCAGCGTGAACGGAAACTCCCGGCTGCCCGGCAGCTCAATCGTCGCAGGCGGCACCGCCAGCCGCCCCGGCGTGTGGCCCATGCGCGAGAAGCGCGCCAGGCGGCGGCTTTCGGCCTCGTAGGCGTTGACCGGGAAGGTGTCGTAGTTGCGCCCACCCGGGTGCGCCACGTGGTACTGGCAGCCGCCCAGCGAGCGGTTCATCCAGGTGTCCACGATGTCGAACGTGAGCGGTGCATGCGCGCCAATGGTCGGGTGCAGGGCAGAGGGCGGGTTCCAGGCCTTGTAGCGCACACCGGCCACAAACTCGCCGGTGGTGCCGGTGCTTTGCAGCGGCAGCGGCTGGCCGTTGACGGTGACCACATGGCGGCTTTCGTTCATGCCCGTCACGCGCACCTCGATGCGCTCCAGCGACGAGTCCACATAGCGCACCGTGCCACCGGCAGAGCCTTCTTCGCCCATGACATGCCAGGGCTCCAGCGCGTTGCGCAGGGTCAGCTCCACGCCCATCGATTTCACCGTGCCGACCATGGGGAAGCGGAACTCGAACTGCGGCGCAAACCAGGCGGGGTCAAACGCGTAGCCTGCGGCGTTCATCTCGGCCACCACATCGTGCATGTCCTGCTGGATGAAGGTGGGCAGCATCCAGCGGTCGTGCAGCTCGGTGCCCCAACGGGCGGCGGGGGCGCGGTAGGGCGCTTTCCAGAAGCGGGCGATCAGGGCGCGCAGCAGCAACTGCTGCACCACGCTCATGTGGGCATGGGGCGGCATCTCAAAGGCGCGCAGCTCCAAGAGGCCCAGGCGGCCGGTGCTGCTGTCGGGCGAGAACATCTTGTCGATGCTGAACTCGCTGCGGTGCGTGTTGCCCGTCACGTCCACCAGGATGTTGCGCAGCGTGCGGTCCACCAGCCAGGGCGGCATGTCCTGGCCATAGATCGCGCGGTTGGCCTCGATCTCGCGCAGGGCGATTTCCAGTTCGTAGAGCTGGTCGTTGCGGGCCTCGTCCACACGCGGCGACTGGCTGGTGGGGCCAATGAACAGGCCGCTGAACAGGTAGCTCAGGCTCGGGTGGTTGTGCCAGTACAGCAGCAGGCTGGCCAGCAGCTCGGGCTTGCGCAAGAACGGCGAGTCGGCCGGGGTGGCGCCGCCCATCACGAAGTGGTTGCCGCCGCCGGTGCCGGTGTGGCGGCCATCGGTCATGAACTTCTCGGCCGACAGGCGGGTCTCCCACGCGGCCTGGTACAGAAACTCGGTGTGCTGCACCAGCTCCTTCCAGTGGCTGGCGGGGTGGATGTTCACCTCGATCACGCCGGGGTCGGGCGTCACGGCCAGCACCTTCAGGCGTGCGTCGCGGGGCGGCGGGTAGCCTTCCAGCACGATCTTCATGCCCAGTTCTTCGGCCGTGGCCTCGATGGCCGCCAGCAGGTCCAGGTAGTCCTCCAGGCGCGCCAGCGGGGGCATGAAGACGTACAAAACGCCGTACTTTTCGCCCACCTTCTCGGCCTTGGGGCCGCTCGCGCGGCGCGGGTCGCGCACTTCCACGCACAGGGCGGTGCGCGACAGGCCTGCGGCCGACTGGAACTTGCCTGGAGGCTGCGTACCCGCATGCGGATCGGGCTGCCCGGCCTGGCGTGCGTTGTCACTACCCGCATTGCCCTGCGTTACGCGCCGGGCCTCGCCCGGGGCGGTGGCGCCCGCCAGGTAGGGCAGATCGCGGTCGCCGGTGACCGGGCCCGCTGGAACGGAATACCGCGCCCGCAGCGTGGTCGCAGCGGGCAGCGGGCCCTGCGATGCCGTCGGGTCTTGCGGGATCAGGTGCTCGGTGTCCGATGCCTTCACCCAGGGCAGGGCGTCCAGCGGCAGGCGGTAGCCCATGGGCGAATCGCCGGGGATGAGCAGCATGCGGTCGTCGCGGAAGAACCAGGGCCCGGTGCTCCACACGCTGCCCGCCAGCGTGCCCGCACCCACACCCGCCTGCAGCGGCAGCACATAGCCCACCACGCTGTCGAGCTTTTGCTCGAACACGCGGCGCAGGCGCGCGCGCTCCAGCTCATCGTCCAGGCGCGCGTCGAACGGGTCCACGTTGATGGGCAGGCGCCGCTCGCGCCACAGGTAGTAGAAGGTGTCTTCGTAGCCCGGCTGTATGTAGCGGTCGGTGATGCCCAGCTTGCGCGTGAGGTGGTGCACAAAGCGCTCGGCGTCGGCGCTGGTGTAGTGCGAGGGATCACGCTCGTCGGCAAACAACGCAGGGTTCTGCCACGCGGGCTGGCCGTCGGCGCGCCAGCAGATCGACAGCGCCCAGCGCGGCAACTGCTCGCCGGGGTACCACTTGCCCTGGCCAAAGTGCAAAAAACCGCCCTGGCCGTATTCGGCGCGCAGCTTGTGCGTGAGTTCGGTGGCAAAGCCGCGCTTGGTGGGGCCCAGGGCATCGGTGTTCCACTCGGGCGCATCGCGGTCGCCCACGGCCACAAAGGTGGGCTCGCCACCCATGGTCAGGCGCACATCGCCCGCCACCAGGTCAGCGTCTACCTGCTCGCCCAGCGCCAGCACGGCCTGCCACTGGTCCTCGGTGTAGGGCTTGGTCACGCGGGGCGATTCGTAAATACGCGTCACGCGCATCTCGTGGCTGAAGTCCACCTCGGCCTTGTCCACGCCGCCTTCAATCGGCGCGGCCCCCGAGGGCTGGGGCGTGCAGGCCAGCGGAATGTGGCCCTCGCCTGCCATCAAGCCGCTGGTGGCATCCAGGCCAATCCAGCCTGCACCTGGCAGGTAGACCTCGCACCATGCGTGCAGGTCGGTGAAGTCGTGGTCGGTGCCGCTGGGGCCGTCCAGCGCCTTCACGTCCGGCGTGAGCTGGATCAGGTAGCCCGACACAAACCGTGCCGCCAGCCCCAGGTGGCGCAGCAGCTGCACCAGCAGCCAGCCCGAGTCGCGGCACGAGCCGCTGGCTTTTTGCAGCGTCTCCTCGGGCGTCTGCACGCCGGGCTCCAGGCGAATCAGGTAGCGAATGTCCTGCGACACCTGCTGGTTCAGCTTGACCAGAAAGTCCACTGTGCGCCGTTTGCTGCGGTCGATCTTGTCCAAGTATGCCTGCACCAGCGGCGTCATCGGCTCGGTGGCCAGGTAGGGCGCCAGCTCCTGCTGCACATCGCTGCTGTACTTGAAGGGGATGTGCTCGGCCTCGGGCTCCAGGAAGAAGTCGAAGGGGTTGTACACCGCCATCTCCACCACCAGGTCCACCGTGACCTTGAACTCGCGCGTCTTCTCGGGGAAGACGAGTCGCGCCTGGTAGTTGGCAAACGGATCCTGCTGCCAGTTGATGAAGTGCTGCGCGGGCTCGACCTTGAGCGAGTACGAAATCACATTGCTGCGGCAATGGGGCGCAGGCCGCAATCGGATGGTCTGCGGCCCGAGGCCGACCAGCCGGTCGTATTGGTAATGCGTGACGTGGTGGAGCGCGGCGTGGATGGGCATATGCAGGCCATGCTAGCAAGTCCCGAGCCATCGCGGGCAACTATTCCGGGGGCGGTGACAAGCGGCCATCGGCTGTTCACAATGTGCGGTCCGTGCCCCGCTGCTGGGGCTGTCTGCATGCTTCTCATCGCGCACCAACTTGGTGATGCCTCTTTTCATCCATGTCCCACTCCCCCCAACTTCTGCTCCTGCCCGGTCTGGCCGCCGATGAACGCATGTGGCGCGGCGTGCTGCCGCTGCTGCCCGCCGCGCTGCGCCCCGAGGTCGCCACCGCCCACCAGGATGTGAACCTGCATCGCATCGAGGACTTTGCCGCACGGCTGCTGGCACAGCACGCGGGGCCGCTGGTGCTGGCCGGTGCGTCGATGGGCGGCATGATCGCCATGGAGGCCGCGCGCCAGGCGCCGCAGCGGGTTGCGGGGCTGGCCTTGCTGGGCACCACCGCGCGACCCGAGACACCCGACATGCGCGCCCTGCGCGAAGGTGCCATCGAACTGTTTGAACAGGGCCGGGTGCGCGAGGTCATCGAGCCCAACGTGGCCCTGGCCTTCCACCCCGTGAACGCCGCCAAGGCGGAGCTGGTGCAGGCCTATCTGGACTTTGTGCTGGACGCGGGCCCCGACCACCTGGTGCGCCAGAACCGTGCCGTGATCCACCGCCCCGATGCGCGGGAGCACCTGCCGCAGGTGAGTTGCCCGGTGCTGGTGGTGTGTGGCGCAGCCGACCAGCTCACGCCGCCCGAATGTTCTGCAGAGATTGCGGCGCTGGTGCCCGGCGCCGAGCACCACCTGCTGCCGGGCAGCGGCCACATGCTGACCATGGAGCAGCCCGAGGTGGTGACCCGCTTGCTGGTGCAGTGGCTGGCCCGCAACGGGTGGATTGACGTGATTTGAAGCGGGCGGTTTAAACAACGAAGTGCACGTTGCCAAAAGGTAGGCCCAGACAAGTAAG
>NZ_JBMDJH010000016.1:0-113514 GCF_057809085.1 Acidovorax sp. FG48 | reverse complement strand
ACTTACTTGTCTGGGCCTACCTTTTGGCAACGTGCACTTCGTTGTTTAAACCGCCCTTGGTCCAAGTCTGAACGGCTCAGCGAATACCGATTGGCCTATGACGTACTCGAGTCAGCGGGACCAAGGGCTGAGTGCACAGTCGACGCAGCTCGAGCTGCAATCCTGCTGTTGGCTGTGCTGACCAAGCGGCTGGAACCTGTTCCGGAGCAGTGCGCCAAGGTCCTCGGACCGTCTGCGTTGCATCCGTACGTGCAGTCGCTGCACTCTGAGCTTCGATTCTTTGAACAGCACGCAGGCGATTCCTTGCCCAGTCTGCTGCAAACGCTGTTGAAGCGACGAATCATCGACCGCCATCTGTGGGTCGCTTTCCAAAAGCTGCGCTTCCAACGGGGCTACACCTTCCTTCTCGAAAGCCAGGATGGTTTGCTGCGTACGCGGAAAGTGGACGGCCCAGTACTCACGAATCCTCGATTGGAATCAACCGTGGACTTTCTAAGGGACATAGGCTTGGTCCAGCGCAAAGGTCTTACTGCTGCTGGTCGTTCCCTGTTGGAGATGCTGTGAAGCTATTTAAGGCTTTCGAGGACAGGGGGTTCCATTCCAGCATCTGCACGACGTTCGACGTTGATTTTGGTGCTTATGAGACTGTGGCGCTGAGCCGCCTTCGCGGCGTCCTGTGCAACAACAATATCCTCCTCACCGACTCCAGAATGCTGACGTACTCAGTGGACGGTCGATACTTGCCCCGCTTGGCCGGGAACATGTACTCAGTCGTCGGCGTCACTCCGACTAGAGGAGGGGTATTTCATCCCAAGCTCGTTCTTCAGCTGGGCGAAAAGACCGGCCGACTGCTTGTCGCCTCCGCCAACATGACTTCGGCGGGCCTTGGTGGCAATCTGGAGGTCGTTGGCGAGGTCACACTGAGCACACCTGATGGACCTGAGGTAGGCCTGCTGCGCGCGGTGTTTGATTACCTGTGCGCGCTCATTCCGCCCGAGGAAGTGGCTGCGCACGAGCAGCTTAAGTGGGCTCTTTATAAGACGCCTTGGCTGAAAGATGTCGCACCCACTGCAAAATTGATGGACCCCGAAGGCGTTGTCTATGCCCGCTTCCTCGCGCATTCGCCGGCTGCAAGCATCGGCTCACGTTTTTTTGAGGCCGTCGGAGGCGAGGCGATTCGGCGGCTCATCGTGATATCACCTTTCTGGGACGAGAACCTGCAAGCGTTGAGCTGGTTGCGCGACGAGCTTCAACCGGAGCGCGTTGCAGTCCTGTTACAGCGCGAAGCCGCTCTCTTCCCTAAACAAGCCTTGAGCACGATGCAGCCGGTCGATGTGTACCCGTTGCTGGCGGGTGCTAGCGCCAAGGCTTCGCGATTTGTGCACGCCAAGCTCGTCATCGCACAATCCGACACAGCTGACCATGTGCTTTTTGGGAGCACGAACTGCACCATCGCCGCTTTAGGGGCGCCTTCGTTCAGCGGGAAAAATCAAGAGGCGGCCTTATACCGCAGAATGGCCCCAGGTGAGGCCGTGAGGCTCCTTGAACTGGATTCTTCGCTGGCTGCAGACCGAGCGGTTTCGCCGGACTCGTTGCCTAACCTTGAGGCACGTGACGAAATCCCGCTCGACGAGTGCTCCCGTAGGAGCTCTGGCCAATTCGAGCTGAAGAACAGCGTCCTGACCTGGCGGCGTCCAGGAGCACTTACCGCGGGAGAAGGAGCAATAGAGCTATTGGATTCATTTGGTGCACCGATCTCGTTCGCGCTGAAGCAGACTGACGAAACCGGAGTCGTCGCCAGGTACGCGTTAGAAGCAGTACAACAGCCGTCCTTTGCGCGGCTTATCCACAATGGAGAGCGCTTCGCGCCGTCAGTGGTGCAGTGTGCCGAAGCTTTGCGCTTCGCGAGACTTTCCGGATCCTCCCAATCGACCGAGACCACCATCCAGTACCTCGAAAGTCCCGAGGCAGTTGAAGACCTCAAGCTCCTCGAAATTCTTAGCGAGCTTGTGCGCCTTGACCAGGAAGCAGTGACTGCAGCCGAGGTTAGCGGCATTGTTTATAGCGCGCCGCCGAAGGAAGCAGATCCTGAACCGTCGAACGTCTTGTCCTACGATGAGTTCATTCGGCGTCGCAGCTGCTTGACGGGTGGCAGTCTTGCAGCAAGCTCGACGGAGTCGGGACTTTCCAACATCGTGCGGCAGATGCTCAATAGAACCTTGGATATCCGCGGCCTGCCAGCGCAAGGTCAGAAGACTGACGACGTCTTGGCAATTGGTGCCGTCTTGAACCTGGGTGATGAGACCGCCAAGCGCAAATCGGCCGTAGAGAATGGCCAGGAAGCCACCAATGCAAAGTCGAAAGAGCAGAGGCAGGCAGACAAACGACTCAAGGCAGTTCGCAAGATGCAAGAGCCCTTTAAGCAGACGCAGCGAACCATCGTTAACGCGGTGAACAAGTACAAGAATGATGAACGCAGGATTGCACTCACATCGGACTTGACACCAGTCAGCCTTTTGAAGCTACGTGTGCTTCTATCTGTCATCCTCGCCACCGGATGCACTTCGGAAAATCTAGAGGTCAGAGCAGCGGGCGGCCAACGCTTGGTAGCCGCGCTGCTCCCCTGCCGCGGTGAGAACAGCTGGCAATGGCTCGTAGGGCAACTGCTGTTCGACGTATTTCGCTGGCGTGCGCCCATAGCTGCAGAAATCGAACCTCAATATCGACCGCTCATTTCGTTTTTGAAACTGCCTGTACAAAATGGAGTCACAAAGCTCCCCGTCGACGTCGCAGAATGCCTCTTCCTTTGTCAATGGGCGGTTCAGTCGATTTGCTGCGGGACTGACGAGAAAGCAGCCACGGTGCCCCCTCCATCAAGAAACATAGCTCAACTCCGAGCCGATGTGTACATGGCCAGCGATAAACTCATTGGCGACGGCGCGTATGACACGATGCGCCAGCAGGCTTGGGATGGTCTTGACCGCAGATACGGTAAGCAGTTGGGAGTTGATGCCCACAAGATTCGCCTTCTCCACACTGAATCACTCAGGGCGCTAACCGCCGCATCCTTGGCCGCCGCCTAACGGCCCGCAAGGCCTGACCCACGTCTGAGCAGCACCCCAGGCGCCCAGCCAATGAACACGATCCTCGCCCAGTCGCGGGTAAAGCAGCGCCGCCACCTCATCAACCGTAAAACCGAGCGAATAGGCCTGCTCGGTGCGCAAGCAATAGCGCTTGCAATGGATTCCGCTCACGGACCTGGTCCAGCAACCGTGTGGCGAGTTTTATGACTGAATCTAGTACTGGATTTTATGCAGCCTGCATGCCATTGAACTAGGCTACGAGCCTCTTTCCTTGATTTCTTCGTGCCAACTAGACCGCAAGCGCCGGATAGGGCCTGCGGCTTGGTGCGGTCTACACTCTTTTAGGCGTCACGAAGCAGAAGCCAAGTGCCAGAGCTTTCAGAGGCCATTCACACCGAAATTCAGCGCCTGTCTGCCAAGGGTGACGCTTTTTGCCTGCGAGCAAAAGTATTCGGAAGCAATCCCCTTGTACTGGCAAGCCTGGGATCTCTTGCCTGAGCCAAAGACCCAATGGAACGCTGCTACCTGGCTGCTTGCAGCTATTGCCGATGCCAACTTTCTTGGCTACATCAGCGGTTGGGTCAGTGCCATCTCGATCTCGACGCTCTAGATCTTGCGGCCGAGGAGCTCATGCGTGCATATGTGGGTGCGGGAGCAGAGACCTTCAAAGACCAAGACACGAAGTACCTGCGCCTCTTGCAAAGCAAGGCCAAAGGTGTTGAAAGGCCGAAGAAACCGTGGCAGTTCTGGAAGTGACGCCTAACCTTTGCCTCGAGAGGACATCACAAGGGCTGAGCCCGTGCGCTGCCTCTCTTGACAGACGTTCGGCGCCATCACAAAACACCGGAAAATGAGTTAATCTTTAAGTCGAATAATTTTTCAACAACGCTCAAGTAGGAGGAGCACTTAATGGCAAAAAAGCCCGGCGACAACAATCATTCTCTCCGCGAGAAAAAGCATTTGGCACAGATCGAAAAGTTGAAGGCTGACGTGAATGCAGCAAAAGCACACACCAAGGTTGTGCAAGCTCAACTAAAGGAAACGTCCGCTAAGCTCAAAGCAGCACTCAGCGACGCAAAGACTGCGGCAAAACCTGCACCGAAGAAAAGCAGTTCCCCTGCAGCGAAAAAGACGAGCAAGTAGTCTTGTCGAGCAAACCCGCGTAGCCGCTTAGCTGGACGGTTAAGCGGACGCCAACAAGGGCCAACCTTTCTGCATGTTTATGGCCTTTGTTGGTGCCCCACGGACCCTCGGTGCTCCGGCGCCGCTTACCTTGGACATTCGGGCTCACAGCCATGTCACTGGAACGTCTCAACCGGGCCTTCGAACTGTCATATGAATGTCTGCGCCTGAAGATCAACGGCCAGCGGATTCGAGTCGAATCGGAAGCATCGCTACAGCTACAGTTTGCATCTATCTTGAAGACTGTCGGCGAGCTACTCGAAGTCGATCGTGACGAGTATTTCTCTATCGAGTTGGAGAAGCCTGTAGTTCATGCGGATAGTGTCTTCGGTAAGAGTGGATCAAAGAAGGCCAAGATCGACGTCTACTGCTCCTACACCAATCTGAGAACGAGAGAGTCAACAGGCTGTGCAATCGAGATTAAGTTTTTCAAGCAGAAGAATCATCGGGAGCCGAACAACAGGTATGACGTTTTCGCTGATCTGCACAACCTAGAAAATTACGGATTGTTTGCTGACTGTTGCTTCATGGTTGTAGCTACGGACCATGATCACTATGTGTCTCAAGCCGCATATTCGCCGGACACTGCAGACTTTGACTTTCGCGAAGGAACCAAGCACCAAGCTGGCACTGTCTGTACCTATCGAACATTGGAGCCCTACGGCCCGCCCATTGCGCTCGCGAGGTCGTACGACTTCAAATGGGACACAGCGGCAGGTGGCCTTCACTTTCTCCGGGTCCCAGTCCTGCCGCAACGGTGAGCCCTAACCCTTTGCTCGAGCTGCCCCGCTCCGGCGAGGCACGCTGGCCGCTCAAAGCCCAGTAGCATATTGCTCCGGTCGGCCTGGGCACCTTGCCTCCACGGTTGGCTTAGCTCAAACGTTGAGCGTCTGCTTCCATTCGCTTGCACAAGCTGCATATGGCCGATAGTACTAATTCGCGGGCGCGTCCCGTATGTCCACAACCAGCCTGAAGCCGCCGCGTTGGCGGTCTGTGGTGCAGCGGTTGCAGCCGGTATCAGCCGCAGATGATTTACTGCTTTCCGGCACGAAGCAGTCTTTCGCTCCGTCGATCCTCATCGCTTCAGTAGGAGCAATACGCACTTCGCCAAGCCGCGCATTTATCAGCGTGACTTTGAGAATTGTTGTTGCACAATGTTTCTGAACACGAGATTCAGGACCGGAGGGAGACATGGCTCGCACGAACACAATGTTCGCCTTGATCGAGGTCAATGGCGGGGTGTCCATTGGCAGGCAATCTTTGCAGACGCTCGGGTGATGTACGCACCTCGGGTTATGCTGGCCAGGCACCGCCTACTTCCCGATGGTCACATCGTTGTGACCGGAGCGGCCGGGGACTTTGCGTTCTTTGACAGTGAGGAATTTGATCGATTTTGCGCATCCCCGCAAAAGCTCGACCTTCGAAAACAAGCCGATTTGCGTGCCCGCTTTTTGCTCACTGATGGTGCTATTTCAAGGGGCATGCAACGCTTGCTAGCGTCGCGTATAGCCGCGAAGCGAGAGACTGTTACCGCAGGTCCATCGCTTCATATCATCGTGCCCACCCTGCAATGCGCCCACTCCTGCCAGTATTGCCAGGTAAGCAGGTCTCTCGACGACGAGGGGCATACGATGTCGCTCTCGGATCTGAATGCAGCATGCGACACCATTCTCGAAAGCAAATCCAATCAGCTCACCGTCGAGTTTCAAGGCGGCGATCCGCTGCTGCGATTTGACCTGGTCAAGCACACCATTCTACGCATCCGCGAGGGAGCAGCGGCGAATCGTCGAATTCGCTTTGTAGTCGCTTCAACGCTCCATCAGCTCGACGACGCGATGTGTGCCTTTTTCAAGGAACAAAACGTCTACATGTCGACCAGCTTGGATGGGCCTCGCGCACTACACAACGCCAATCGACCGACCCCAGGTCGAAATGCTTACGAACGTACCCTGGCTGGCATCCAACTGGCACGAGAAAAAATAGGTGCTGATGCCGTTGCCGCCTTGATGACGACAACCAAAGCGTCTTTGGCTTTCCCTGAGGAGATCGTGGATGAATATGTTCGCCAGGGGTTTCGGGAGATCTTTCTGAGACCGCTCAGCAGCTATGGGTTCGCCAAACGCAATCAAAACCTGCTTGGTTACTCTGTCCAGGATTTCCTGAACTTCTACCGGCGCGGTCTGGATCGCATCATGCACTGGAACCAGCGCGGTGTAGCGCTGCGAGAGGTCTACGCATCTATCCTGCTGAACAAGATGCTTTCCACCTTTGATGCGGGCTACGTGGATCTTCAAAGCCCCACAGGCGCAGGCTCAAGTGTCCTGGTCTATAACTACGATGGGTTCGTGTATCCCAGCGATGAAGCGCGAATGCTCGCAGAGACAGGGGATCGATCGCTGCGAATGGGTCGCATTGGTGAATCTTTGGACGACCTTCTGAACTCCCCGGTGCGGCACGAATTAGTAGAGGCCAGCGACGTTCGATCCATGAGCGATTGCCGCGACTGCGCCTACAACTTGTACTGTTCACCCAATCCCGTCGATGCCCAGGCTCAACACGGAACAATGACCGTCGCTGCGGGAGCAACCGAGCACTGCCAGCGGCATATGGCGCTCTTTGATGCCATGTTCTCTACCCTGCGCGCTGCCGACGAGGATACGTCTACGCGATTGCACGAGTGGGCGCAAGTGCGGGAGTCATGCGCCAATGCGTAGAGTGTCTGCCGACCTCGATGAGAGATGCGGTGCACGTGTGCGTCGGGTAGTGGATTTCGAGGGCTTTGCGGCTCAGTGGGAACCGTCTCTCCATTTCCTGGTGCGAGTCCAGAGTCCCGACGAAAGGCGTTCGATTGAGGACTTGCAGCACACAGGCCTCGACAACCTCGCCTGGGCCGTAAGCGATCAGCTGGAGATTGGTGACATCGTTGTCGCGCGCCCATTCAAGGGAGAGTTGATCGTCCTGCTACGTGAAGCTGATACCCATCACGCGCTGCTCCTCACAAATCGATGCAACAGCAATTGCTTGATGTGCTCCCAACCGCCGACCAAAGAAGACGACAGCTGGCTCGTTGAGGAAGCCCTGGAGGCCATCCGGCATCTGAACTGGCATCCTCGGACTATCGGTCTCACTGGCGGCGAGCCATTGTTGTTGGAAGCAGGCCTGCGGAGGGTTCTGGATGTCATTGGCAAGAGTCTTCCCCAGACAGCGGTAGAAGTCTTGACCAACGGCCGGTTGTTTGCAGATGCCTCTGTGGTGCAGAAGGTGTTGACCGGCCTCACTACGAAGGTCCGTTGGTTGGTGCCTCTGTACGGGCATGCCAACTTTTTGCATGACTTCGTGGTGCAGGCCCCCGGCGCCTTTGACGAGACCATTGATGGATTGCTCACGCTTCAGGAGTACCAACAGGAGATCCAGTTGCGCTCCGTGCTGATTTCTCCGGTCTTGGAGGTTCTGCCGGAGCTAGCCCTCTTCATCGCCCGAAACTTCCCATTCATCCGGGAGTGGGCATTGATGGGATGCGAGCCGATCGGATTTGCTATTGCCAATAGAGACGCATGCGAAGTGGACCTGGCCGCTTGGAGCACGACACTGGAGCAAACCCGCAGGGTGCTTCGCACCTACAGGATTCCCCACGTTTGGATGAACGCGCCTTTGTGCGCATTGCCTCAGCCTCTTTGGCCTCAGGCTCAGAAAAGCATTTCCGATTGGAAAAATGTTTTCGCACCCGAATGTGAGGGTTGCGCAGCAAAGAAGAACTGCTCCGGTCTGTTCGCCTGGCATGAGCGAGGTTGGAAACCGGCCCCCCTAAGAACAATGGAGACAACCGAGGTCAATTTATGAGCAAGTTCGTCCGAAACCTCTCTCTTTTCGTGGCGGGGTTGCCTTTACTGGTCACCAAGAGCGTATCAGCAGCACCCGCACCCAGAGCAGAGATGGAGCCGCTCGACTCGACCGGTGCCGTGCCGTTGCGCCCATTGAACTTGGAATCGGACAATCTTTTTGCAGGGCATCGCTCGCATTCCAGCCACAGATCGCACTCAAGCCACAGCTCTCACTACTCAGGCTCCAGTGGGAGCTCTAGCTACCGTGCCCCTGCGTATGTAGCGCCAAGCCCGGCTCCATCGTACGTAGCACCATCGCCTGCCCCAGCATCTCCTCCCGCGACGAACCGCTACGTTCCGGAGTCTGCGCCAGCCCCGGGAGCACCTCGACAGTTTCTGGATTCGAACAACGCATCGGGATCCAACACCCCTGCGAAGAATGGCGTGTCCCAGTCATCACAACTGGGCAAGCAGCCCCAAGCGTCAGATGAGCTGACTCATCCAGAGAAGCTGCGGCTCCAGATCATGCGAGTTCAGATCAAGCTTCGCAGCCTGGGCCTCTACGAGGGATCGATTGATGGGGTGATGAATGACGGCTTGCGTGAGGCGCTCCAGCACTTCCAAGAGCTGAAGGGATTTCCTAAGACTGGGACCATGACAACGCCTACGCTGAATGCTCTTGGCATACCTGCCGTGAACTGATGGCGCATGCAGACGGGCGCTTTGATGAACTACCTGCTAACCGTGCCTGTTGTGGCCAGGTCCGTCGACAACAATCGCAAATCATGAAACTCCCCTATCGCAGTTCGATCGCAATCATTGGTTTCTGTAGTACGTTCATTTCCGCATCGGCTATCGCGCAATCCAGCGTGGGCGCCGCGCCAAAGGGTGATGCGAAAGTCGTGGCTAGCAGGATCATCAAACACAATTTTCCGAGTTGCAGAACCGTCTCCAACGCCGTTAGAGCGCCTGATGGATCGATTCGTGCTCGGTGCGATACGAGCAACTACATGGTTTTCACGATCTTCAACGCGAAGGAAGGAAAGACCTCTGAGATCGCGTTGAACTGCACTGCGGCAAAGAAGCTCTTGAACATAGATTGCTGACGATTCGTGGCCTCGCACGTCCGCAGTCGATACAGCGAGTCCCGAGGCTAGCCGTCGCCAAGATACCGCTGAGCTTTCAGGCGCACCCACACTTGCTTCAAAAAAGAACCAACGCACGGGGAGGAAATCATGGCCAGACGCAAGAAAACCAGTCCTTTGGAAGACATCCTGGACTTGCTGTCCCTGCTTCCATGGTGGGTCTGTTTGGTGCTGGCTGCGGTCAGCTACATCGTGCTTAGCAACTTGGCAGTACCTATCAAACCCTCCGATATCCAAGGCCAAGGTGGCGCGATGGTGGGTGCCATGATGCAAAAGGCCATCATCCATGGACTAGCGACGATCGGCCAGTATCTCGTTCCCTTGATGTGCCTGATCGCTGCAGCGATCTCTGCCTGGCGACGCAAACAACGCAGGGAACTGATTGCCGGCGTTTCGGAAGCTGAAAGCGCGGATGCTCTGGACGGCATGAGCTGGAGAGAGTTTGAAATCCTCGTGGGGGAATCCTATCGACAGCAGGGCTACCAGGTTGCCGAGTTAGGGGGAGCCGGCCCAGATGGTGGGGTGGACCTCGTACTCACAAAAGGCAATGAGAAATTCTTCGTGCAGTGCAAACAGTGGAAGGCGTACAAGGTGGGGGTGACCACCGTCCGCGAACTCTACGGTGCCATGGCAGCCAAGGGCGCCACGGGCGGATTCGTGGTGACCTCGGGACGCTTTACAGCCGACGCAGTGGAGTTTACGCAAGGTCGAAACATTGAGCTGGTCGACGGTCCTCGTCTCTTCGCAATGATTCAGCGTGCACGGCGGACCGGAGCGTCTTTGACTCCATCAAATGCAGCGGATGCTCCGGCGCAGGCTCAGCAGCCCGAAGCCACTGCGGTCACCACGGCACAGACCTCTTCGCCGGACTGTCCACGCTGCGGTGCATCCATGCAGTTGCGCACCGCTCGTCATGGCGCCAACGCCGGAAGCAACTTCTGGGGGTGCACAACCTATCCGAAGTGCCGAGGAACGCGCGCTGCTGGCTGACAGTAGGTCATTGGGACGGAGCGAATATGAATCAGACAACACTCCACCCAGCTGACTGTTTGCGCGACAGTGCCACAGCCATGCTGCCGGACCCGCGCACGGTCACATGGGCAGCGCCGGCACCACCCTCGCTGCCTGCGCATCACGCTGGAGTTGCCGCCATCCAAATCAGTTCCGCCGTTCCTGAGCCGGTAGCGACTCAGTTTGAGAACGCTCGGAACCTCTACCTCTACGCCTGGTACGTATACCGCTTTTACATGCCAGCAACGGCGGCAGCATTGGCTGCGCTTGAGTTCGGTCTGCGGGAACGGCTGCGCACCATTCTTCCGGAAAAGGAACAGGGTAAGAAGCTCATGCTCAAAAGACTGCTCCGCATGGCGGTGGACCATGGACTGGTAAGAAACGAGGGATTTCGACGTTGGCACCACGCGGCACAGGTCAACGCGCGAGAGCGGTTGTCCATGGAAGCTTTGAAAGCAATGATCGATAACGAGCTGGACAGCCTGGAATACCTGATACCGGAGTTCCCCGAGATATTCCCTGAGGATCAGCAGTGGGATCTGGTAGGAGGACTTCCAGATGGCCTGCCAACTATTCGCAATGAGTTAGCGCATGGAAGTTCGATGCTGACCAGGCAAGTGTTGGGAATTATCGAGTTGGTCGCCGAGATTCTGAATCAACTCTACCCGGGTCCCCTCATGATGGAAAGCGCAGATCGGTTGTCTTGAGAATATTCCAGCCTTGATCAACAAGAGCGCCGGCGCTGTACGAAGGCCGCGATCAGGCAGAAGCAGTTGTTGCCGAGCCTGAGTAGTTGGAGGCTGCAATTGAAATCCTGGCCAAATGGCGCCCTATGCAACCACAAACAACGTGCATTGCGGAATTAGATGCTGTCCCCGTGTGTTGGGATGGCTTGTTCTTGCATGAACTGCAACACTCGCTCGTCGCCGTTTTCAAGAAGATCGAGAGGAGTGCGGTCTTCGTAGAACCTGTTTGGCTTGGTGAGCCATTTGAATGCCTTTGCTCTGCTCCCGAGGTGTTCCGTTCCCAATTCCAGGGCGCGTGCGAGCAGATCCGGACGGGCGTACCAAGACTCAGGTTTTGATATAGCGGCCTTCTTGCCATCAGGAATCACAAGCGGCAGTTGCGACGCGTGAAGTTCTGCGGCGGTGATGTGTGACCGAACCCAATGAGCATGCCGTGCCAGGCTGGTGTTTGGCTGCCGCTGGTGATCAGTCGTCGGAACGATAAGACCTACCGCAGTTTTGGTGTGCGCGCGGATCATCTTCAACGCCGGTTCAATGTCCGTGTCGTTCGTGACAATGACTACATGCTCAATGCCATCCGACAGGGCGTCCACGACCGCGTGCAGAGACAGATTCACATCACTCTGCTTTTCTTCCAATTTCCAGATAGGCGTCTCGATGCAATCGCGCGGCCACTTCTTTGGATCTTGCGCATCGATGACCTTAGCCCTAGCCTCCGTGAGGGAGTAGTACCCTTTAATGATCGCCATGCGGCCCTGCAGATGTTTGTTCAGCGCCTTGTGGTACTTCTCCTGGCAGCGAAGGGAGTCCTCCGCCTTGGCGGCCTTCTCAAGAATGGGCGCGGTGAAGAATTTGACGGCTAGCGGGTCTAGGTCACTCGTGAGCACACCGAGGTGGTCGATAGTTGCCGTGACGGTGAGAAGGATGCGCTCGAAGAGAGACAGCGGATCAAGCCACTTGTGGGGTGTACCCTTGAGACAGCCATAGTAGAGGTTGTACCCATCGACATAGACTCGCGTTCGCAAAATTCCCCCCAGAAACGAAAAAACCGGCTTGCGCCGGCTTTTCCCCCCGCGCTTCAGGTGGTCGAACCACACAGCCATCGCGGATTAGTTGTTGGATTGAATATAGCACCTTATTGACGGTATGGTCAATAACGGATTCAGCCTAGTTACGCTCGTTGGTTGACAGTTCAGTCGGCCCCCCTCAGCGCTCTTCCCTTCGAGGGTTGATAGTGCAGGAGATGTAGAGCTGGGAAGCATCGCCTCCAGCCGAATGTGCTGACCCACAGCAGTCTAAGCAGCGACAGTCGTGGCACCCAAAGTGTGTACCAATGAGTTAACCGACGATTGTGCCCAATCATCGCCCGCTAAAAGTGGCATGTCAAACCCAAAATCGATGGCGCAGGTGCCTCCTACAGATCGACAGAGACTACCTTGAGCTGCTGAAGCCGAATCGACATCGCTTGCTCGCTTACGACAAAGGTTTTAGCCAATGCTGCCACGTCGAACTCGTCCCTCATGTCGCGCTCCAGCGCGGCTCGCGTAACGAGAGGAGCTGGCATCAACAACGCAGCTGCGAACAAGTTCGCTTCCCGTTCCTGTCTAGCATCAGTGAGCGAGCCGGGATGGGAATAGGCGCTTGAGCTGGCTTCGCCAACGCGTTGGTACACGCGCATCTGGTGATCAATGAACATGCGGTCAGCATTGCTGTCATGCAATAGCAGGTGGCCGATTTCATGCGCGAGCGTGAATCGCGCTCGTTGCAGAAAATGATCTTTATTGACGAGTATGTGGCGCTGCTGTCCTTGGACTATGAGCACCCCCGACACATCATCTTCCATCTTTTCGTAATGAACCTTTACACCAAGCGAGGCTGTAACTTTCTCTAAGTCGACAGGCACAGCCAATGCCCCAGCCTTTCGCAAAGTTTCCTGAGCTGCAAGTTCCACGGTTTCAGTTGTGTGGAATGCCATTCTTCGTTCCTGTGTTCAACAACTCCTGCACCAATTTATGAACAAGCGGTGGCGTGTCGTACGCCTTTCCTCCCAAAAAGAAACTCTCCGTCTCAACCTCTCTGACTTCTTCAACTTCTGCCATCGAAGGCAAAAGCTCAACCAGCGTTGCACCCAATGCAATGCAGATCCTGTAGAGCACATGTAAGGGCACTTTTTGAGACCCACGCTCAATGTTCGTGATGGAAGTTCGCTCCAGCCCTACGCTAGCAGCAAGCTCAGCTTGTGTCATGCGCTTTGGCGTAGCCTGTTCGCGCAGATTCCGGATTCGCTCACCGATTAGCGCGTATAGACGCTCGTCGTCGATCATGTGTTCCTTAGAAAGTACAAGCAATTCTAATGCGTCGCAGCAAAAATGTCAACCGCAATGACATTTTAGGCTGATGAAAAGGCAGTAATGTCAACTTGGAAAACATTTCACGGATGGATTGTGGGATTTGAAAACATTCATGTACAATTTCAGCATCACCCACTCCAAGGAAGCATCTATGCATAACACAAAATAAAACAGGGGATCAATCCGTGAAGACTGACCCCCTGAGTGATCTTGCGCTTTCACGCTCGACCGGTTTGGCGACTGCGAGTTTGAGCCAAGGCTACACAGGTGTCAACTTTTTGCGGAAAACCTAGGAGCCGTCGGGGCACACCGTCGGCCTGGATTTTTTAGTCTGAGGACACACCATGCCTATTCAAAAAGTGGCTATTGAAGTTGATCGCCAAGCGCGGTCCATCGTCCCTGGTGCTGCGCGCGGCCAGGACATCATCGACCTTGCCGGTATCACTGGCACCGAACAGGTGTTGCTCGAAGTGCAGGGGGACGTAGATATCCCACTCTCGGCCAGCGACATCGTTTTCATCCGAGGCGGCGAAAAGTTCAGCGTCGGTGATGGCTCTCCCGTCGTCGATGACAACCCGTCTATCCGTAAACCCGTGCAACTCGCGCTGGACGATCAGGTTCTGACCTTGGGTGGCCCGCCTTTCAAGGCCAAGATCATCGTTCGCGATCTCAAGGCCATCATTGGCGCCGGCAACCACGACCTGTGGGCCGACCTGGACGGCTTGGCGGACGAATTGCTGGAAGACGACGACCGCCTCGTACTGCAGCCGCAGGATAAGTTTTTCACCGTCCCCTTGGGCGGCCAGGATCGCTTCTACGAAGTGACGGTGATTTTGGACGGTGAAGCTCGCCAACGTCGCTTCCCCTACAACATGACTGTCTTGGAGGCGACCCGCCGCAGCCTGCCGCCGCGTGACCGCAGCAGCGTGGCTGACTTCGACATGGTGGATGCAGATATCGGCACCGCACCACTCGCTCCAGCGCTGACCCTACAGGCGGCTGGCATTCGCGACGGGCACGTGCTGTCCATCACGAAAAAGAACGGCGGCGGCGGATGAACACGGCGGTCATCGTCCACCCGAAGCTTGCACAGGCCTGCTTCGAAAACGCGATCCGACCGCTTCTCACTACCCCGGAAGTGTTCGAGAAGCTGGGCATCAAACTGCTCAGTTTCTCGTTCCCGTTCCTCGACCTTCAGCTGGACTGGCATGCAACAAACAAGTCAATTTTGCTGAGGGTCGACGGAACGGATTTCCCGTACCGGCCAGTGGGAGGATGGTGGATCGATCTACAAGGAAACGTGCTGTTGCCAGGTGGTAGTGGCGTTCCAAATTCGCTGGGGTTTCATGTCCCCAATCCACCCCACCGACCCAACTGCTGGTTTTGCTTTCTTGGATGGCGCGAGTACCACGATCACCCTAGTCATCAGGACCGCTCATGGGCATCCCTCAGGACGGACCCACGCTATAGCGTGCTGCAGCTTGTGCTGCAACTCCAACGAGACCTCAACAAACCAGGCACAGGCGTCGCATGAAATACCGCAATTGGAAAATTCCGCAGAGTGTGATGAATCAAACCATGGCATCGTTCAAAGTTGGGCACCATGAAGTTTTCGCCATCTGGACAGCTGCCGTTGCCGACGATGCCGTCACGACCGCAGAAATCCAAAGATGCATCATTCCGCAGCAAACTCCTGGAGCCTCCCCAACCGGAGTCTGGGTGCATATCCCAGGGGCAGAATTGCAGCGAATCCAGCTAGACAATTTTCGCAACAAGGAGCGGGGCGTTATCCAACTTCACACTCACCCGGGCAGAGATGTCACCATGTCGGCACTCGACCGCGAGTGGGAGGTAGTGCGGCATGTCGGAGCACTTAGCATTATCGTTCCCCACTACGGCTTGCAAGGGCTGCAGCTCTATGAGGGAGCCAATGTCTATGAGCGCGAGGACGGTGACTGGCGTTTGTGGTCCAGGGCCGAGGCGAAGGCAAGGTTGGAGACTGTATGAGCTCGGCACACGAAAAGAATGCCCAGGCACTGAGGTCGCTGTTTGGCGACTCCGCCCTGGCCCATCGCCTGTCGTCCGCAAAACTGGCCGTCGTCCTTCCAGCGCAGGAGTGTTCGGCTAGTGCGAGGCTTCTGTACGCAGCACTCAGTGATTCGCTCGCAAGACTTTGGCCCAACATTGATTTCTCGGGTGCCGACGCCTTTGATGCACAACGCATCGCAAGAGACGCAGCAATTGCAGGCCAGGGCCCAACCGACTCATTGCAGGTCGGCTGGCATCCACCCTACGACGTCGTCGTGGCCATAGGATGTGACGTGCCAGAAGGCAGCAAAAAAATGCTGCGAGTCGGGGCAGACGGTTGGATGGCTGAGTTAGGCCCCTCTGCGGCATGTGGATCTGACGACAACCCTATTGGTCCAGCCTTCGCGGCAGCCCTCGCCGCAGCCCAGGTTTTCTATCATGTGTTTTCGACTGAACTCTCCGGAATGGATTGCACGCCGATCGAACAGTGGACTGGTGACCTGCGAGAGCTGTTCAGCGCAGTAGATCTGAAGGTGCAAGACATCGATGTTGGAGACTCTCATGTCTTTGGCGTCGGTGCGGTGACCCATGGACTCGTTTGGCTGATGGAACGTTGGCCAGCTGCTTTGGTTGGAAAGCTAAACCTCGTGGACCAGGACAAATACGGCCATTCCAATGGGCAGCGGTATTGCTTTATGCCCCCAGGCGCCGCAGGTCAGCTCAAGGTCGATGCCGTGAAAACCCGGCTCAACATCGCACATCCAGGCCTTGAGGTGCATGCGTGGCCGATGGACCTGAACTCGTATTGCGCCAGCCGCGGTTACGAAACACCGCTGCAGCGGGCAATAGTCGGTCTGGACTCTGCGGAAGCACGCAGGCATGCTGCGATGAAGCTGCCCACTACGGCCATCAACATGTGGACAGGAGGCGAACGTCTTGGGGCCGCCAGGTACTTTCCTTCAGAGGGGGCTGCGTGCCTCGCATGCGACTACATGGAAAAGAAGGAAATACTACTGGATGAGGTGGGACACCTGCACCAACAGACTGGTCTGGAGCCGAGGGTTATCCGCGACCTGTTGGACAGCGGGCGCGGAATGACAGGTGACGAAGCCCGCGAACTTGCAGCGAGATGGCAAGTTTCCGCAGCAAATCTTGTCGCAGAGCCGCTCAGGTCCGCACTACCACTTGTGTGTGCCACCGGAAGACTGGCGTTTCCTGGCAGTGGCGAAGCAGTAGATGTGCCGTTTTCCTTTGCCTCCTTTTTTGCAGGTATTGCAGGCTTCATCATGCTATTGAAGGATTTGCAGGCTCCTGCCCAGGCGAGCGAGGGTTGGACTCAGCACAATTTTAAGGCCCCAACCGTGCATCTCTACAGCACGCTGCACCAGCGCGCTGATTGTGTGCGGTGTGCCATGGAAGCCGACGCCGGGCTTATCTGATCCTCTAGAGGGCAGTTTGTAGGCTCTACCAGGGAGTCGGCTGGTGTATCCCCCGCACTAAGTAATTCGGGGGCTTGCAATCGACCATCTGCTCAAGCATCCTTCAGGCGACTACAACGAGACCCAGAGAGACACTCGCATGGCTACAGCTTCAGTCGCAACGATCACCCCAGCAGGGCAGCTTCTAGGTATCACATTACAGACGGGATGGAAACTGGTTCAAAAGCTCCAACGCGTTCCCGGCGGTTCTGGCTCAAATTTTGGTGTTGGCTATAAGGCCGAGCGCCAGGTAGGCAGTGTCACGGAGCGTGCCTTTGTCAAGGCGATTGATTTCGTGAAGGCGCTGAACGCGGCGGACCCATTCGTGGAACTGTTGAAGTTGACCACTCAGGCGGTATTCGAGCGTGAAGCGATGGAACTGTGCGAAGAGCGCAGGCTCTCTCGTTTGATCAAGCTGAAGTCCTCCGAGTACGTCAACCTTGATCCCGGGAAGAATCCTATGAACCAGGTTTTGTGCTTGGTGATGGAAGACGGGCACGGAGACATCAGACGTCAAATCACGCAGGTGGGCGGCCTTCCATCCAGTGTAGTGCTGCACGTGCTCGAAGACATGGCGCTCGGGCTGGCTCAGTTACATCGTCATGGTGTTGCTCATCAAGACGTGAAGCCCTCCAACGTCATCACGATGACCGACATGAACGTGGCTACGAACAACCTCTTCAAGGTCGCCGATCTGGGACGCGTAGTTAGAAAGGACAAGCTTGGACCATACGATCAAATGAGCTGGCCAGGCGACAAGAACTACGCTCCGCCGGAGCGGTGGTACGGGTTCGTTCCTCCGCAATGGTCAGATGCGCGTGAAGCGTCCGACGCGTACATGCTTGGAAGCCTCGCTTGCTTTTTATTTAGTGGCGTGACGATGCAGGCGCTCATGCATAGAGACTTGGCACCTGCGATGCATCCGAAGAACTGGTCAGGCTCTTTCAACGATTCACTCATTCAAGTGCTTCGCTCTCAGCAGTTCAAGATCATCGCGAATGACATTGCTCCAACGGTCCATTCCTCCGTTAGGGATGGAGTAGTCAGCATCATCAAGGACCTTGTTGAGCCTGATCCTATGAGGCGGGGTGACAAGCGCGCTCGGGCACAAGCGGGGGGCCCTGGCCTTGAACGCTTCCAGCCAAGATTCAAACAATTACGGCTTCGAGCCGCAATCAGTGAAAAGGTCAACGGACCATGAAACTCTCACTCCCCAAGCGAAGATTGATACCGAGATGGAGGCCAATCTCTCAAACCCTTGAGACACATGAAGTTGAGTCTCTTCAGGCTCAACCCACACGAAGCATCGCCTTCGATCATGAGCTCTTCAATGAGACGGTTGAGGCATGGCGAGAACACCCTACTGCTGGACATTTAGGCGACGTAATTTCCTTTTCTCCTGATGATGAGCTGCAGCCTCGAATTGCCCAGGTTGTAGGCGAAGCAATCCAGAAAGGGCACGCTGTCACAGAGACTCAGAAGTCAATATTTACAGATTTGCGAGCTGAAATTGAAGATCTGCGTGAGCCGAATACCGGCCTGCTCAAAGGTATACAGCCTCGTGTGGCTCAGTTGCGCAAGGAGCTTTTGGTAGCTCCTGACAACCTTCTGGCATTGCTTGACATGTCGCAACTACAACTTGCGTCGGGTAAACATGAAGCAGCGCAGAGGTACCTATTTACCGCACTCAACCTTGCGCCGAACGGCAGAATTGTGCTTCGTACTGCTGCGCGCTTCTTCGTGCACATGGGAGACTATGAGCGAGCTCATTCATTGATCGCTCGGCACCCGGCGACAAAAGAAGACCCCTGGTTATTGGCTAGCGAGATATCCCTCGCAGATACTGCGGGTCGCTCCTCTGTGCTCGTCAACGTAGCGCGCCGCATGATACGTTCATCCAAGCGCTCTGCCCGGCAGTTAGCCGAACTGGCAGGGGCACTTGCGGCTCTGGATCTTAGAGAGGGAAGTTACAAGGATGCACGTAGTCACCTGCGCCTGGCCTTGGAACAGCCAACAGACAACGTGATCGCGCAGGCATTTAATGATGCGCGCCTTCTCGGAATCAGTCTTGACGACCCCTCAATCTATAAGGCTGTATCTCGATCAGCAGAAGCGCAGCTACTCAGATCATGGCAATCGCTGGATGAGGAGTCTTCGGAGACACATGCACTGAAATGGCATGCGGAGGAACCATTCTCAAGCCGCCCCTTCTTGTTCCTGACAACACTTTATTCCCTTCAGGGAGATCACGAGAAAGCCTTGAAGTGGGTGCAGACGGGACTTATCGCAGATCCACTAGACCCCGGCCTTGCATCGAATCAGTGTTTTACGCTGGCTGCGACAGGAGACCTCGCGGGAGCTGAAGCAAGCTTAAAACGGGCGCGTGCACTGCGTAACCCCCCCCCCGAACCTTATTTGCAAGCAACTGAGGGATTGATTGCTTTGCAGCGACGGCAGTTCGACCATGCTGACATTCTGTACCGTGACTCGGAGCAGACGTTTATAAGACAAGGGCAAGACGATGTGGCAGCACTATGTATTGCTCACTACGCGAAGTTCGCGAAGCAGGTTGATGCTCCTAACGCAGCGGCCCTTCTATTGGAAGCAGAAACCTTAGTGAAAAAGGCTCCGACTGTTGACAGTGTAATTATGCTAGATCGCCTAGGTAGGCATGCTATTTCGCTGCCGGCGGAGGAAAACCTGCGCAAACTAAATCAGTGGCTTTTTGATCCCGTAAGCAACAAACTAATCCAAAAACAGGGAGTAACAGCTAAGGGTGCTTCTGGACTGGTGATAGTAGACCCCGCGAAGTGGAACCCCATCTCAGGAACTAGGCGTTAACCTAATTCAACCGGTATAGATTTCCGATTTTTGTGATCGAGCGGAGTTGGACATGGCAAGCTCATGGGCGGAGAGTTCCGCGGGAGCAATTTACTCCGTTGGCTGCGCACATTCCTGGCTCCCGTTCACCTGTAACCACATCTGGGGCATCAACTCCTGAGTGCAGAAAGTGTTCGGCGGTGATGTTGAAAGACGTTCTAAGAAAAAGCAGTCTTTCGCTAGCGACGGAACGAACGGCGGCTCACAGCCTGAAGCAGTCATGGCCTCTCAGACGCTCCTTGCGAGCACAAAGTCGCGATGCACAATTTTTAGTTGCCTAAAACTGCCCTCCATCTAAAGTACGGTCGTAGGAGGGGATATGCACGCCGCAATCGACAAGTCAGCCGTTCTTCGTCACGAGTCATCGCTTTCAGTGCGTTCTATCGTGCATCTGGTTTTAGTTGCTGCAGGTGTTCTGGTTCTCTCGAATGCGGCCACGGCCTTCCAGATTGCCCCCATGGGCTCAGCCTTTGAATCCAAGCTGACCAACGAAACAGAAAACTCTCTGGCGACGGTGGCAGGAAGACTGGGCGTCCTGATCAAGGGCCGCGTCCATGAAGAGATCACCCAGATCGGTATGGGTTGTCCTATAGAGCCAGGCACACTGGCCCAAGACGTCAGCTGCAGCTCCCGGGATCTTCCCTTTGCCACGCCCTACGTCATCTACGGTGTGCGTTGGAACGATCTACCCCCGTTCAAGCTTTCACCCGATGAGGGCAACTGCACCTACCTGGGCAAGTCCTGCAACGTGTCCCAGACCATCCGGTTCTCGACACAGCCACTGTGTTGGTACTGCCTCTTCAAAGATGCAGAGAAGAAAGCCCAGACCCAGCCGATCGTTGGGTGCAGCAAGACCAAGGGCAGTCTGCACGGCAATGTGATGACCCGCTCGCATTTTGGCGACTTGCAGTTCCTGCATGCCATGGCCAGTGAGGAGGGAGTACACCCTGGCGCCACCCGCGCCAAGGTGCTGGACTGGCTGGAGTTCGCCTGGAAGGTGTCCTCGCGCGAAATCAAGCCCGACACCTTTCTTCGAGACATCGACAACGCCACGCTCAAGGAACACTTCGGGTGCACACAGTGGCGAGTCTCGGACCTCTACATCCTGGGGCGTCAGGACAAGTTGCTCCCTTACTTGCACCACGTGGCATTCGGCTCGGTGCTCCATACAGTCCAGGACTCGTTTGCCGGAGCCCATGCCTCACGTGAGAACTCAGCTCCAAGTGGCATGTGCCAGGACACTGGCTTGGCCCAGCCCAGGCGGATCGTTGAATTCCATACCTATGGCGCGCAGGACGGAAGCCTGCACGACGAACAAGACAGCCGGGAGGCTATGACTCGGGTTAGCGCTGCAGACCGTTGGCCGGATGCTGTGGAGGCGACGCGCACTCTGTCGCGCTTCTATGAAGACCGCGCCCGATGGAGCGAAGTCCAGCCTTACATGCAGTGCCTGTTCGAACTGGCGGACGAGCGCAATGACTCATCACCGGGAGAGCATTACCGCCGCCGCTGAGTGTCTGGTGAGGCGGACCTGCCCACTGTTCCCGCTTACTACGGATTGAGCAATGCCAGCGCCTTGCGCTTGCCCAGTTTAAGCACTTCAGCAATGCGCTCCAACTGTGCGGCCCGGGGATGAACATGGCCCGTCTCCCATTTGTAGACAGATATCGAAGAAGCACCCAGCAGCTGAGCCATCTGCTTCTGAGTGATACCGAGTGCTGCGCGTTTGTCGATCAACACCTGAGCATCGAACTGGATCTGCCTTGACTTCTTGGGTGTGGTTTCTTCTGTCACGGCCTTGGCCTTGGGCGCGTCCGCTGCTTTGACCTGCCGTTGAGTTGCTTTGAGCTGGGAGGTCAGTGCCTTGACCTCGCGCTTCAGCGCTGCGATCTCCGAGCGATGGCCGGTGATCGCCTTGCGCATGCCCTGGAGTTCGGGTTTGAGCTCCTTGCGCGCCATGCGAACAACTTCAGCGCGAAAGGCATTAGAAAATGTATTCATATGCCCGATGGTAACTTTGACCACTTAACGCGCACTTAGGGGCTGGTGCACAGCGGGTTTTGCACTCCTTCTTCGCCCCCTCAAAAAACAAAAACCGCCAGAGGCCTAAGCCCATGGCGGTTTGCTCCGGTGGAGATCGAACGAGCGGTACTTACTTCCCGGCCTTGTCCGCCTTGCGCTTGGCAGCCTTGGGATCGACCACAGCCTTGAACTTCGCACCCGCCACAAACTTCGGGACTGTGCTTGCAGGAATCTTCAGCGCAGCTCCGGTCGAGGGGTTCTTGCCCGTGCGTGCTGCACGCTTGGCCGACTTGAAGGTCCCAAAACCCACCAGCTGCACGGCATCGCCCTTCTTGACGGCGGTCTGGATCGTGTCGATCAGCGTTTCCAGTACTGCATTGGCTGCAGTCTTGGACAGATCATTCTTGGAAGCCAGGATTTCAACGAGTTCTGCGCGGTTCATGGATGCTCACGTGTAGAGGTTGGAAAAGACCGATTTATACCGCCGCCGCTGACACGGTCCTTGCTGGAACTCAATGCGGCAGTGCACTTCTTGGCAAAAACTCCACTCCTGTGCGCTTCACCAGTTCCTGGTAGCTGATCGGCCGCCCAACCGTCTCCCCCTCCCGGTTCTCCTGCCAGTGCGCCCAGGCCCTTTGGCTGGTGGCGTCGTACACCAGCTTGTACAGATAGGTCGGCACCTTCACCCCATTGGCTCCAATGCGTGGCCCCGCATCCGTGAACACAGGCCCCGTGATCACAAACACATCCCCCTTGGCCCGCTTTACAAAGTGCCGTGTGGCCTGCTCAATCTTGTTCCAGGCGCCACCGTTGTGCTGAGCGTTTTGGGGAACCATGTTCGCCAAGCTGAAGCTCTGAGCCATCGCCGTAGGCGTTGGCATATCTCCTGCAGGGGCCATGTGCCCACGGCTGTACCCTGAGTTCTTGTAGTCCTCTAGCTCCGCCCGCTCGCCACTCGGGAGTCGCGCATCCGCAAAGAACCGCTTCGCCCGTTTTTCGTCAGCGTCCTCGATGAGCCTGCGGTTCAAGCGCTGGGCCACAAACACCGGTGTCTTGGTCGCCCCGGAGTGCAGCACCGCAAACGCTTCATAGCAAAGCTCGCGCAACTGGGGCCGGGACGTGATGGCCGGTGGTATGCCTTTCGCAAAGAACTGCGGGCACTGCGCAAACGAAGTGGGCTCGGGCGTGAGCAGCGCCGTACTGTCGAACTGCGGAAACCGCGCCCAGGAGAGATTCGGAAGAGCAACGCCAGCAAGAGACAGGGCCAGCACAGCTGCCAGGCGCACACGGCCTGGCCATGGGAACAAACGATTCACAGAAGGAGCAATCGGGTCGAACAAATGGGAGCCTGATTGGAGCACCGTTCACCGCTCGGTCACGTCCCGAATGCTCTGATTCCACAGGGTTTTACAGCTGCTTGCAGCCACGGGAACTCCAAGCGAACCGGGGTCCCACAGAGCCCAGTTTGCTCCACCAATGCTCGAGTGCTGCATTTGAATAAGCCCGTGCTTACGCTTGAGGTTCTGCAGAACGTGCGATTTTACAAATTATTGCAAATTCCCAGATGTGGTGGCACCGGCTACTTAAATGCAAGGGAAATGACATTCGAATTAGTCAGGAAAAATATTTCCCAGACAACTATGCGTGCAATTCATTTGAGAGCCTAAATCGTTGTACTGCTTTGGGATTCTTTGACCATCCGAATGTCTTTAATTGCTTGGGAGTTAGGAGTTCTGATGCAGATAAAACATTTGCGCAGCTGCAATTGAATTGACCAATCTGTAATTCAATGCTCAATTCAAATGCAAGAAATGTTACTGACCGAATGCGCGTCATCTGCTGATTTGGCATAAGCTCACGAAAAAACGGCGAGCAAGGTATGTGGAAGTCAACTGATTTCACTTGGGGTGAGTTCACTTTGCCAAGGCGGGGCCCTCCGCCTCAAACTGGCCTAATGACCGAAAGAAAGCTGAGAAATCTGATAGACGCCGGCTACGGTCAAGGGAGCTTTCAGCGATACAAGCCCTGGCTCCGAGTGACCAAGAGAGATTTTTCAACTCGTGGTGTCATGGGCCACCTCCCTGGCGTCAGTTTCGCTAGGCTGCACCATTTTCGCTCCATAGCTGAAAAGCGAACTATTCAGGCGGCCAAATGGCTTGGGGCGGTAGATGTCCGGGAGGCTTTTCCAGCTTGGCCATGGTCGCATCCTCATCCAGCCGGAGAATTACCTGGCTACGAGACTATGGGCGATGTGCCCGGTTTACTTGATGTAGCTCGCGATGCTGGTATTGATCACGGCACATATGTGGGCACTAACATCCCTTATGTCGGAACCATAGATGAAGTCACAACATGGCTCAGCTCCTCCGGCCACTACCGCTTGGTTGCGCTAGAGAACAAGCCGGAGTCAATCACAAATGCACCTGATCCAACACTAAGGGCGAAAGAACGTCTTGAGCTGATGCGCCGATATTGCAAGCGAATTAATATCCGACATGTCGTCATTGACGCACATCGTCTTCCAAGAGAACTTTGTGTAAACCTTGATCTACTTGAACCCCGACTTACATCAACGCAAATCGAGAAAATTGTCCAGTCAGCCCTTTATGCAGATGTACTAGAACTACTGAATCTTCGAGGATACGAGTGTTCAGCCGACGAGTTACTAGCAGTCATTGAGCGCAAAAGCTCGATTCAACCAGAAATAGTCAACGTAGCATTCCATTTAGCTCTTTGGCGGCAGGATGTTGATCACGATCTCAGTGCCCCCCTGCGCCCGTGGGAACCACTGATCCGTGGTGGAAGAGGCGTTCGAGAAGCTTTGCGCCAAGCTTGGGTCGGAGACTTGATGTGAAACTACCGTTTAACCTTCTCGACGTAATCGATAACACCCCAGGTAGTGCAGCACTGACCGGCACGGTGCGAATTCTCGGATTCGGCGAGCGTGATGGGATAAAGATCGTATGGGTTATTGACTTCGCACGGCGTCATCCTGAGAAGAAAACTCAGAGCAAAGCCTACGCTAGAAAACCCTACCAGCTTGAGGTCCAGTATCTTAGTAATCTAATAATAAGCAATCGTGCATATGTATTAAAGCTGCAGACCAATGCTGCGCTGTCAATGAAGGACGAGGACAGGTTGCTGGCATGCGCGAAAAAGTCCGCAGAACTGAAACTGCTAAAGCGATTTAAGGACCGGGATTTTCACTATGAAGCGATTCGGCCATTGGTGTGCCATACAAGTTCCTCAATCCCCCGATTGATTGATGAGTTGATGGCAGATGGGGCTTTCGCTTACGCTGTGAAAACACGAGCGAAAGAACTAAGTATCAGCGAAACCTCACTTAGAAGTTGGATCAACAAATTCTGGCAAGGTGGTTTTCAAAAAAATGCACTACTGAATGGATACGAAAACTGCGGCGGGAAGGGAGTGGAAAAAAAGCAAGAGAAAAAACTCGGTCGTAGTAATCGCTTGTATAAGGCAGGACTCATAAATAGCCGCGGATACCCTCTAACTAAAGAAGACAAGGAACGCCTGAAATGTGGATTTCTTCTGATAAATCGAGAAACTCCGCCTAGAGATGCCTTCTTATTGGTCAGTGGGGTGCACTGGGCAAATCACGTAGTTAACAAGGACGGCGTCGTTCGAGCGGAGCTTTACGAACCCCACCTTCGTCCGACTTTCGATCAATTTCTAAGATGGGGGGCTAAGCTTAACCAGAAGACTGTTTCGCAATATCTCCTTGGAACTTCCCGTTGGAGTCAGAGCACAGCGACGAAAGGCGGATCAGAAAGGGATTCCATAGTCGCAATCGGCCAACAATCTATGTTCGACGGAACTTCGAGCGATGTTTATTGCACATCGTTTTCCAGTCGACTAATAAAACTCCCGCCGATGACTCGCTTGATATTGAAAGAGTCTCGGGTTGGATTAATCTACGGGCTGTATCTCGGATGGGAGCCGGCTTCCCCGAAAACCGCGTTGCGGGCAATTCTAAACGGTGCGGATCCGAATAAAGACGCTTGGGCGCGACGCTGGTACCCTGATTATCCCGCTGGCGCTATGCCATCTATCCTGACACGCGCGGTCCTCACTGATAACGGTGAGCTCAAAGCGCAAGAGCCAACCGAGGCCGAGCAGCAGTTCGGCTTCAGCATTCTGTTCACGGAGGTTTATCGGGGCGACCGAAAAGGGGGCATCGAATCACAGCATCATGCAGATCACTCGCATGTAGATCGTCGGATCCCGGGGAGTACAAAAGGAAAACCGAGAAAACGAGGTGAGCCACACCCTGCTATCGAAGGCATCTTGAACTATGCCGAGTACATGCGGGAACTGCTTAAGCACATTGTTTGGCATAACTGCGAACAAGAAGTGCCCGATCTAGCCCCCGATGAAATGCTTTTGGAGCAGCCCCGTATTCCGCCGACGCGAATCAATATATACAAATGGCTTAAAAATAAACGACTGGATGTTTCCATTCCCGTTGACTATGAAGCACTTCGCGCATTCTGTCTACCTTACGTGGACGCCGTAATCAGAAAAAATGGTATTTATCTCGTCGCAAAAATTCATGGTCGTGAGATGCGTTTGCCGCGACTGCGATACTCAAGTCAAGAACTCATCGAAACTGGTTTGCTTGCTCAAGTGAAAATTTCCGGAAAAGATATTCGCACACGCATGAAGTTTGATGATTCAGACCTGTCACAAGCTTGGTTACCGACTCGTAACGGAATGATTAGGGTAACAACTTCTGAGCGCGACAGAACCATCCTTCAAAAAATGACGTTTGGGGACTGGATCTCTTATTGGAAAGAAGAAGTGCTTCAAATAGACCTGATGGCTGGGCAACGAGAACAAGCTGCTTTCAATCGGGTCTTGGAGAGGAGTGTGACTATTGCCCAGGCCAGGTCTGAAGAGGCGGCGGAACTCGCACTATTGCCAAAGAAGCCTTCAAAACGAAGCCTGATCTCTAATTTAGATAAAAATAAAAAGATGGAGTTGGAGCTTCTCCGACAGCAAGACAAAGCGATGACGACCGCGCAGATCGTCACGCCACAACCGCCTCACGGTGAAAAGGAGGCAACCGCTTCCGCGGCAGAGCTTGCAATGCAGGCATTTCATGCCTCGGCGATCCCAACTTGATCAAGCACATTGGTCAGACTTCCCCAAAGAACACCATGAATATCGAAATCCAAGCACGGCCAGAACTGCTCCATGGTCCCAATCCATTCATCGAAAGGGTACCAGGATTGATTCCATTTTCTGATCTCCCACGGAGGTTGAACAAAAGCTACTCAGTTGATTGGCAGAGCATACCGCCGGCTTATCGGGAGCCTCTCCTCGACGATATGAGTCAACGCTTTGTCTCGACAGCGCAAGTCTTAGAACCTGCTGCAGGTATCCAGAAGCTCTTTAGACAAGCTCTAGCTTCGAATAACCCTGTGCGGAAAGAAGAGCAGAGAAGAGTCAACCAAGTTGGTGTTTCTTTGTCCGTCGAATCGATCAAGAAGACGCAATCGATGAATGGCGGAGGGATGATATTAAAGGGCATGACAGGGTCTGGTAAAACAGCCCTGATTGAACGGACGCTTGAAATAATAGCGCCGCATCAAGTCATCGACCATGAAGATTGCGAAGCTTGGGGCATGTATGGTCTCAAGCAATGCGTGTACTTGCGAATTGACCATGCCAGCAATGGCACTCGAGGCGGTTTGCTTAAACGAATTTTGCATGGGTTGGACGAGGCCTTGGGAACCGGGTATTTCCAACAACACCAGCGTACCGGAAATATCGATTCCCTCTTAGTCGTGGTTTGCAAGCTCTTGGTCCACCATCGAGTGGCGCTGCTTTGCATTGACGAAAAGCAGCAGTCAAATTTTCAGGACAGCCCGTGGGCCCTGGAGTTCGTGCTGTTCTACATGCAACTAATGAATTTAGGTGTTTCCGTCGTCCTTGCTGGAAATCCTCTGGCGTTTGAGCAACTGGAAAGCTCGAGCCAGGTCATGAGACGGTTCAGCGTTGGCGGAGATCATGGGTTGAAGCCAGCAACTAGCGTCATCGACCCTTGGTGGGCGAGAGATTTTGTTCCCATGGCTAGGCAGTTCTCCGTTGTGGAGAGCTGGGCTATAGACCCTGAGCTCAGGAGTCAGCTTGAGTTTCGCTACAGCGGCGGCTTGGTTGGTTTGTTCGCCGTCCTTCACATTGAGGCGCAACGGTCTGCATTGCGCCGGGCAAAGTCCTCTGCGACGGTAACGGAAGAGGACTACTCGGTGGCCATCGATTCGCCACAGTTTCGGAATTTAAAAAAGATCGCTGAGGCCATTCGTCTGGAAGGACCCGCAAACAACCACTTCGTCGACATCCCCGACAACGTCGCGGCGCCAAAAGTCAAGATGCCTCCTGAGGCTTTTAAAGAAAATGTCAGCGGACTGTCGAAATCCCAGGTCAATGTGCTCGGTCGCCACCTGAAGAACTACAAATCTCAGGTGACGAGGAATGCGAACAAACTGCAGGCAAAACTAGAGCAGATAAAAAATCTTTCCGAAGACGATATACGAATGCTGGGAATCACTAAAAGTCATATCGAAAGTATGTATGAGACCTTGGAGGCTCAGAAAAAGAATCTGAAAAAGTGACTGGATGGTGCCTGTGCATTCATAGACCTTGGTGTAGCGCATGCCTTGCACATATGAGGGCAACCCGACGTTGCCTCTGATTCATCGCGACGAGACGCTCTATAGTTGGTGCGCCGCCGCCCACTTGATGGATGGAAGCCGGATGGCCTCACATACAGGGCTGAAGTTGCTGGGCACCCTGCATGCAGTTCGCCAGCACGACATACCGGCCTCGCTGCGCAATTTGCCACTTCTAAGGAAGGCAAACGCTAGTGATGCTCTGGAGGTTCTGCGTCGTCACACCATCTGCGGCTACTACCTTCCGTTCATGTCTCTGCAAGAACAAGAAAAAGTGGGAGAGCGTGCAATCTCAGGTGAGAGCCAACATTGGCGAAGGATGGCGAGCGGAGTATCGCGAACCAGGCCACTGAGCCACCCGCTTAAGTGGTGTGACAGATGTGCTACTTCTGACTTCGAGAACGGCGGAAGGGCCTACTGGCACACCGAGCACCAGTTTCCCACTACCTGGGTATGCCCCTGGCATCAAGTGCCATTGTTGGCTGAGCACAAAAGAAGCAAGCAATGGAGACTTCCACCGCTTGCAGCTTACGGTCCGATAGTGGCTTCGTGTCGAGAGATGCGGGTTCTCGCAATTCTTGCCGAGATCGGCTGCACTCTGAACCAAGTTGGCTCGGTACATACGGACGGGCTTAGGGCGTTTGCGCTCAATAGACTTTTCCAAATGGGTGTTATCCATTCGTCTAGCCGCGTACGTCATGAGCGTCTCATTCAGTGGTTCCTGAATCTAGAGGTTGCCTCAATTTGTATGAATGAGCGATTCGGATTGGGTTCTTTTGGATCGGGAGAGTGGATACCCGCAGTGCTCTGGCGCAAAAAGCTCAACCACCCAGTGCGCTGGATTTTGCTGTGGGCAACTTTGGACTGGTCCTCTGCAGCCGAAGCAGCCTCCGCATTTCTCAGCGCTTCGGCCGTCGAGACTCCGTCGGTACCAGATCAGCTACCGTTGTTTGAGCGCTTGGGGCCAACTTCGACCACCGCACCGAAAAAGGTGTACGAAGCATTTGATTGCTGTGACAGCTATGCTGAAGTAATGAAGCGACTTGAAGTCGGTCGATCCGATGTTGTCCGTTGGCTCGAGATGGATGAAGGTTTGCGAATCAGGTGGCGCCAACGTCTCAAAGAAGGGCGAGAAGCCGTATGCATAGAGCGAGTCAGGGAGGCTGTCTTAGCGGACCCCGACATATCAAGAACCCAGCTCGAAGGTCGTTGCAGTGCTGAGATTCGATGGCTGCGCGACCACGAGCCCGAGCGACTGCGCCAGCTACTCAAGTCTCTGCCGAGTCGCGGTGGACCACAGAGAGGACTCTTCGATCGGCTGTAGCGCTACGTCCGGGTATTCTGCAAGTCCCAATTGAGACGCTTCCAGACCGATTTCTGCCCCCTGCTATGGCAGGTACAGGCTGGTAGCAGCCGATCAAGTCACGGGCATCCAGCGGCAGCTATCGACCCATTCCTCCCGGTCGCGGCACCTACAAACAAAGCGGTCCTCCCTAGGCCGCTTGCATGTGCACATGTCCAGCGACGCGGCAGCAACTCATGGGCCATGCATGGTATTGCTGGTGTTCGCGCTCGCTGATTGACCTTCACCTGCGGCTGCCGGTGCCCATGCATCCCCAAGCGCCTTTGGCCGGCGTTAAGAAAGCCTGTGGAAAATGGCTCCATGCGCTCACCACCTTCCGCCCGCACCGCACGCTCCTCTCCCTTGTTGACCGGAACAGCCAAGCCATACCGGGCGCGCACCGCCGCCCTGTTACTGCTCTGTGCGCCGCTGCTGGCGCTGCCGGGTGCGTCGGCCACCGCGCAGCAACCCACACCGGAGTTGGCAGCACCCACGGCACCGGCAGCAGCCACAGCCTGGCCAGCCTACATGCCAGGCCTGAGCCCAGCCCTTTCGGAGAGTGCGGTGGCTGCCCAATTGCCCCCAGACGTGGTCATCACCCCGCCCAATACCGCGCTGCCTGCGGGCAAGGCCCGCTTCAGCGGCGTGTGGCAGGGCTCGGCCTGCATGGCGCGGGCTTGCGACATCCGCATCGCGGTCGAATCGGTCACCGCCACGGGCGCCACGGTGGTCTACGCCGGGGCGAACGAACAGCAGCCACAGGTAACGGACCGCACGCAGGCGAGCTTCGTCGGCAGGGAGTTGCACGCGCGGCTGCGTACCGGTGCGCGCCTGGTGATGCGCCTGCGCGAGGGCCTTGGCGAAAGTGGCGAGATGGAGATCGCCGCCTGGCGCCCCGAGACGCAACTGCTGCTGGCCGGCGTGCTGAGCAACCGGCCCATCGCGCCGCACTACACCCGCTCCGTTCAGCGCCTGCCCACACCCTGGGTCAGCGACGACGGTCGCGCCCAGACGCTGGAGGCAGTGGTCTACCGCCCCCTCGATGCCAGGGGTCCGCTCCCCACGGTGGTCTTCAACCACGGCTCCACCGGCGCTGGCAACCGGCCCGCGTGGTTCACCTTCACCTGGACCAGCCCAGAAGTGGCGCAGTACTTCACCTCCAAAGGCTGGCAGGTGGTGTTTCCCCAGCGGCGCGGGCGCGGCAAGTCCGACGGCCTGTACGACGAGGGCTTTGGCGCCACCCGCTCGGCCGGCTACTCATGCCAACCAGACCGCTCTTTGCCAGGCCTGGACAGGGCCATCACGGACCTGGACGTGGTGATGTCGCACCTGCAGCAGCGCCCCGACGTGGACAAGACCCGTCTATTAATCGGCGGCGTCTCGCGCGGGGGCATCCTCTCGGTGGCCTACGCGGGCACGCGGCCTGGCATGTTCCTAGGCGTCGTCAACTTCGTAGGCGGCTGGTTGGGCGAGGCCTGCAGGGAGGCCGGTGCCGCCGTCAACCGCACGGGCTTCGTGCGCGGCGCGGCCTTTTCCCGGCCCACGCTGTGGCTGTATGGCGAGCATGATTCGTACTACACGCTGGCCAGCAGCCGCGCCAGCTTCGAGGCGTTTCGCGCCGCAGGCGGGCAAGGCCGCATGGTGGACTATGCGCCGCCGCAGGGGCAAGACGGGCATGGCATCCACCAGTACCCCGCGCTCTGGCAGGCCGACCTGGACCGCTACCTGGCGCAGGTGCTGCCGCCCGCGACACCCGTGCCCTTCACGCCCCGCTCGCAATGAGTCCATGCCACCCAAACTGCCAGTTGAGCCAGCCCGAGAGCTTCGATGCGAAGGGATCGAGCTTGGAAGGACTGACCCGCTTGGCGTAGTGCGGCTCGGCCTCGCCTGCGCGCAGGTACTTGCGGATGGTGTTGCGCGAGAGGCCCGTGCGGTGGGCGATCTCCCTGATGGACAGCTGCTCTCGCAGGGCCCAGCGCCTGATGACACTCAGTGTTGCCACGTCTATCACTCCTGGTCTCCTGCTGCTCAACATAGCAGCAGGTTAGGGTTAGTACGTGGGTCAGGTTTGGATGGAAATCCCGGGGGTTAGTGGGTCACTTCTGCGTGGAAATCAACACGCGCTTGAATGACCGCTGTCAGACGGCCATTTGATTAGTCGCTACACCTGCTTTGGGTCGGCAGCACATATTCGCGATTGTCGAAACCGGACATTTGTGGCGTTGCCCTGATTCTGCCGGGCGAAAACGGCAGCTACCCACCAGATATCCGCCGTTTGATTGAATAAAGTACAGGCGCGGACAATGACCGCTTTGGGTTGGTCACCGTGCTGTGGAAGCGCGTCCGTGAATGGCAGCAATCGCTGCGAAGCAGCCGTCGAGCAGATGAGGGCAGCTTCAGGCTGATTGCTGACGTTGAGATTTCAGAGGCGAGCGACTGCCGCTCGCGAAACCATCAAGTCACGCTCGACAAGCGCGTCAGTCCGCTGGACATCCTTAACCGGTCAATCAGGGACAACTCGTCGCACATACAAGGTTGACCATCTGGCGCATGGCGGCGTCTGGCGGAAGTTTGGAGATTTTTGGGTGAACCCCGTCACAGCTTACGGATATCGTTCAAACCGGTTTAACAGATCAGGATCTGTCGAGTTGCTCAGCCAATGTTTTGAAGATGCCGTCCACATCGGACGGCGCGGCTAGATCTTCGCGAAACCAGTTGGACGTGATGGCTGAGGATTCGTCTTCGTCTTCCTCTGACTCTCGCTGCTTCGCGGCGCGTGCCTTGAGAGACGCCTTTTCATCGTCCAGTTCCAGGTCAAGGTCCAGGTCCATGATCACAAGGTCGAGTTCGTCGCCAGCGTTTCCGATTTCCTCTGCGCTCAAGTCACTGGGAAGTTCCTCGCAAAGTCTTCTGGTTCTTCCGATGAGCAGCGCACGCATTTGATCGTATCGCTCGGGCGATGACGACGTCAGTTCAAGAACGCGCAGCGCGGTCTCCCAAATGTTGCGCACATCGATAAAGTCGTGCGCAAGCGAGGGCCATTCTTGGATCTGGAGCGAGTTGCATGACGCCGTCACCCCCTCTGGATCGACCGATTTCAGCGCCTTCAGTACTGGCTCAAGAACTTGCGCGGCCCAGGTGAGATCGCCGCCGAACAACAACTTCGTGAACGCGTCAAGGTCTTTGCCGAAGAGGGCGATGCCGACTCTGTCCGTTAGGTCAGGCCGCGTCATTTCGGCAAACGCTCTGAACAAGTTATTAAGCCGCGAGATCTGACGGGCCGAAGCACTCCAGAGAATCGTCTGCTTGCCTGACAGCACAGTTAAGGCCGCATCGCCAACTGAGAGAAGGGTGATGGCCTTGGCTGCGATGGTGTCGGCGTGAACGGCAGCGAGAGCTGCAGCGGGCTTGCTGGTCACAGTGAGGCGGGACTCTCGCCAGAACAGGAGTTGCGTGAAGGAGACGGCTGATCTGAAGATGGCACCCAGACGGTCGCCCTCGCTGACCAGATCTGACATGACAAACTCCCGTACCGACGGATTGACGAACCGGACGAGACACGCTTCGCGCGCGGCAGATCTTCCAACTGCTGGGTACTTCTGAGAATGGGTGAATGAGCCTTCCAGTTCCCGCAAAACATCCGTGAAGGCTCGCTCGTTCGGGACCTTCAATTGGGCCTTTAGAGCTCGCCAAGCCTGCTCAAGCCGCTCGGTGTCGCTGTTGCCGTCGAGGCTGGCCAGCGCATAGGCCAGTAAACGGGCGTCGGGACTGAGCTGTTGGAATGGGCGAAGCCACACGCGTGCCGGGTCGTTAAGAACTTCGACGGCATTACTGATGAACTCCTGCGGGCTTCGCCCTTCGACTTCGCTGTCGGAGCAAATCTGCTCAATGATGCGCGGAAGGAAATTCGGGTGCTTGAGGATCTTCTCGTATGTGCGTTCGCTCACCACGGCCTGAAGATTCTCCCGACCGAGGTTCGAGAACTGCAGATGGTTTGCGAGTAGTCTCGCGCGGACGACGGGGCTGTAGTCGTCCAGAGTCACAGTAGAACTTTTGAGGTTGCTTCTCGCGCGATCCAGTGGTTCGTGCGCCCCCAACGCCTGGTCGAGGATGTAGTCGCGCGTTGTTAGGACGAAGCGCTTGTTCTTGCTGTTCTTGCAGTGCGTAATCAGTTCCAGTATTCGCCGGTCTTCGTTCTTCTCTAGCTTCTGAGAGAAAGTGACTTGTCCAAGGAAGTCGTCGTAGTAGACGATCTGCTTGGCGTCATTTGAGCGATTGAGCACTTTCCAGGCCTCCTCGACATCCCGCGACACCGAAACGACCTCGTATCCGTCTCTGAGATAGTGGGCAAGCAATAGGCGTGCTGCAGTTGTCTTGCCGACACCCGGAAGGCCGACAATGATGCAGTGGTGCGTTTGATCGAGGATCTGCAGGGCCCGGTCAAACCCTTGGTGCACGACGTACCGCGAGATCTCACGTTGCAGGACTTCAACCTCATGTTCGCTGTAAGCGAAGATACCGGCATGGAGAACCCGCTGCAACACGGCAGTCGAACCGAGCCAGAGCTTGAAGTTGCGCCGCTCAATGGCCTCGTTCTCAGCGATGAGGCGATTGAGTTCTGACGCTCCGTAGATGTCTGCCGAACTGCGGCAGTATGGTGCCAGGAGAGCGAGCAGCTTGCCCTTTTGGTCCGGATTCAATCTGCACGATGTGCAGACGACGTAACGCTGTGGGTTCAACCGTTTGACCTTCGCTAGTTCCTTTGCCCCGAGGTCTGAGTACAGGCGGGCGAATGCATCGGGAGCGTAACGCTTGCATTGGATGATTGTCGTGCGGTCTTTCGTTGGGGCGTGGCGCAAGTCGATTCCGCCGTCGCGCCCAGTCCGGAATGACTCGAGCTGCAGCCCTAACCGTTCCTGCATGAGATCGGCACAGAGCCGCTCAAAGTCGTCGAATGAAAGGTTCTGGAAATCGTACGGTCCGGACATATGCCGATTTTCACCTCAGCGTCGATATGTCTGGAAGCGTTGGCGGCGCGCGGCGGGGATTGTGTCCAGTGCTGAGGCGCCGCTCCAGTTGGCCCGAGCTGACAGCGGACCTTGAAGTGCCAGATTCTCAAGATTGCCGAGCGACCATGACTGGGATGTCACTGCCTGACGGGCCGCCCGCTGCGTCATGCCTCAGATCCCGCCGCCGACTGCTGGTCACACAACAATGGCAGAACGCGACCCCTAGCTGCTGCGACGCGTCTAGTTCGCTCCCCAAAGGACTGAGGCTTAAGCGCCCGCATACCCCTGGCGTTAGGGAGCGACGCAGAAGATCACTTTCGCCTCGCCTGGACTGTCGCCTTCCGGGACTCGACGGTTGCCCGCCAGGTCTCTAGCTTGTCAATGTCATCGCGTAGCTCGTCGGGGTGTGGTGTTGGGATTTGCGCGACCATCGCCGGGTCGTGCCCTGAGAACTTCGAGCTCTTGGTCATGCCGGCGTTCACCTCGTGGTAGTCCGCGTCTTCCACTACGACGCTTTTCAGACGCTGAGTCGAAACGCCCTCGTCGAAGCGGACGACGGTGTTGTCAAGCAAGACCTCCTCGACCCCGCGCTCCCATGCCATGCGCAGATGGGAGTAGGCTTCCCGGCTGAGGCGCGTTGCCGCAGCTTCGTCGTTAGCCTTGTGCGCCTTTGCCACTTCGACTTGCATCGCCCGCAACGCCTTCACACGCTTCGAAGTGCTCAGCGTGTCAAAGGGCAGGCGTTCGGTTCGGACTCCGAAGCCGGCAGGCCCTCGCCCGATGCACTGCGTCGAAATGCCTACGCGGGCCAGCTCGGCCTGCTGTTGGACGATGCGAAGAAAGTAGACGTCGTGCGTCAGCACGATGACTTGCCGGATCTTGGACTCCTCGACGAGTCGAGCGGCAACGTGCCATCGACGCCGATGGTCGAGTGACGAGACGGGGTCGTCGAAAACGACACCGCCGCGACCCCTACCCAGGCGGACCTCCGCTAGAAAGGATGCAATCGCGATGCTTCGCTGCTCGCCCTCGCTGAGGATCGCAGAAGGAGCACCACCGCCTGGTAGTTGCAGCCGCAGCTTGTACTGCGTCTTGCCTTTGGGGGACTCGGGCTTCATCGCAACATACAGCTCGTGGACATTGAGAGCGCGAAGCTCCTCATTGAGGGCGTCCACCACCTCCTGGGTTGCCATCTTCTCCGACAGGTCGGTCGATTTGCGCGAGATGCCTGTCACGACGATGCCGTCGGCGCAGGCTTTCAACTTCGCGTTGTGAACAAGCTTCTCAAGCGCTTCCAGCACGGAACTCTTGATTTCGGAGAGCTTCACGCGCGCGTCGAGCTCGGCCTGTTGGAGGACCATTTCCGCGCGCGCATTGACGTTCGCGGCGTCCTCGAGCGACTTCGCCTCCTCTGACAGCGCTTCGGCCTTGTCGCACAGGCCAGCGCTAGGACAGGCCGGCAGCGCAGCGATCGACTCCCAAGAGATAGTCGACCCAGACGCCTGCATCGCAGCGGCTCGGCGCTCTTGTGTGGCCTTCTGGAAGGCGGCGAAGTCGCCAAAGGTCTCGGGGAACGCCTCTTGCAACTCCTTGCCCAGCGCGTCGTCGATCCCGAGATCCAAGGCAGCATTCTGAACGGCGAGGTAGGCTTCCTTTGCCGTGGCCTTTGCGTTCCTCGCCGCCTTTTCGGCCTCTTGTTGGATGAACGTATCGAACACGACCAGTCTAGCAACGCCGCCGTCGCCGAGGGGCTGCTGGCAGAGCGGACAGAAGGCGTCGGCAGGAAGGCCTGGAAATGCGTGTCCTTCGTGCGAGATTGCCGCGTAGGCACGGGCAGCCTCGAACAATGCCTGCCAAGGCTCGCCGCCGGTTCCAGGCAGCAGACCGGGCGTCTCCCTGAATTGCTTGGAGGCGAGCTGTGCGGCTTCCTTGGCCAGATTGGACTTCGTCACGAGCTCGCGCAGCGATTGGACCTTGCGGTCATCCACCGAGGCGAGCGCGGCGTCTATGCGGTTCGCCAGCCCCACAAAACGACTGGCTCGGTTGCGAAGAGCCTGCGCCTTCTGCCTCGGATCTTGCTCCGCAAGGGCTTTGTTGAGGGCGGCGAACTTGGCCAGCTCATCCTCACTCAATGATGCAAGGTCTTCAATGTCCTTGGCATTGGTCGAATGCGACAACGCGGACAGCGTGCGCCCGACTGCGGTCGCTGTCCTGGCAAGCATCGCAAAAGGCTCGAGGTTGGGCTTGTGGGCCACCATCTCTTTGGTTGCCATCGCTTTCACTGCGCCGCAGGCCTTGACCAGGCCCTCAAGGATATCCAAGCCGTAGGGCACATAAGCGAAGTCGCCCTCGTTGTCGAGGTAAGCGCGTGCGCAGTGCGAATCGAAGATCGCGATCTCCGACAATTGCTCAGGAGCATCATGGCCGCCTACCCAAGCTAGCCGCGCCTGCGCGCCGTCGACAATGACGTCGAACTCCGCCCTTGGTGGCTCGGCCTTCGCGCCGGCCTTGCGGGCATCCGGCAGGATCGGCTCTGTCTGACTGCGGGCTCTGCACGCCTTCTTAAGTACACGGGAATAGCCCGACTTTCCTGCTCCGTTCTCGCCATAGATGACCGTGAGGCCTGTCTGTGCGACGGGGAGGCACTGACCTTCCGCCAACGCGTTGACGTTAACGAGATTCTTGATAGCGACGATCTGAACCAGACGTTCCGCCACAGGCGGTGCCGCGACCTCCGCCGTGCCCAGCTTGACGGCCTCGCGCCCCTCTGGGTCCTCAATGCCTTGGACAACCTTGGCCATCGCGAACAGGTCGTCGTGATCGGTCGCCGAAAGCTCCCTGTCGATGTAAAGCCTGCGGATTGCGTCCTGCTGCCAGTCAGGCAAGCTCTGGGACCACTTCTGGATCTCTTGAAGGATCGTCAACGTCTCTTCCTTTACCAATCTTTGAGATGGGCTCGGCCTTGCCTTCCAAGAGCCATCGCGGTTGTGTGCCGTCGACGTGCGTGACGTATCAAAATGTTAATCCAGTTTTGCCTCTTCGCGTCTTGAATGCTTTCTGGGTTACGTCATTTCAAGGTGGGCAGCAGCAACCGTGATTGACCAATGGCTGCTGCGCCTGCCGAGGCCATGGCTATGCCACGACCAAACTGCAGCATCGGAGCTCTCTCTTGAGCGACCAGTGCCAGTTCGCTTCGGATGCCAGCGGTCGTTGAAGCGCCATATTCTCGAGATAGTCGAGCGACAATGACAGCGATGACCGCAGCGCACTCCGGTGCGGTCGTTCGAGCAATGCGATCTGCGGAAGGTTCCGCGACTGCAGACTGGCCCCGACCACTCGTTCGCTGTTGGTGTTACAACGGCTCCAACCGCTGCATTGCCGCCGTACCTGTAAATCGAGTCTGCAAGAGCCGCAGCGCGCATCAGACCACGATCACATTGCTTCGCGCAGCGAAGCCCTGAGGATTTTGCCCACCGGCGACTTGGGCAGTTGATCGCGGAAGACGATCTGTCGCGGCACCTTGTAGGCCGTGAGCTGGGTGCGGCAGTGGCGCTCCACGTCCTCGACCGTGAGCGTGGGGTTGCGCGGCACGACGAAGGCGCGTACGGCCTCGCCGGTGGCGGCATCCTGCACACCGATGACGGCGGCCTCGGCGATGCCGGGGTGGGCGGCCAGCACGTCCTCCACCTCGTTGGGGTAGACGTTGAAGCCCGAGACCAAAATCATGTCCTTCTTGCGGTCCACGATGCGGATGTAGCCACCCTCTTCCAGCTGCGCGATATCGCCCGTGTGCAGCCAGCCGTCCTTGATCGCACTGGCGCTGTCGGCCTGCGCATGCAGGTAGCCGGCCACGACCTGCGGGCCCCGCACCAGCAGCTCGCCGCGCTCGCCCTGGGGCAGGTCGCGCCCCTGATCATCCACCACGCGCACGCGGCAACCAGGCATGGGCACACCCACGGTGCCCAGGCGCGGCGTGGCCGAGGGCGGGTTGCACGAGACGATGCAGGACGTCTCTGTCATGCCATAGCCTTCGATGATGGGGCAGACCAGCGCCTGCCAGGCCTGCGCGGTCGATGTACGCAAGGCCGTGCCACCCGAAAACGCGTAGCGCAGCTTCGGTGGGCTGGCCTGGAACCAGGGCTCGGCCATCAGGCCAGCGAACAGCGTGTCCACCCCGGCGGTCCACTGCACGTCGAACTGCTCGAAGGTCTTTTGCAGGTTGGACATGGGGCGCGGGTTGGGCACCAGCAGGTTGCGCGCCCCCACCTGGAAGAACACCAGGAAGTTCACCATGAAAGCGAACACGTGGTACATGGGCAGCCCGGTGAGCATGGTCTCGCCGCGCTGGGGGCCGTCGTAGGCATCCAGAAAATCGCGCGTGATGCGCAGGGTGGCCAGGATGTTGCCGTGCGTGATCACCGCGCCCTTGCTGCGCCCGGTGGTTCCGCCCGTGTACTGATACACCGCCACGGGGTGGCTGCGGTGGTCGACAGGTGCCAGCGCCTTGCCCTGCGCCAGCGCATCGACCATGCGCGGCAGCGGCACCGCGGCGGGGTCGGCAGGCCCCGCCATCTTGGCGCGGATGGCTGAGGCCACGGGTTCCTCAAAAAAGTCCCACAGGCTGGCCGTCAACACCGGCAATCCCAACTCTTCTGCAACAGGCCGCGCCACCGGCAGGAACATGTCGCACACCAACAGCAGCCGCGCGCCGCTGTCTTCGAGCTGCAGGCGCAGCTCGCGCCCGGTGTACAGCGGGTTCACGTTGGTCACGATGACCCCGGCCTTCCACGCACCGAACACCGCGATGGGATAGTGCAGGCTGTTGGGCAACTGCAGCGCGAGCACATCGCCCACCTGCAGGCCCTGCTCGCGCACCAGCCAGACGGCGAAGGCGTCCGACAGGGCATCGATCTCGCGAAAGCTGCGCACCACGTTCGCGCCCGTGGGCAGTACGAATGTGAATGCGGGCTGGTCCCCGTGGTCCGCCGCGGCCTGCGTGGCCAGCTGCGCAGCATTGGCGGGCAGCGCCGCCAAGTCGAGCTGGTAGTTGCGCAGGGCTGGCGGGTAGGAACTCTCCCAAGGCGCGAAAGTTGGCGGTGCGGTGGTGGCGGTCATGGGCTTTGTCTCCTGTCTTTTCTTTTACGAACGCTTCAAGCCTTTGCCTTGAAGGCCGGAAGCTTGTCGCCCAGCCGCGCCCCCATCTCGGCACCCAGGGCCTGCAGGCCGCTCAAAGGGCGCACCATGACTTCGAACTCTGTTATCTGGCCTTGCTCGTTGAAGCGCACCAGGTCGATCCCCTTGAGCTGCTTGTCGCCCACGCGGGCGCTGAACTCCAGCACGATGTTCAGGCCGTCGTCGGTGGCCAGCTGGCGGTGGTAGGTGAAGTCCTCGAACACCTGGATCACCGTGGACAGGGCCAGCATCAGCGCCGGGGCCGAGGTGTAAGCCGTGTTCGCCATGGGCGAGCGGAACACCGCGTCGGGATGCACGATGGAGAGCAGGTTCGACAGGTCGCGGCTGGCCACCATGTGGTGCCAGGTGTCGAGCGAGCGGGCGACGGCGGGGTGGATGTTCTTCGGTGCTTCGGTCATGGTGTGTCTCCTGGGGATAAATCGAAAATCAGTCAGATGGATGCGGCGAGCGTCGTGCCCTGCAGGATGGCGCGCTTGGCGTCGAGTTCGGCCGCCACGTCGGCACCGCCGATGAGGTGGGAGCTCTGGCCCGCGGCCACCAGCGCGTCGTACAGCGCGCGCAGCGGCTCCTGGCCGGCGCAGACTACGATGTGGTCGACGTCGAGCACCTGGGGTGCGCCGCCATCGATGGTGATGTGCAGGCCCGCATCGTCCACGCGCTCATAGGCCACGCCCGAGCTCATGCCCACGTTGCGCGCCTTGAGCGAGGTGCGGTGGATCCAGCCCGTGGTCTTGCCCAGCTGATCGCCGACCTTGCTGCTCTTGCGCTGCAGCAGGTGCACCTGGCGCGCGGGGGCTTCCACCTGTGCAGGGCGCAGACCGCCGGCCTGGGCATAGGCGGGGTCGATGCCCCACTCCTCATTGAACTTGGCAGGTGCCAGCGCGCCGCTCTCGCCTTCGTGCGTGAGGTACTCGCCCACGTCGAAGCCGATGCCGCCCGCGCCGATGATGGCCACGCGCCGGCCCACCGGCTTCTTGTCGCGCAGAACGTCCAGGTAGCTCAGCACCTTGGGGTGGTCGATGCCTTCGATGTCCGGGGTGCGCGGCTTTATGCCTGTGGCCACCACCACCTCGTCATATCCCTGGCCCGCCAGGTCGGCAGCTTCTACTCGGGTGTTCAGGCGCACCTCCACACCGTGCAGCTCCAGCTGGCGGCGGTAGTAGCGCAGGGTTTCGTAGAACTCCTCCTTGCCCGGCACCTGCTTGGCGATGTTGAGCTGGCCGCCGATCTCGCTGCCCGCATCGAACAGCACCACTGCATGGCCGCGTTGGGCGGCCGTGACAGCAAAGCTCAGGCCGGCCGGACCGGCGCCGACCACGGCGATGCGCTTCTTGGCGGCGGTGGGGGCGATGACCAGTTCCGTCTCGTGGCATGCGCGGGGGTTGACCAGGCAACTGGTGATCTTGCCGCCGAAGGTGTGGTCCAGGCAGGCCTGGTTGCAGGCGATGCAGGTGTTGATCTCGTCGGCCCGGCCCTGGCGCGCCTTGCGCACGAAGTCGGCATCGGCCAGCAGGGGCCGCGCCATGGAGACCATGTCGGCAAAGCCCTCGGCCAGAAGGCGCTCGGCCACCTCGGGCGTGTTGATGCGGTTGGAGGTGATGAGCGGTATGCCCACCTGCCCCATCACCTGCTTTGTCACCCACGCATAGGCCGCGCGCGGCACCTTGGTGGCGATGGTGGGGATACGTGCCTCGTGCCAGCCGATGCCGGTGTTCAGGATGGTGGCGCCCGACGCCTCGATGGCCTGGGCCAACTCGATCACCTCGGCCAGCGTGGAGCCGCCCTCCACCAGGTCGAGCATGGACAGGCGGTAGATGATGATGAAGTTCGGCCCCACGCGCTCGCGCGTGCGCCGCACGATCTCCACCGGAAAGCGCATGCGGTGGGCGTAGCTGCCGCCCCAGGCGTCATCGCGGTGGTTGCTGCGCGCAGCGATGAACTCGTTGATCAGGTAGCCCTCGGAGCCCATGACCTCCACCCCGTCGTAGCCCGCGTGCTGGGCCAGCGCGGCGCAGCGCGCGAAGTCTTCGATGGTCTGCTCCACCTCATCAGCGGTGAGCGCATGCGGCACGTGGGGGTTGATGGGTGCGCGCAGCGCGCTCGGGGCCACCAGGTCGCGGTGGTAGGCATAGCGACCGAAGTGCAGGATCTGCATCGCGATCTTGCCGCCCTCAGCATGCACGGCCTGGGTCACCTTGCGGTGCTGCGCGGCCTCGTGCTCGTTGACCAGCATGGCCCCGCCCTGCATGGGCCGACCGCGCTCGTTGGGTGCAATGCCGCCCGTGACGATGAGCCCGACCTCGCCGCGCGCGCGCTCGGCATAGAAAGCTGCCATGCGCTCGAAGCCGTTGGCCACCTCCTCCAGCCCCACGTGCATGGAGCCCATGAGCACGCGGTTCTTCAGCGTGGTGAAGCCCAGGTCCAGCGGGGCATGCAGGTGTGGATAGGGGCTATTGCTGTCAGCCGGAGATTTCAGCGGGGCCGGGGCGGGTTTCAGGATGGCGTTCATCGCAGGTCTCTTTCTTGTTTATGCAACCAGTTGCACAAATATAGTCAGTATCCCGCATTTATGCAACTGGTTGCATAAACAATGAAGAACCCTCCCGATTCAGGCAAGATGGCGGCCTTTGCAGTTTCCTCCCGGCGCACCCTTTCGATGTCCCTGCCCCACGCCCTTCTCACTGCCCTTGTCGAGCACCCCTGCTCGGGCTCGGAGCTCGCCGAGCGCTTTGACAAGTCCATCGGCTACTTCTGGCACGCCACGCACCAGCAGATCTACCGCGAGTTGGCACGGCTGGAGGAAGCAGGATGGATCGAGGCTTTGCCCGCGGAGACGGGCCGCGGCCGAAAGCGCCAGTTCCGCCTGCTGCCTTCAGGTCGCAAGGAACTCCGGCGCTGGATCGCCGAGCAGCAGGACCCCACGCCCCTGCGCGACGAGCTCATGGTGCGCCTGCGCGCCGAGGCTGCGGTTGGCCCCACGGGGCTTGAGAAGGAAATCGCCCGACTGCAGGCGATGCACCAGGCCAAGCTTGACATCTACCAGCGCATTGAACGGCGCGACTTCATCGGCAAGGAGCCTAGTCGCGAACGTCGTTTGCAACACTTGGTGCTAAAGGCTGGGATTCTTCATGAGGAACTCTCGCTGGCGATTGCGAAAGAGGCTCTGGAGATTCTGGAACAGCAGTAGGCAGCTTAGGCAGTCCGAGACCAACGATCCTAGGAAGTGCCATGTCAAGTTGCTGTACGGCATCGAACATTGCCCAAGCTTCGATGTTGCTCAGGCCGGATTGGCTCGTCTTAGTCAGCTAGAAAGTTTCGTTCGAATGCAAACAGAAGTTGACGACATCCAACCCTGAACCTTCAGGCGTGGCGGCTTTAGGCTGGTTGCTGTCGCTCGATCCGATGTCGCTGAACGACTACTGCTACCAAGAGCAGACAGCGCACAATATCGCCGGACGCCTTTCTGCCATGCTATGGCTGACACAGCCATCGAGGATGCATCTGTCGTCACGAATCCACTGCTTGTGGCCACCACGATCACGTAGTCAATCCACCAACAGCATCTCAGCGACTTGAGTCGGCATTGAAATCATCGCGTCATGCCCAGTGCGCAGCTCCGAGTATCTCCACCCGTGCTCACGGGCATACCTTCCCGAGGCCTCAATATTGGGGAGTGCAGGTTCGACACATCGAATAAAGCGCTTCGGCTGCCCTCCCCCTGGCGGCCCTTTCAGCGTGAGCGGCGTTTCGTAGGCCCTCAGTGGCATCGGCGTCATTCTGCGATTGACCCACGCAACTTGCGCCGCCTCGGACAATCCAAAGGCGGTGGAAGATGGCGGTGCAATAGCGCGGGTGCCGTTCAAATCCACCGCTGCTGCAAGGCGTGCCTGCCTGACGTCTGCCGGAGCCTCGCCCAGCACTGACACTCCGTTGGAGCCCATGGGAGCGTCGAGGTAGATGGCTGACGCAATGCGTCCCGGTATGCGGTCAATGACGCCGCTGGCGACGTAGCCGCCGAAACTGTGCGCCACGAGCGTGATCCGCTGCAACTCCTCCATTTCCACGACGGCGATGACGTCTTGAATGAACGTGTTCAGATCAACGGTTGGATTCAGCAAGTGGGCGCGTTCGCCAACGCCGGTAAACGTTGGAGTGAAGACCCGGTGCCCTTCAGCTCGCAAGCGCTCGGCCACGGGCGACCAGCACCAGCCGCCGTGAAATGCTCCGTGTAGCAGAACGAAAGTCTTCGCGTCGGTTGCGCGAGCTGCAGCGGGGCCCAACAGGCCTGCGGCAGCAGATGCGCTGACTGCCAGATTGAGGATGGTTCGTCGCTTCATACGATGTCCCTGTCAGTAAAGTAAGTCGTCAATTTCTGAGGATGATCAAGGTCATGATTTCCCTCGCCGGATCAACGGCCCGAGGAGAGCGCATCACTCGCTCACACGCCGAGTAAAGGTGAGCGAGGGCCCGAAGGTCAGCAGCGGTGCCAGCTCTCTCATCACATCGGCAACATGGGCATTGCCGGCGTGTGCATCCACAGCCGCTTGGTTGACCCATCCGTCGATGATGAGGAACGTGTTGGGATCGTCGCGCTTTTGATGTAGCTGGTAGTACAGGCAGCCTATTTCTGCCCTGGCGGGTTCTACGAACTGCAGCGCCAGTTCCCGCACCCGGTCTCGGTTGGCCGTCTCGCAGCGCAGCTCGCATACGATGTGGACTTCGTCCCGTTGGCTTGCGGTCATAGTTCTGGCTCCTTCAGTTCTTGCCGGCGTAGACCCTGGTCATGCCACCGTCCACGACCAGATCAATGCCACGGATGTATGTGCTTGCGTCGGACGCCAGGAACACCAGCGCGTCTCCGATGTCTTGCGTTGAGCCCACGCGGCCCGCAGGTATCTCTGCCGAGACGCGCTCTACATAGTCCGCCACCTGCTGCTCGGTCATCTTCTGCTCTTTGCCGTATCCTTCGGTGGGCACGACACCCGGACTGATGGTGTTGACGCGGATGTCACGGTGCTTGAGGTCCGTCGTCCAGCTGCGGGCGAGCGAGCGCACTGCCGCCTTCGTCGCCGCATAGACTGCAAATCCCGACAGGCCCATGTCCGCAGTGATCGAGGCGTTGAGCACCACAGAGGCGCCGTTGCGCAGCACGCCCAGCATCGTCTGCATGGTCAGAACTACGCCCTTGATATTGATGGACAGTTCGCTGTCGATCTGCTCTTCGGTCAGCTGCTCAAGAGGGGTGGCGTGACCGCCGCCAGCGTTGGCGAACAAAATATCCAGCGTGCCGTGGGTGGCCTTGATGGTGTCGGCTACGCGCTGCATGTCGGCTTTGTTGCTAACGTCTGCCTGGAGGCCACGGGCACCGCTACCAAGCCTAGCGACTGCTGCTTCGAGCACCTCTTGCCGGCGGCCAGTGATGTAGACGGTTGCCCCATGTTCAAGCAAGCGCTTGGCCGAGCCGAAGCCAATGCCGGTCGTGCCACCGGTGACAAGCGCGACGCGTCCATTGAGTGTTTGTGCGTTCATACCTGGCCCTCAACGGTTGACCGTCTTCATCATCTGGGCGTTGTAGCGCTCGCCCGTGACGGGGACCTTGGCCATCACATCAGACAGCTCCTTCAGGTCGGCAGCCGTCAGTTCGACGCTGGCGCCGCCAATGTTTTCTTCCAGGCGATGCAGCTTGGTAGTGCCGGGGATCGGAGTGATCCATGGTTTTTGTGCCAGCAACCACGCCAGCGCGATTTGCGCTGGCGTGGCGTTCTTGCGCTTGGCTACTTCGCCAATCAACGTAACCAGGTTGTGATTGGCCTCACGGGCTTCGTCGGCAAAACGGGGCAGATTCTTGCGCACGTCGCCTTCGGCGAAGGTCGTGGAGGCATCGATCTTGCCTGCCAGGAAGCCCTTGCCCAGCGGGCTGAAGGTTACGAAACCGATGCCCAGTTCTTCCAGGGTTGGGATGATTTCATGTTCAGGCTCACGGGTGAACATCGAGTATTCACTCTGCAGTGCAGCCACGGGCTGGACCGCATGCGCAGCGCGGATGGCATGTACGCCAGCTTCGCTCAGGCCGAAGTGCTTGACCTTGCCTTCCTGGATGAGATCACGGACTGTGCCCGCCACGTCTTCCATTGGTACGTTCGGGTCTACGCGATGTTGGTAGAAGAGGTCAATGCGATCCGTCTTCAGGCGCTTGAGCGATTGCTCAGCCACTACCCGGATGCGCTCGGGCGTGCTGTCAAGGCCGGCCGTGGCGATGCCGTCCTTGAATCCGAACTTCGTGGCCAAGACCACCTGGTCGCGAAAGGGAGCGACGGCTTCTCCGAGCATTTCTTCATTCACCGCGCCGTAGGCTTCGGCGCTGTCGAAGAACGTAATACCGCGTTCGTATGCGGCTCGGATCAATTCAACGGCGGTCGATTTTTCCGTCGCCGGTCCGTAGCCAAAGGTCAGGCCCATGCAGCCCAGGCCGATGGCGGAGACTTCTGGGCCATTTTTGCCCAGGGTTCGCTTTTGCATATCAAGCTCCTTCAGAGTTGTTGTTGCCCTCGTTGGTGGGTGCCGAATTGGCGGGTTCGGAAGGCATGCAGCTACTGTAAAAACTTGAGGGTCATGTGAGAACCCGGCATACTTGACTAAACGATATGAATTCCTCTCATGGCAGATCGCGTTGACCTCAACACCCTCTCGTCCTTCATCGTCGTGGCGCGAGAGCGGAGCTTCACACGTGCTGCGGCCCAGTTGGGCGTCACCCAATCAGCGTTGAGCCACAGCATGCGAGCGCTGGAGGAGCGCTTAGGAGTGCGTCTTCTGGCCCGAACTACGCGGGGCGCTTCGCCGACCGAGGCTGGAGAGCGCCTGCTCTTGAGCCTGGCTCCGCACTACGAAGGCATCGCGACAGAACTGGCGGCCATTAGCGAGTTGCGCGAGAAGCCCGCAGGCACGATACGCATCACCACGCATGACCATGCAGCTTCGACGATCCTCTGGCCCAAACTGTCAAAGCTGCTGCCCGAATACCCGGACATCCAGTTAGAGATCAACATTGGTTATGGGTTGATTGACATCGTGGCCGAGCGGTTCGATGCTGGCGTGCGAATCGGCGATCAGATTGCCAAGGACATGATTGCGGTCCGCATCTCACCGGACTTTAGGATGGGCGTCGCCGCAGCTCCGGCCTACTTTGCGAATCGGCCCAAACCACGGACACCCCAGGATCTAACATCGCACAACTGCGCCAATCTGCGCATGGCGACGCATGGGGGACTGTATGCATGGGAATTTGCGCGCGACGGAAAAGGATTGAACGTCCAAGTGCCCGGTCAGATCATTTTCAACACGTCGGCGCAGCTCCTCAACGCGGCACTGGAAGGGTATGCGCTGACCTACGCGCCTGAGGACGTCCTTCAGCCTCACGTAGAGGCCGGCCGCTTGGTGCGTGTGCTGGAAGATTGGAGCCCGACCTTCCCGGGCTACCATCTCTATTACCCCAGCCGTCGTCAATCCTTGCCCGCGTTTGCGCTCATCGTAGAGGCCCTGAAATTACGGGCTTGAGCGCTCTAGGGCTGGCGTTATCCCTGCGAGAAAACGGCTTTGATGGTTTCTGAACCTGGAGGTCGGGAGAAATCGGGTGCCCACTGTGCTACCAAGCTGAGGACCGAAGTCGTCGTTCCGCCCGCCATCTCTATCTGCCGAATTGAGGGGGCCTCAGTGCGCTCCGATTGGCTACCGACGGCATCCAAGGGCACCTGTACTTTATATCCTGCCGCGATGCCGTCCATCGCCGCCTGGAGTACGGCCACTTCAGCCGTGAAACCAGCGATCACCAGTGTTCTTCGGCGATTGGCGGCAAGCCGGGCCACAATGCCGGGCTCCATGAATGGGCTGGCAACCACCCTACTGAAAGTGATGTCCGGAGTCGCATATTCGGCGAGCTCGTCGATCAATTTTCCAGCCTGGCCAGCCAACGGAACCACGGCGAACGTCATGGGAATACCTAGGATCCGCGCTGACTTGGCCAACGCGCCTGCACGGGCACAAAGAACATGAGGGGGGACTGTGCGGCTGCTTTGAATCAGTTGAGGCTGCAGGTCGGCGAACAGCACTTGAACATCCTGAACACTGGTCCCATAGCCCACATTGACCTTGCTTGTGTCGATCCCGGGCTTTCCTGCAGAGGCAAGAGGTGCCAGCGACGCCAAGAGCGTTCCCGCCGCCAGGGCGGGCGTTACGCGCAGAAGCATTCTGCGTTCATGGCTGAGGGCTTTTGTCATTCAACGCTTTCAAATTTTCGCGGATATTCGCGGAGGTTGGGCTGGCCGCTCAGCAGAAGCCTTCGGCACATTTGCTTTTATCTATTTGCCGTACTGCTCATCTGTGACTCTTTCCAGCCATTCGACCCGTTTGCCGTCTAGCGCTTCCTGTATTGCAATATGACTCATGCCTGTGGTCGCAGTGGCTCCATGCCAATGCTTCACACCAGGCGGCGTCCAGATCACGTCGCCGGGATTGATCTCCACGCGAGCGCCGCCCTCCTGCTGCACCCAACCTTTTCCTGACGTCACCATCAGCGTCTGACCCAGAGGATGGGTGTGCCATGCCGAACGGGCGCCTGGCTCGAAGGTGACCAATCCACCCGATGTCCGCGCCGGTGGCACGGCGTCGAACAACGCTTCGCTGCGCACCGAGCCTGTGAACGTTGCGGCGGATCCTTTGACCGACGGTTGTGAACCGTTGCGCTTCACGACAATGTCTGCTGCTTGTACGCCTGCGACCAAAGCGAACGACGCGAGAGTTAATGTGAGGGTTTTCATTGGTTCCTCGATCAATTGTGGGTTGGGTGGCTTACCTAGATGTCCTGGTGGTCAGGTGTCGCTTGATAGCGTCGGCAATTCGAGTCCCGGCATCAGCATTGACCTGCTCAGTCACTATCTGAGCGACTTGTTTCAATTGGGACTCCGTGATCCCGATGTTCATGCTGATACCCACGTGGGACTGCAACTGCGGGTCCACCCCCTGGAGGGCGGAGAGCATGCCCACCGTAGCCAGCTCGCGGCTTTTCCAGTCGAGGTTGTCTCGCTCGAAGATGTCTCCAAACAGATGGGACTTGAGGTATAGATCGGCAGCTGGAGCAAATTCGAACAGCGGCCCCTTGACCGGAGCACCAAGGAGCTTGGTTTGGTTGGCGGTGCCAGCAGCTAGCAGCGCGTCGCCCGTGGGGATGGTGCGAGTCGGCACACGGCCAATCGCGTCGATCAAGCCGCGCTTCTTGCGGTCTTCCACAACCCTCATCAGCTCACCCAGGGCGTTGAGGGAGCGTGGAAAGCCCGCATAGGCATAGAGCTGGACCAGAATTTCCTTCGCGTCATTCACCGTCAGGCCAGTATCGAGACCTTGGTTGATCGCGATGCTCAGTCTGGCCATATCGCCGACTGCGGCGTGGGCGGCTATGGGAACGATGGCCTGTTGACGAGATGAGAGCGTATCGGCGGTGGTTTGCAGATTCGTCATGGGTGAAGAGTCGGTTGCAGTGGCTGCAGATGCCGATGAAGCGAAGCAGCAGGTCCATGCAAGGAGGGCCGCTGAGATGAGCTTTTGCATTGGTGGTCTCGCTGAGGCTTATTGAATTTAAGTGGTCGTGAGTTGACCAGCCTGGTATCGCTCGTCATTGACGAGTTGACCCACTCGGATTCCTCGCGGTAAGAATGGTGCATACACCGCGTATGACTTAGTTGGTCTGTCGAAGCCTCGTGTCTGTGGGCGTCAATGCAGGAACACCAGATCCCATCCGACGCAAACCGTTGGTTGAGTCCAACTTGTGCTTGGATCTCACAAACAGCACCAAGGCATGCTCTGCCCGAAAGAAGTGCTGGGTCGTGTGTAGTGGGGCGGCTCTGAATTGAATTGGCGTCCAACGAACAGATTTCGCCGTCGCTCCGACCGATATGCACACATCGAGGTCGTGGTTACTGACGCTTCGGATGTCGCCACAGATCGACCGAGACACCAGCGTTTGATGTTCATAGAGGGGCCCTAAGTTTTTTGCAGGAAGGCACGTTGCTACAACTCTTCCGGAAACTATATGAATTCGTCTATACAGGCGGTAGGCTCTTTTTGTTCCACACGCTTATGAGCTGCATTCATATCGGGTCAATGCCAACCCAGTTCGATACGTCCCTCATCCCTAGCCATGGCCCCAACTGACGGGGCACCTTTTGGTGCGCCCAAAAAACTGAACACGTGGGTATCGGAAGACAGCGCAGCCAATAGAGAGACGGCTTCTCCGCAATGACTAGGGCGCATCCGCATGGGTGCATATGGGATCCAGATACCTGCTTGAAGTTGGGCTTCTTATTCACCCAGCGAGGAAACGATCACTCACGCGATGAGGGCATGACCTTGCGGGTACCGCAGCCGTACCTCGGGGAGCATCTGGTCAGAATAGGCGACGAACGTCCAAACCAATGACTGCTTGGTGCTATCGAGCGAGAGTACATTCCGCCGAACTGAGCGACAGCAATCGCTGCGTCGCGGTCGCACGACTGTCCGAGCGCGTAAATAAATGAGACCGCCGATGACATGAAAGGCATTGTCAAGGTGCCCAAGCGTCGACGGTTGGATGCTGAAGAACGCGCCCTGATGATTGCCGCTCCTGTCGAGAACCACTGATCTGGTGAGCTGGCGCTCAGGAGGAGCAGCGGAACTCCAGCTCAATCTTCCCCGGCCGTTGCCGGACCGTTTTGGTCACCAGGATCGTCACATCGTGGCCGAGCATCGAAACAGGAGTAGCCGTCTCCCTTTCTTCACCGTGCCCGCAGGGGCACTTGATTGCCAACACGGAAAAGAAGCTGCGGAGCTAGGAGCTAGAAGTAACGGATGTACTGAAGATCTGCGAGTTTCATGGGGCGTAGAGGGGTCAATAGCCCTCAGCACCCGCCACTTCAATTGCACGGGCCAGATGACCCTGCTCTATCGCCTGACGCGGTGTCCGGCCGCCCAAAGCGCCCGATGGTGTCTCCAAGAAGGAGAGTAGCGCCCAGCCCTCAGTCGTTCCCAAGGCTTTTGAAAGTTTGGGCACTGCATCCCATAGGGCAGGTTCAAACTGCCAACTGGGCAACTTGAAAGCATGCCGAGTTTGAGTCAATCCGATAGCCCGCCCTCTGGCGATCCACGCATTGATTGTCGCTGGGGTGGTACCGACCAGATCCGCAGCCATGTCTGTGCTGAGCATGTCATTGGCTTCCAAGCGAACCATCCGGGCGGCCAGGCTGCCAGCCAGAAAGGCCTTGGTCTCAGCAGCAGACGCGTAGGGCGACGGATTTCCAACTGCGCTTGGGGTGTTGTTTGTTCGGTGGCGAGTCGTTGAGGTTGATGTTGTCGAGGCTTTTTTCATGGGGACTTCATCACTGGCGCCCTATGGCGCGTTGCGGCCGCCGACCTTGCTGCTGAAAAAGGAAGTGCGGGGCAAGTTCAAGGCAAAAGCCTGCTTGAGCATGGCCACCGGACGTGAGAGCAAGGCGAAGACCTCGGCGCTGTGGCGAACTGGCGCTTCGAGAACCAACGGGCCGATATCCAAATCCATGAGGTCGATACTGGCTGTCCGACGGCTGACCAAATTGGCCAAGATCGGGAGTGCGTGGCGACGCTTCACGATGCCAGCGACAGATTGCAAGACCGCGAGGATGTCTGAGTGGCGTCGCATCATCGGTTAGTTGTTTTCAGAAACTACGAGAGTTGGGCGGACAACCCCGCATGGCAGCCGCGCAGTTTTTCCCTCAGCTCGTGTTGAACTACAGGGTTGGACAAGCCGGTAGTTCCTTCGCACGCGACCAAATTTTCCCGACACGAGTCGGGCCACCCCTCCAAATCGTCATCGAGAGCTATCCACTGCCGGGGCTTTCGGCGTTGCGCGTCTTCTTGAATTTGCCTACCCCGGGGTGTGGTGCGAAACATGGACAGGTTCCAGGGGTCCACGCCATGGACACGCTTGTGGTACGTCCCTCCAATGAACCGAGCACGCAGGGAGGCCGGAAGCCGTTTGAGGGTTGCGCTGTATCCGGGGCGGATGCACCAGGTGCTACTTAGCACCAGGGCAACTGCCGGGTACGGTTCAAGCACCGATTCCAAGATAGGAATCCATTCGAAAAGAGTGTGCCCTGCAGCCTCATACGGGCTCATGTAGATGCCCCTAGTTGGATGCCAGAGCACTTTTTCATGGTGGACAACACCATCGAGGTCGAGGTACAGCACCACGTCCGCGCTCCGGGGAGTAGACGCAGGGAGATACGGAGAGTTCTGGCTACAGGGCATAGCCATAGGTATTCTGCATGGTGTCAATTGGTCAGTGGGGATGGCGACCGGTCCTGATCAGACACGTGACTAGCCAACTCCCTGCCTTTGCTCACGAGTACGCACCAGATTGGGCTCGCGAGAGCAAGCTCTTCACTACCTCCAGGCCATCGGGCTCGTTGAGCACATCGATGGGTCTCCGATTTCCCAATGCTGGGACCATACCAGTAAGCCAACGGTCCAGCCACGCCCTTGCATCAAAACCGGCTTTCTCTCCTGACTCAGCGAGCATGCCCTGTACGAGCACGGTGAGAGTGGCGATGTCGTCTTCAAGGGCCATGGCTTGCTCCGTGGAAATGGATGGGGATCAGTACGCAACACTGATAGTGCAATTCTTGTGATCGAGCGTCAAATTTCGGCCTCTGCCAAAGGCTTGTCCGAACGGTACTTGTCATTGACGAGACCTACCGGCGATTTCAAGAACGACGCCTTCCTTCAGTTCACGGACTTCTTGGAGGATGCGTTTTCGGACCTCTGGTGGCAGAACAGCGGTCATTGGGGACGCTTGCCTCAGTTCCTGCGCTCGGTGGGTTCTCCCCAGTGCCTTACGCCACTTGCGATGCTCCAGGATGTCTTTCCACTCAAGCCACAGGCTTGCCGAACGTAGGTCTCCAGCATCCAACCACTTTTGAAGAACTGCCTGGGCCTGCTGCAACAACGCAGGCTCAGCGCGAACGCGTCGCACCGCTTCTTCATGGAGGGCGAGACTTTGCAGATCCTGGATCCGGTGACGGGAGGTGTCGGCGGAAACGACGATTCGAGCCAACGGCGCTTCAAGGCTTACGCCAGCCGCCCGATTGTTTGGCGTGACCGGTTGTGTCACTTCATCCACCAGCAACGCCAAGTCACCCAAGATGCCTAACGCGGACATGACTATTAAGTAGGTGCCGATGGACGGCGTGGGATCTCCCGCTTCGACCGCTCTCAGTGTTGCCCGCGAGATTCCCAGGCGGCTCGCCGTCTCCACCGTGCTCAGGCCTTGGGACTCTCGGAGGCGCCGGAACCTGTCGCCCAATTGGAGGAGCAAGTGGAGCTGTATCACGGAGGAATTGCTTGAGACGAGCATCTGTTCGGTTTACTTGGCAACACGAGTATTAATAAAGCAAGCTGAACATGGAATGACATTTCGTCAGATTGAGTACTTTGCCGCACTTAAGGATGTCCTGCCACTTCCCTCAGAAGCCGGTCGATCGCTCAAATGACCACCTTTCGGCCGTCACGCTTCTGTTTCATCCTGCGTACGCGCACTGAGAGCATTCGCCTCCTATACAAATGCAAGGGGCGCTCCCTAAATACACACTGCCCTTCCTTCTCATCTCGAACCGAGAAGTACGCGCGTTTTTCGCCCTTCTAAGAATTGGGAACCTGAAGGGATCATCTATCACGATGTCTGCGGAACAAAGGGCTCCGCAATCGAGGTTCCTGGGTTCAATGGCACGGCGAGTACCTTCCAAATTGGTCACAGCAAACTATATGGCGGCGGAATCTGAACTCCATGCCTCCCAAAGTAGGACATAGCGCTAGCGAAACCCGCTCCGGCGGCAGAAGTACGCATCTCGCGATCACCCCTGAAACGCCCATGGGCCATACTCACATAACCGCTTCCGGCAACCGATCTCAACAGCCCCAGAACCAAATGCTGCAAGCATTTCACACATCCAGAGAATTGACGTGTGAGCCCGATCCCCAGGAGGCAATGAAAGCCTTTCGCCGAATTCAGTAAAAGCGACGAAATTGAACAAAGCAAGCCTCCTGTGCGACCTCTGCGCAAGCATGCTCCGGGGCAACGTTTTGGCGCATGCTCTGGCGTATGTGCCGACGCAACTGATTTACTAGGAATGTGGTCGACAGCAAACCTTGATATCGCATGGAAGAACTTTCTTCATTGCGTCATACACAACGATTTTTTTCCATGTGGCAGAGGAGTTGTATCTGTCCTTAACGACTAAGCCAAGAACTTCGGGCACCGAGATGGCCCAACCCCAAGCGCTCCCAATCGACTCAGCAAACGGCAACTCCCAATCCTTGCACAGTTGCTTCTCAATAGCATCGATTGCTCTGGCTTCCGATCCAAAACAGCCAACAAATTCCAAGACGAATCGGGTCCAATTTTCGTGGATGAAAGTCGATGGTTGCTCATGAAAAGCTTCCGCGCATAGTTTCACAAATCGGCGGTAGGCGTTTCCTGTAGGGACTGCCAGCTCGACTGGTTCAATTTTGTGGCAGGTATGACATCTCTCGCCTGGAAGTCGCAGCTTGATAGGGTCGCGGTCATAGCATTGACATAGGCCGTCTACGGTGACGAGCGGAGTGCAATGTGTGGGGCACATCAACACGAACGGGAGCTGATGAAACACATGCCATGAGGCAAACCCAAGCTCACCGGACTCCGCATCAGCGCAAATTGGGCACCAACGTAGCACAGCACCTCGCACGTGTACTTGAGTGCTTGCTTGAAGCTCACCGCAAAGTCGGCGCCCCCCTATAAGGCTACTGCTTGCCCTTTCGGCATCCAAGCTAGACAACCCCAATCTGGCGAAGCCAAAGACAGTGTGCTTGACCAGTACGTCTTGCGGCGTGACTTTGCCAGCAAAGTAGTTTCTACTCACCCAACCAGCCCCGACTCCAAAGGCGTTAATTGAGTGTGCGTTAAACCCGTAGAACTCACGTCTTGTGTAAACCCTTGTCCTCGCAGCTTGCGTTCGAAGAGTTAGTACAAACGCCGTGTGAAGGCTAGCTCCTACCGGTAGACAGGTTCCTGAGCTTCTCAGATTATTTCGCAACTCTATTCCCTTGGCACTGCATACTCGCTAAGCTCAAATTCCAGTTTTTGCAAACTTTGCATGGCTTTCTGAAACCCTGTTCACAACGGCCTGCACAGGTAAAAATGACAACTCCAATTCAAAACTCTATTCAGGCACACCAGGGCGAGCAAGGTGGACAGCGAAGGCGTAACGGCAGCGGGCATGAAGCAGGCATTCAGTGAAAAAGACGGGGCCAAGTTTACGGACCCCGCCAAATCCTCCCCCGACCTAGCTTGCTTCGTTCAACGCAAGCTCAGCGTTTCGCGCTTCCATGCCGGGTCTTGCCAGCGCTGGAACAGGGGCAGCGCGGCAACATCGCCGGTCACGCGCTCCGTGGTCAGGCCCTCCAGCCGCACCACTTCAAAGCTCTTGCGGTAGCGGCCCTGGCCCCGGGCTTCGCGGGCCACCAGCATTTGCTGGCCGCCGGGTACCCAGCCCGCCCATTCGGCCACGCCGGTCTCGGGCGTGGTGGCAGCGGGGGGCAACACATCGGCCAGCCAGCCGCCTTGCGTTTTGCGCAGCACCCACAGCTCGCGCCAGCCTTCCATGGGTTGTACCGCCAGGGCCACGGCCGTGCCTTCGCGGTTGGTGCTGGCCGATGCGGCCCATACCACGCCGTAGGTGCAGCGGCGCAGTAGCGGGGCCTTGGCGCTGTGTTGCGCGTCCACCAGCAGCACGCAGGTTTCGCCAGGGGCACCGGGTTCGGTCAGCAGTGTGGGGCGGTTGCCCGTAGCCGCCACCGGGGCCGCAGCAGGCACCAAGGCCCAGCGCACAGCACTCACGCGCATGGCGGCGTCGTTGTAGGCGGCCTGGTCTTCGTCGGGCAGTTCGGCCTTACTCACGCCGCTGAGTTCCGTCAATGCACGGGCCGCGGCAGCGGCCACTGCTGGGTCGGCAGCGTTCTTGCGCGCCTGCTGAAAAGCCGCAGCGCCCCACACGCTGGCGCGGCGCATTTGCACGCGGTTGCGCAGGTAGCCGGGCAGATTGGCCACGTCCACGCGCTCCAGCACGTCAGCCTGCCAGGTGGTGACCTTGGCGCGCTCATGCGCAGGCAGGTCGGGGTTGATGCACTCGGGGCGGGTCAGCGCCAGGGCGGCGCGGGCGCGCTGCTCGGCATCGGCCACGGGCATGGCCAGCAGGCGGCGAAAGGCCTCGCCCTCGTAGCAGACCTGCATGCGACCTTCAACCTCGTAGGTGGCAAAGCGCACGCCGTAGCCATTGGCCACATCCAGGTGCGCCGACAGCGTGGCGCCTGACGCCTTGCCCGGCACGGCCACCGAGGCACGGCGGGCCAGCCGGTCGGCAAAGGTGCCCAGCGCATCAAAGGCCTGCGCGCCCTCCACACCGGCCAGGGCCTTGGCGGGCGCGGCTTGCAGGTAGGCGGCAGTGAGGCCAATGCCCAGCGCCTCGGCGCCCGGCGTGTCTTGCACAAAGCGCATGACGGCCAGCAGCGCGGGGCCTTCGGCCTCGGTCAGGGCCACGCGGCGCACATCGCTGGCGCGGATGAAGCCACCGCGCTCGCGCTTGTGGTCCCACACCTGCAGGTAGTCGAGGCGCTCGCCGCGCACTTCCAGCACTTCGCCCTGCCACAGGCTGGCCTGCTGCTGGGCGCCGTCGCGCGGGGCTGCGCGCAGGCTGGCCTGGTCTTGCACCACGATGGCGCTGCCCTGGGCGCTGGGCGATGGCTGGGGGGCGGCCTCGGCCGCCACGGTCACTGCGGCGCTGGCGACGGCGGCCAGCAAGGTAGCGAGGGTGGCGTTCATGTTCATTGCTCCACAGCTTGGGTGGTGGTGGCCTCGTCGGCCACGGCCGCAGCCTGGGCTGCACCGGCCTGGGCGTTGCGGTTGCCGCCCAGCAGCGCGGCACCGATGAAGTCGCCATTGGTGGGCGGGGGCGCGATGATGACCTGGATCTTGTCTGAGAGCTTGTCGGCCAGCGTCTTCTGGATGAGCAGCGGGTGCTTGGTCACCAGCGCGCCTTCGCGGGCCATTTGTTCGGCGTTGACCTTGCCCACGCGGTCCATGCGGTAGGCCTCGGCTTCGGCCAGTTTCTGGCGGGCGTCGGCCTCGCCACTGGCTTCGATGCGGCGGGCCTGGGCGGCGCCTTCGGCAGCCTTCACACGGGCCACTCGCTCGGCTTCGGCCTCCAGCTGGCGCTGCTCGATCTGGCGCTGCTTGAAGGGCAGCACATGCTTCATGGCCTCTTCCTGCGCCTTGGCGGCAATGACCTGCTCGCGGGCGGCGGCTTCGGCGGCCACTTCGCGGCGCACCTTGTCTGCGTTGGCGTCCAGCTCGGTTTCCTTCACGCGCTTGTCCTTCAGCTCCAGTGTGTAGCGCATTTTTTCGGAGGCCAACTCTTCGGCCAGCAGGCTATCCATGCCCCGGCGGTACTCGGCGGGCAAATCCACCTTGCCGATCTGCAGGCTGCGCAGCGTGACGCCATCGGTCGCCAGGCGGGTACGCAGTTCGGTTTCGATAATCTGCGCGATCTCGGCCCGTTTGGACGAAAAGATTTCCCGCACCGTGTAGCGGGCAAACACCTTGTAGACCAGGCCCTGCACGGCAGGCTCGACGATGTCAGCGCCCACGTTGTCGGGCAGGTTGCCCGCCTTCACAGCGGGCGAGTTGGGGTCCAGCGCATAGCGCACGCTCAGATCCAACCCCAACGACAGGCCTTCGACCGACTGCAGCGGCGCGCTGCCCGTGGCCTGGCGCATGGCTTCGGGGCGGTAGCTCTGGTCGCGCAGAGAGAACACGCGCACCGTGTGCAGGCCGGGCACCACCCACACGCTGCCATCGCGCCACAAGCTCACCGCGCCGGTGAACTGGTTCAGGCGCACACCCAGGTCGCCTTGCGCCAGGTGTTGCACGGGCGGGTTGCGGTACACCATCAGGCCCGCCGCAGCCACCACGGCACCAGCGGCCAGCCAGCGCACGGTGCGGGCGGTGGGCAGCAGGTAGGCCCAGTTCAACGGGGCGGCCGACGCGGGTGTAATGTCTTGCAGATCAGCGTCCAGCACGGGTTCCGTGCCCTCTTTGGACGAGGAGGTAGAGGGACGGCCCTTCAGGGTCTGCACGATGCGGTTCCAGGTGGCTTTCATGGTGTTTCTCTCTCAGGTTGGGTTCGGTGTTGTTGTCGGTTCTGAGCGGCCGCCGTGGCTGACTCATTGAGGACCGATTGTTCGAATCCACCCCGGAAGCAACAATGCAGCGCGGCCCCCAATGCGCTCACACCGCACGCGCGAACCTTCCGGCCCCGGAAGAAAAACTCACACCGCCCGACGCGAGCCGCCGGGATAATCCGCCCATCCCACGCCCCTCCACTGCCCGCCCTGCCCATGACCCGCATTGCCGTGATCGAAGACGACCTGCCCACCAGCAACCAATTGGCCGGGTGGATACGCAGCGCCAAGAGCGGCATCGTCATCGACCAATGGTTCACCCGCGACGAGGCAGAGGCCGCGCTGGCCCGCGAGCACTACGACGCGGTGGTGCTGGACATCGAACTGGGCCGCGAGCGCCATGCGGGCGTGGCCCTCATCAACGCCATCAACAAGCTGCGCCAGGGCACGCCGGTGCTGGTGGTGTCGGCCATGCCAGCGGCCATTTACCGCAGCATCATGAAGGCGCTCGATGCGTGGGACTACCTGCAGAAAACCACGTTTGAAGAGGCCGATTTCATCGAGACTTTTCTCGACATCCTGCGCACCACGCAGGTGCAGGCCCCGGCCAGCACAGCCGCTTCATCGGTGGGCGATGCGCTGGTGCTGGACCCGCTGTGGCAACGCACCCCCACCTGGCGCGGCGAGCGCATCAACCTGCCGCTCACAGCCCAGCGCATCCTAGCCACGCTGCACCAGCGCAGTGGCGAAGTGGTGTCGTACGACGAACTGTTCGAGGTGGTGAAAAGCGGCCGCAACCGCGACAACGTGCGCAAGCATGTGAGCACCATCCGCGAGGCGCTGCGCGAAGTCGATCCCAACTTTGAAGGCATCGAAAACGTACCCATGCGCGGCTTCCGCTGGGTTGGCAAATGAAACGCCTGCTGCGCCCAGCACTCGATATCCCCCGCCTGGGACTGCCCGCGTTTCGTCTGCGCATCTTGGTGCGCAGTGTGTTTGTGCTGCTGGCCCTGGCCACGGTAGCCCTGAGTGTGGTAGTGCTCAAGGACGAAAAAGAGCGTGCCTGGCAGGCCTACCAGCACGGCTTTGTGCGCAGCCAGGCCGAGGTCATGGCGCGGCTGCGCCACCCCTCGGGCCAGTTGGCGCTGCTCAACGCGAGCCACCTGGGCCAGGGCGTGACGCCGCTGGCGCCGCTGCTGCTGCCCTACGCGGCCATCGACTTTGACGACCCGCAAAAATCGCAGCAGGCGGTGGAGATGGCGGGCTGCGCGGTGCAGTATCCCGACGGGGCCTCGGTGTGCGCGGCGATTGGCAACAACCCGTACGCGGGCGGCTTCATTTACCTGGTGGGCAGCTTTTATGCGGGCGAGTTGACGCCCCGCGAGCGCGGCGCACTGGTGCCCGCCGAGGCGCACCGTGCGCGCATCAGCCTGGACATGCGCGGCGCCACCTACCGCTGGATTGCGCCGTACGAAGCCATGCCCCCACAAGGCAGCGCGGCGGTGCGCGGTCGGCTCACGGGGTTTGTGGACACCGGCGCACCGCAGCTCGATGCCCGTGCACGGCCCGTGCGCGACTTTCGCGGCTGGCTGTGGCAAAACGGCCAGTGCCGCGATCTGCCGCCAAAGCCCACCAACCAAACCTCCACTGGCACCTCTGCTGGCGCCCTCACTGGCGATGCTGCAGCGACAGACTGCCTGCGCCGCACCCACTACTCCATCCGCCTGCCCGTCGAGCTGTTCCGCGAGGCGCTGTTCCGCAAAGACGAGCGCCTGGTCTGGCCGCCGGAAGACCTGGGGCAAATGCGTGTGCGGGTGGAGATGCTGGCGCCGGGCGAAGACGCCAGGCCGCTGTTTGACAGCAACGCGCCCGGCGCGCAGTTGGCTGCATCGTTGGGTGACCTCTCGCGCAGCCTGCTGCCGGGCGAACGGGTGCATATCCGCAAAATGGGCAGCGACGAGGCCAGCGCCATCACCCTCAAGGGCGTCGAGGTGCAGGCCGAGCCCTCAGCGCCCTGGCTGCTGCGCCTGATCCGCTGGCTGCCGCTGGAGGCCGCAGGCGTGGGCCCGGCAGCCACGCCACCAGAGGCCCCCACAGGCCTGGACATTCTGGACACGCCCACCGGCAACTACGTGGTGAACTTCACCGGCCACCTGCGCGGTGTGGAGCAAGGCCTGGCCGCCGTGGCCACGCGCCTGTCGTGGTACCTGGGCGCCATGCTGGGCGCCATTGCGCTGGCCTGGCTGGTGGTGGAGGTGGGCCTGATCCGCCGCGTGACAGCCCTCACCCGCCGCGCCGCAGCGGTGTCGTACAACGTGCAGCCTGGCCACACGGGCCCCAGGCTGGGTGATCTGGACGTGTCCGACCTGCGCGGATCGGACGAGCTGGGCATTCTGGCCGGGGGCCTGGCCGACCTGCTGCAGCGCGTGAAGGACGACCTGCAGCGTGAGCAACTGCGCGCCCAGCAAGAGCGCGACATGTGGCACGCCGTAGGGCACGAAATCATGTCGCCCCTGCAGTCGCTGATGGCGCTGAACGGCCCGCAAGACCCCGGCCACCGCTATGTGCAGCGCATGCAGCAGGCCATCCATGTGCTCTATGGCACGGCATCGCCCGCCGAGGCGCTGCAGGCCGCCGATGTGCCCGAGGGGCGGCTGGACCTGGACGCCTTCTTGCGCAACGTGGCCAACAACGCACACTTTGCGGGCATTCTGAATGTGGTGTATGCCCCGGGTTCGAACAACTCAAGCCCGGTGATCGTGCGCGCCGACGAGTTTGCACTCGAAGACGTGGTGACCCATATCTTACGCAATGCCGACCGCTACCGCCCCGCAGGCAGCCCGATCACACTGACGCTCACAGCATCAGAATCCACCGCCAGTGCCACGCTGCACAACCAGGGATCGACGATTGCCGAAGACCTGCTGGAGCGGATTTTTGAACTGGGTGTGTCCGACCCCGGCAGCCCCACCCCGCTGGGCGAGGGCGAACACCGGGGCCAGGGCCTGTTCGTAGCCAAGACCTACATGGCCAAGATGGGCGGCACCATCAACGCCCGCAACACCGAGGGGGGTGTGGCATTCGTGCTCACCTTCCAGCGGCTGGGCTGACGCGGGGCGCCGAAAAACACACCCCAGGCGGACAGGGAGGCTGCGCGCCGTCCGACACGGCGTTGCAGGGATGGAGCGCTACGCTGCGGTCACGCCTTCGGGCAATGACGACAACAAGGAGCCCTCCCATGAAACGTCCCGGCTTTTTTCCCTCCGCACCAATGTCTTTGGCACTGGCCAGCGCTTTGTTCGCCGCCAGTACCCTGGCCATGGCACAGCCATCACCCGCCACGGATGTCCACGCACGCTACGAGCAGGAACGTCAGAAATGCATGACCAACAATACCCAGGATTCGCTCGCCACCTGCCTGCGCGAGGCTGGAGCCGCCCAGGACGCAGCACGCAAGGGCCAGCTCAGCAACCCGGGGCCACAGGCAGCTGACAACGCCACGCAGCGTTGCTCCGCCTTTCAGAATGCCGACGAGCAGGCCGAGTGCGTGCGCCGTGTAAATGCCCCCGCCAGCGGATCGGTATCTGAAGGCGGTGTGCTGCGCGAGTCCGTCACCACCACCGTGTTGCCGCAGTAAGAGCGGCTAACAAAACTCTTCTGGCGTCGTTGCTGTGTCTTGTCGTACTGCTCGTACTGCCTGCGACACAGCGCCTAGCCAGAACCGCTTCGCTGAGTTTTGTTAGCCGCTCTAAGCAGACTCCCTGGGCTCGTGATCAGCCCAGTTGCGCGCGCATGGCGTTGATCACGCCCTGGTAGTCGGGCTTGCCGAAGATGGCGCTGCCCGCCACAAACGTATCGGCGCCGGCATCGGCCACGCGGCGGATGTTGTCGGTCTTGATGCCGCCGTCCACTTCCAAGCGGATGTCTTTGCCCGAGGCGTCGATGCGCTTGCGCACGGCTTCGATCTTGCGCAGGGCCGAGTCGATGAAGCTCTGGCCGCCAAAGCCGGGGTTCACGCTCATGATCAGGATGAGGTCGATGTCGTCGATCACCCAGTCCAGCACATCCAGAGGCTCAGCGGGGTTGAACACCAGGCCGGGCTTGACGCCCTTGGAGCGGATGGCCTGGATGCTGCGGTGCACGTGGCCCGAGGCATCGGGGTGAAAGCTGATGTAGTCCGCCCCCGCGTCGGCAAACGCAGCGGCCAGAGCGTCCACCGGCTGAATCATCAGGTGCACGTCAATCGGCACGGCCGCACCCGCAGGCGTTTTGGCGTGAGGCTTCAAGGCCTGGCAGACCATGGGGCCAAACGTCAAGTTGGGCACGTAATGGTTGTCCATCACGTCGAAATGGATCCAGTCGGCGCCAGCGGCAATGACATTGCGCACTTCTTCGCCCAGGCGGGCAAAGTCGGCAGAGAGGATGGAGGGGGCGATTCGGAATGTGCGGCTCATCCCCCGATTGTCGCAAAGCGCAGAACCCCTGGGGTTTTTGGCGCCCGGCAGTGACCCACATGCAGGGCCGCACGGTTACCATGCGGCCCATGCCAAAGTACCAGTTTGACGTGGAAGTGCTGCCCGAATACCTGCCCGAGCAGTCTGCGCCGGACACGGGGGTGTTCAGCTTCGCGTACACCATCACCATCACCAATGCGGGCGATGCACCCGGCCAGCTGATCTCGCGGCACTGGATCATCAGTGACGCGCGCGGCCACACCGAAGAGGTCAAGGGCCTGGGCGTGGTGGGACAGCAGCCCCTGCTCAAGCCCGGGGAGTCGTTCCAGTACACCAGCGGCTGCCGCCTGCGTACATCCAGCGGCACCATGCACGGCACCTTCCATTGCGTTGCCGAGGACGGCGAGCCGTTTGACACGCCCGTGCCCCTGTTTGTGCTCGAGGCGATCAGCCACGGCCCATCGGGCGAACCCCTGAGTGGCCGGGTGCTGCATTGAAGAACCATTCCCACAGCCCCCACGCTCATCCTTCCGTGGGGCCGTTTCCCATTGGAGGAGCTGCTTTGCTGCTGAGAGCAGTCCGACCATGAAAAATTCCGCCGAGCCCAAAGACCTCGCCGACCTGCTGGCCGCACTGGACCCCACCGCCGATCTAGCCCATCGCCATCTGTGGCTGATCTACCTGCTGAACTGGGTGCGCGGCAAGCGGGATTCCGTCCCTGCCGCTGTGGGGCGGGTGCAGCTGTTCGTAGAGGCGGTTGCAGCGCGCCCCGATATTCAGGTGCGGCTGCGTGCCTGGTGGGCGACGCTGGTGGACCAGGTGGACATCACCACATTGCTCGCAGACTTTGGCTTTGCGCCCCGCACCGCCCTGGTGAGCGAGATCGCCGAACGCCTGCGCACCAAGCTGCTGCCGGGCAGCCCAGAGACCATCGATGCGTCTGAACTGTTCATGGTGGCCTTGCCGAGTGCGTTCGACGCGCAATGGCTGGCCGCGCTGGATGAAGCCACCCTGAACCGCCTGGTGATGTTGCTGGCCCAGGACAACTCCGATGAGCGCCCAGGCGGCGCGACACGCTGGCACCGCGCCTTGCTGGACGCCATCACCTACTGTGCAGGGCAAATCCTCTCGACCGGCTTTGCACCCGAACTGCGGCTGCGCATGAGCGAATCTGCACGGGAGGCACAACCCTTCCACGCCCTCATCCGCGACGTGGAAAGCCTGCGGGTCGAGGTGCTGCACGCACTGCGCACCCCCGACCGGCTGGACGCATCCGCCCAGCGCCTGCGCGAACGCCTGGAGGCCTGCCGTGCGGCGGCTGCCACCGTCTATACGCATTTCGAGGACAACGGCATTTCGGTGGGGCTGGTGTTCCGGCTGCGGCAGCTGCGCGAGCGCATCTTGCGCGTGCGCGTGTTGCTCGACTGCCTGCTGTCCGCGCAGCCCGCAGTCACTGCGGCGCAACTCATGGCACAGCTGGTGATGGTGGGACAGGAGCGGCGCAGCCTGCGCGCGCTGCTGGCCTCCAACTCCTCGCTGCTGGCAGCCAAGGTGGCCGAGCGCAGCGCCGAAACGGGCGAGCACTACATCACCCGCACCAGTGCCGAATACCGCTCCATGCTGCGCAAGGCGGCAGGGGGCGGTGCGCTGATGGCCTTCACCACACTGATCAAGTTTGGCCTGTATGCGCTCGCGCTCTCGGCCTTCTGGGGCGGTTTCATGGCGGGCATCAACTATGCCGTGAGCTTTGTGCTGATCCAGTTGCTGCACTTCACGGTGGCCACCAAACAACCTGCCATGACCGCGCCTGCCATGGCGGCCAAGCTCAAGGAGCTGGGCACCGGCGATGCGATCGAGTCGTTCGTGGACGAGATCACGCACCTGGTGCGCTCGCAGGTGGCTGCTGTGCTGGGCAATGTGCTGGTGGTGTTCCCGGCCGTGCTGGCGCTGGCTGCTTTGATTGCACTGGCCACGGGCCACCCGGCCATCAGCGAGAAGCAGGCCGAGCATGTGTTCGAGTCCCTGCACCTGCTGGGGCCGTCGCTGTTCTTTGCCGCCTTTACCGGGGTGCTGCTGTTTGCCTCCAGCATCATCGCGGGCTGGACAGAGAACTGGTTTGTGCTGCACCGCATGGACTCGGCCTTGCACTACAACCCGCGCATCACCGGGCTATTGGGTGCCGAGCGCGCCGCGCGCTGGGCGCGCTTCCTGCGCGAGAACCTGTCGGGTTTTGCAGCCAACATCTCGCTGGGTTTCATGCTGGGCCTGGTGCCTGCTTTCGCTGCGTTTTTCGGCTTGGGGCTGGATGTACGGCACGTCACCCTCTCCACCGGGCAGGTGGCGGCCGCTGGCGCCACGCTGGGTCTGCAGGTGCTGCAGTTGCCCGCGTTCTGGTGGGCGGTAGCCTCGCTCCCGTTCCTGGGCGCACTGAATGTGTCGGTGAGCTTTTATCTGGCCTTCAGTCTGGCGCTGCGTGCACAGAACGTGAGCGGCGTGGACCGCTCGCGCATCTATGCCGCCATCCGCGCCCGCCTGCGCACCGCGCCGCTGAGCTTTTTTGTGCCCGAGCGGCGGGGGCCGCTGGCGACAACGGCACAGGGCTGAGGCGAAACCGCCGCCTCTGTCCTACAAGGGCGGAGTGTTTCCGCCTGTAAATTCAAGGGCCCAACGCCCCAGCGCACCCCGTCCCATCTGCGGAGGGCCTGTGCGCCGGGGCCTCCACTCCAACGGGCAGCGCCCGTCTGACGCAGAGGTCCGATGACATGAATGAAATCCTGAGCTTTTGGGCGCAGTGGCTGCGCCCCTCGGCCGGGCTGCCCACGGTGCAATGGTCACTGCTGCTGGCGGTAGCCGCCATGGCAGGCTATCTCACCCAACGCCACACCGGCCTGCCCAAGGTAGTGGGCTATTCGCTGGTGGGCACGGCAGCCGGCCTGGCAGGCTTCAGCGGCGCGGTCTGGCCGCTGCAGGGCATCGGCCTGTTCCTGCTGGAGCTGGGCGTGGCCATTGTGCTGTTCGAATGTGGCGGCCGTATCCCGCTGCGCTGGTTCCGCCACAACCCCATGGTGCTGGTGCAGAGCATTGCCGAATCGGTGCTGACCTATTTCGCGGTGTACTGGGTGCTGGTGTGGCTGCAGCTGCCGCCCCAGGCGGCTGGCCCGCTGGCCCTGGTGGCGCTGGCGGCATCTCCTGCAGTGCTGACCCGTGTGGTGGCCGACACCCGTGCCGCCGGCCCGGTGACCGAACGCGCCATTGTGCTCACGACACTCTCCACGCTGTATGCCCTGACGCTGGGCAGCGCCAAGGCAGAACTCATCAACCGCCAGAGCCTCACCGTGCTGGAGGCCGTGTCGCCCGTGGTGGTGGTGCTGGGCGTATCGATCGTGGTGGCCGCCGTGCTGGCCCTGGTGCTGCGCATGGCGCTGCGCTTCATGAGCCCCACCAGCGAAAACACCTCCATGCTGTTCCTGGCCCTGGTGGCTGCAGGCACGGCAGTGGCCGCACACATGGGGGGCTCGGCACCACTGGCCGCGCTGCTGGGGGGCATGCTGCTCAAGCAGCTCAACCCGCGCCCCTGGGCCTGGCCGCGGCAACTGGGCAATGCATCGTCCCTGCTCACCATGCTGATGTTCGTGCTGGTTTCCACCGTGGCAGCGCAGGCCGACTGGAGCGCGCCCGTGGCCGGCGTGGTGCTGGCCCTGATTGCCGTGCGCCTGCTGGCCAAGGCCACCGGCGTGGCGCTGGGCAATGTGGGCAGCGGCGCCAGCTGGAAGCAGGCGCTGTGGGTGGGCTGCGCGATGACCCCCATGTCCTCCATCGCCCTGCTGATCGCCTCGCAGTTTGTGCTCGCGTCGCCTTCCACCGGCCATGTGATCGCGGGTGTGGCGCTGCCCGCCATCTTGCTGATGGAGGTATTTGGTGCCGTCATTGCCACCGTGGCCATTTACCGTGCGGGCGAAAGCTCCAAACCCTGGGCACCCCTGACCCGCAGCAACAACAACGGAGAGTCCCCCCGTGAGTCTTGAAGCCTTCACCCATTCCGAGCCGCTGACGCTGGGCGTCGAGCTGGAGCTGCAGCTGGTCAACACCAACGACTACGACCTGGCGCCCTACGCCGAGGACATGCTGCGCCTCATGAAGAAAACCCCGCTGCCCGGTAGCGTGGTGCCCGAGATGACGAACAGCATGATCGAAATCTCCACCGGCATCTGCCACTCGGCCAGCGAGGTGCTGGGCCAGCTCACGCCCATCCGCGATGCACTGGTCAAGAGCGCGGACAAGCTCAACATTGCCGTGGTGGGTGGCGGCACGCACCCGTTCCAGCAGTGGCACGAGCGACGCATCTACGACAAGCCGCGCTTTCGCGAGCTGTCTGAGCTGTACGGCTACCTGTCCAAGCAGTTCACCATCTTCGGACAGCACGTGCACATTGGCTGCCCGGATGCGGATGCGGCGCTGCTGATGCTGCACCGCATGTCGCGCTACATCCCGCACTTCATTGCGCTGTCGGCGTCCAGCCCCTATGTGCAAGGGCAGGACACGGCATTTGACTCGGCCCGGCTCAACTCGGTGTTCGCGTTCCCCTTGTCGGGGCGCGCACCGATGGCACTGACCTGGGACGACTTCACGACCTACTTCAACAAGATGACCCGCACGGGCGTGGTCAAGAGCATGAAGGACTTCTATTGGGACATCCGCCCCAAGCCCGAGTTCGGCACCATCGAGATCCGCGTGTTCGACACGCCGCTCACCATCGAGCGCGCTGCGGCCCTCGCGGGCTACGTGCAGTCGCTGGGCGCGTGGTTCCTGGCCGACCAGCCCTTCATGCCCGAAGAGGACGACTACCTCGTGTACACCTACAACCGCTTCCAGGCCTGCCGGTTTGGCATGGACGCGGTGTATGTGGACCCGGCCACGGGCGACCACATGCCGCTGCGCGAGCACATCCTGCGCACCATGGACAAGATCGCAGGCCACGCGGCCGTACAGGGCGCATCAAGCGCCATGCACATGCTGCGCACCGAGGTCGAGGCGGGGCAGAACGATGCCCGCTGGCTGCGCCAGCGCCAGAGCGAAGAGCAACTGTTGGCCGAGGTGAGCCGCCAGGCGGCGCAGCGCTTTCGCGGCGCGGCGGCCTGAGCTTATTTGCGTGTTAGCGCCAGCTCAACCTCACCCCTCTTGCCGATAGCACGCTCCGCATCTATCAGTTCAAGCTCGACTTGCGTGTCCTTGCAACCCTGAACTGCTTCGGAATGCCTTACAGATAGTTTGAGGGTCTTTGTGTCAACAGCACGGATTTCCACCGGAGCTTCCCGCCCGACACAAGGATCATCCCTGCTCTGAGAAAACGTTTTCCACGTACCACCGGACTCCGTGATCACCAAATCTGCCTGGAGGGGCCTACTTTTTCCCTGCCAAATTACCGTCCACTTCCCAACAAATGGGTTGGCATTCTGACCCCAAGCTACGGCAGGCAGCGCAAGGCCGAGCATCAAAAGGGATGAGATTGCCGCTGCAGAAAAAAGCCTAGGTGTAGAACTCATACCGTGCCCCTAAAAAAGCAAAATGCTATCTGTTTAGTTTTCTGTTTCCAAGCAAAGAAGGCACCGGCATCCAAGAACAGGGGCACTGCAGTCCGTACCCACGAATGCCAGTGCTTTTGTCTACATACATGACCGAGTTCGACCTGATTGCCCGCTATTTCACCCGCCCCGTGAGCAAGGCGGCCCTGGGTGTGGGCGACGACTGCGCGCTGCTGGCGCCCGCACCCGGCACGCAACTAGCCATCTCCAGCGACATGCTGGTGGAGGGCCGTCACTTTTTTGCCGACGTGGACCCCGAAGCCCTGGGCCACAAGGCGCTGGCTGTGAACCTGTCGGACCTGGCAGCCTGCGGCGCCAAGCCGCTCGCGTTCACCCTGGCCCTGTCACTGCCCCGGGTGGATGAGGCCTGGCTCGCAGGCTTCTCGCGTGGCTTGCTGGCGCTGGCCGATGCGCATGGCTGCGAGCTGGTGGGCGGCGACACCACGCAGGGCCCGCTCAACATTTGCATCACGGTGTTTGGCGAGGTGCCCACTGGCCAGGCCCTGCTGCGCAGCGGTGCGCGGCCCGGTGACGACATCTATGTGAGCGGCACGCTGGGCGACGCCCGGCTGGCGTTGGAGGCGCTGCTCGGGCACATTGCCCTGCCCGCCGAGGTGCTGGCCCGCGCGCGCCAGCGGCTGGAGCGCCCCACCCCGCGCGTGGCCCTGGGCCTGGCGCTGCGCGGTGTGGCCAGCAGCGCGATGGATGTGAGCGATGGCCTGCTGGGCGACCTGTCGCACATCCTGAAAGCCTCTGGCGTGGGGGCCCGCATCGACACCTCATTGACTACTGATTTGATAGCAGAAAAGGCATATTCGACTAGCGCATCTGGCGTATTCGACGCCAAACTGCTCCACCAATGCACGTTGGCTGGCGGTGACGACTACGAACTGGCCTTCACCGCCCCACCCGCGCGGCGCGATGCCGTGGCTGCCGTGTCGCAAGCCAGCGGCACGCCCGTCACCCGCATTGGCACGGTGCTGGCCGAGCCCGGCCTGCAGTTGGTGGATGCACTGGGGCACGTGGTGGAAAACCGCTATGCCTCGTTCGACCATTTCGGGTGATGGGTGGTGGACGGCAAAAATTTTTTCAACCCATGAATCCTTTTGCGCAAATAGTGGCTCTTGGTGGTGAAGGCGCCCTGTGCTGGCACCTTCGTCACCCCACCAAGGAGCTTTTCACCATGCTGTACCGCAAGAACATTACCCGCCCCGAAAGCCTGCTGCGCGTTGTCGGCGGGGTCGCCCTCATCGCCGCCGGGCTGTGGTGGATGTCCGCATCGCCCCTGGGCCTGGTGCTGGCCGCCTCGGGCGTGGGCAGCATCCTGAGCGGGGCGTTCGGCTACTACCCCGCCTGCGCCATGGTGGGCCGCAAGCCGGTCGAGTGAGCGGCGCCCCATGACAGCAACGTCCCCGCCACTCACCGTGGCCCAGCTGCTGCCCGCCGCACGCAGCGGCGATGCCGTGGCGATGGAGCAGCTGCTGCGCCTCACCCGTCCTGACATCCGCCGCTATGCGCTGCGCCACTGCGCAGCCACCACAGCCACCGATGACGTGGTGCAGGAGGCCCTCATCATCGTCTACCGCCGCGTGGGCGCGCTGCGCGAGGTGGCGGCGTTTGGCGGCTGGGTGGTGCGCATCGTGCAGCGGCTGTGCATGCGGCCCATGCTGGCCTGGCTCAAGGGCGAGCCGCTGGCGCAGGTAGAGGACAGCCTCGCCTGCTCCCACCGCCCCGACCACGAACTGCGCCACGACCTGGCCCTGGCCATCGACTCGCTGCCGCCCCTTTACCGCGAATCCCTGCTGCTGCGCGACTTCGAGGAGCTGACTATCGAAGAAATGGCGCAGCGGCTGGGCGTGACATGCGAGGCCGCCAAAAGTCGCCTGCACCGCGCGCGGGCCCTGGTGCGCGAATACCTGGTGCCCACGGACCAGCACCCGACAAGCTAGGCCACGGACAGGTGCAGGGCCTCTGCCCTCAACGCATCTGGAACAACTCCTGATGAAAGCGCGCAGACGAGCGCCCCAGCTGCTGCATGCCCTGCCGCACGGCTTCGGCAAATCCCTGCGGCCCGCAGAACCACACACTGGCCGCCGGGCTGGTGCCTGCCAGCAGCGTGGCCGGAGTCACGGGCCCGGCATCGTCGCTGTAGTGGATCTCCAGCGTCACGCTAGGCAGACGCGCGCACAGCGCGGCCATGCGCTCGGCAAACACGGCCTCGCCCGCATGGCGCACACAGTAGTGCAGGTGCACCCGGGGCGCCAGCGCGGGCGTGGACTGCAAGGATTCAAGCCAGGCCATGAACGGCGTGGCGCCGATGCCCGCAGCCACCCACACCTGCTCGGGCGCGCTGTCGCGGCGGAAGTCGAAGCGCCCATACGGCCCCTCGATGTCCACCCGCTGGCCCGGCTGCACTTGCAAAGGCAATTGCCCCGTGTGATCGCCCAGCGCCTTGATCGCAAAACGCAGCGTGCCGTCGCCCTGGTCGGCATTGAGCAGGGTGAACGGATGCGCGCCTTCGGCCTTGCCAAAGGTGACAAACGCAAACTGCCCTGCCGTGTGCCGCCAGGCGCTGGCGGGACTTACCTGACAGGTCACCTCCAGCACACTGGCCCCTCGTGGCGCCACGCTCACCACGCGGGCCACATGGCGGCGGCTGCGCCCGATGGCCCCGGCCAGCGAGCGCACGGCGCACAACACCCCCACCAGCGTGCACAGGCCCACCAGCACGCCCGCAGGCTGCGCCCACCAGGCGGGCGGCGTCAGCACCACGGCATGAAACGCCAGCACCAGGTACACAACGGCCAACAATTTGTGCAGGTAGCGCCAGACGTGGTACGGGAAGCGCTGCCACAGCGTGATGACCAGCATGGCCGCGAGGAACCACACGGCCCATTCCCCCATCTCCTCAGCCAGGTGGCGGAAGGTGTTGAGCCACCAGTCCGCCCGCGGCGCACGCACCGGACGGCCCACCCAGGCCGCCAGCAGGCTGCGCGACAGTTGCAGCCCATAGTGCAGCAGCGCCAGCACGATGGCCCCGATGCCCGCCCACTTGTGCAGGCGGTAGCTCTTGTCCAGGCCGTCCAAGGGCTTTTCCAGCCACGCGGGACGCACTGCCAGCACCATGATCAGCGACATCAGCGCCCAGGCCGCCACGCCAGTCAGCAGCATTAGCTGGTTGCGCCACCACCAGACATCGCCCCACGCAGGCGGCGCTGGCTGCGGCCCCCACAGTGCCATCAGCCAAGCCGCACCTGCCAGCGCCAGGGCGCCCCCCAAAACCTTCTTCCACATCGCCAGTCCAACATTTGTTGCAATGCAGCAACTGTAGGAAACTGCGATGAACGCCACCTGAACGGTGTGTGAAGCGGCGGCAAAGCGCGCCAGCTTGTAGCCGGAGGTTGATCTGCATCAGCCCTCTGCGCAGAGGACAGCCGGACTCGAACTCACGTCCGTACAAATTTCGCAAGCGGCCTGCGCGGCGTGGCGGGCGCCGGGTCGGGTGCGTAGCCCATGCGGCAGAACATCTGCACCGTGGCATCACGCGGCGTGCTCGGCGCGGGCTGGTCCAGCACCAGCTGGTGCACCCGTTCGTAGTGCGGCGCCATCTCGGCAAACTCTTGCAGGGCCTGGCTCATGGGGTGCATGCCCACGCCCAGCGCGGTGGCCTGCAGCTGCAGACGCACATAGGCACGCCCGGCCTGGACCTGGTCGCTGCGCGTGTTGGGGCCGGTGATCCACACAAACCCCATGGCCGTACGGCTGTGGCCCTCAAAGCGCCCCATCGCGCTTTTGTAGGCGGCGCTGCCCTCAGCCGGGGGCTGGGTGCGATCGAACAGGCCCAGCGCGGCCACGGCGCGCACAAAGGGCGAGTTGATCGAGATGCCGTCGCGGTGCTGCAGGATCTCGGACGGTCCCACGCGGGTGAGGTGGATGCTTTCCATCATGGTGCGCGGCGTGAGCAGCTCGACCTGGGCAGACTCCCAGCACAGCGTGCGCAATGCGGGCAACTGCTCGGCCGCCACGGTGCCGCCCACGCGCAATGCGGTCTGCCCGGAGGCTGGGGCGCTGGCCAGCAGGCGGGCCAGCAGTTCGGGCGCCACGGGGCGGGTGGTGTCGAAATCGGTCTTGGGCGTGCGGCGCAACAGCACCTGGGCAAACAGCGGGTCGGGCTGACCACCGGGCTGCAGCGTGATGCGCGCCACCGGGCGGTCGTCCCAGTCTTTCGGCGCCAAGGGCAGCTCACCCTGTGGCCACAGTTGCACCTGGCTGGCCACGCCCTGCTGGGCCAGTGCCATCACCAGCAGTTCCAGAAACGCGCCGTGGCCGATCAGGATCTGGCGGCCCAGCGGGTCGGTATGGGGCAGCACGCGCTCACGGTCGGTGCGCAGGGTGATCACGCCCTGCTCGCGCAGGTCCACTAGCCAGGGCTGCAGGTTGTGCGGGTTGGGCGCGGTGATGGCGTAAGCCACGGCGCGGCGGCGCAGGTCGGTCTCGCCCACCGGGCCGTTCCAGGCCTCCACCGCCTCGGCGGGATAGTGCGAGCCCAGTGCGCCACAGGCAGCCAGCGAGCCTGCCGTGGCAGCGGCGATGGTGCCGCCACCGGCCAGGCGGATGAAGTTGCGACGGTTCATGGGAGTGCTCCAAAGGGTCAAAGTGGGTGGGGCCCGGCCAGCGCGGCGCGGGGCGTGTGAATGGCCACCAGCCCTAGGTCCGCCAGCGCCTGGCGCACGGCCTGGTCAAACGGGGTGTGGACTTCGTCGCCGATCAGGGCGCGCAGGCGGGTTTTGTCCAGCCGGTGCGGCGTGCTCCACAGGTAGCGCATGTCCGCCAACGCGGCGAACGTGGGTGCCACCAAGCCGGCCAAGCGCAGCAAGGGCCAAGGCAACTGCCCCACCCGCAGCGCCCCCGTTGTGGGCAGCCAGCCCTGCTCCGCCGCAATGGCCGTGAAGCTGCGCAGCCACTGCTGCGCGGTGACGTGGTGGCCCGCGAAGTGCAGGCACTCGAAGGCGGCCAGCCGGTGCCGCTCCTGCGCCACGCGCACCAGCGTGCGGGCCAGATCGGGCAGGTACGCCCAGGGCGTGGCCACGGCCAGCGGGCCGGGCCAGGTGATGCGGCCCCGGGGCAAGTCCTTGGCGATGGCCTGGTCGATCCAGCTGCCGGTGTCGCTGCCAAAAAAGTCCCCGGCGCGCAGCACCACGGCGCGCATCTCGCCCGCTTGCGTGGCGGCCTGCAGGCGCTGCTCCAGTTGCACCCGCATGCGGCCCTTGAAGCCCTTGGCGGCCTGGGGCGTGTCTTCGCGCAATACGGGCGGCATGGCTTCGCCAAAGTTGTAGACATTGCCCGGCAGCATCAGCGTGGCGCGCAGCTGGCGGCTGACGGCAATGGCCGCCTCCATCAATGCGGGTGCCTCTTCGCGCCAGGCCTTGTGGGTGTAGGCGGGGTTGAGCGCATGCACCACCACCTGCACCCCTTGCGCCTGAGCAGCCAGCGCGGCGGTGTCGTCGACCGCCACGGGCATCCACCACACCCCGGCGATGGCAGGCAAGGTGGCGCGCTGCGCGCCGGGCCGCACCTGGGCCAGCACCTGCCAGCCTGCCTGTGCAAACGCACGGGTGGCAGCCAGGCCCAGGCGGCCGCGAGCGCCCAGGATCAACACGGTAGGCGGCTGTTCGCCAGCGGTGGGAAGCAAGGGTTGAGGGGTCATGCCAGGGCTCCATTCACAAGGGATGGAGCGATTGTGGAAACGCAGACACCGTTACACAATTGGTTAAGTATTCATACCAGCAATGCAAATATGAATACCCCTAACCACCCCGCTGTGGCCCTTTCGCAGGCACGCTATCGCCATGAACCAGACCTTTGACTGGAGCCTCGTGCAGTCCTTCCTGGCCGCGCTCGACCAGGGCAGCCTGCTGGGCGCCGCACGCGCACTCAACGCCAGCCAACCCACCATCGGCCGCCACATCGCCGAGCTGGAATCGCAGCTGGGCGTGGTGCTGTTCGAGCGCACCGGGCGTGGCCTGCTGCCCACGGCCACAGCGCTGCGGCTGGCCGAGTCGGCCCGCGCCATGGAGATGGGCGCCCACCAGCTGGCACGCAGCGTGTCGGGCGCCGAGGAGGGGGTGACCGGCACCGTGCGCATCACCGCCAGCCAGCCCGTGGCCTGCGTGCTGCTGCCGCCCGTGCTGGCGCGCATGCGCCAGGCCCTGCCCGAGGTGCAGGTGGAGCTGGTGGCCAGCAACCAGGTCACCAACCTGCTGCGGCGCGAGGCCGACATTGCGCTGCGCATGGTGCGCCCCGACCAGGCCAGCCTGGTGGCCAAGCGCATCGGCGCGGTGACGCTGGGCGCCTACGCCCACCGCGACTACCTGCGCCGCAAGGGCACACCCCGCCAGCCGCCCGACCTGCTGCAGCACGAGCTGGTGGGCAACGACCGGCACGAAGACATCCAGCAAGGCTTTGCCGCCATGGGCTACCCGGTGGAACGCGGGCACTTCGCGTTCCGCACCGACGACCTCATGGCCTACTGGGAGGCCGTACGCGCCGGGCTGGGCATTGGCTTTGTGGGCAACTACATGGCCCGCACCGACCCGAACGTGGTGGCCGTGCTGCCCCAGTTGCCGCTGCCTGATCTGCCCATCTGGCTGACAGTGCACCGCGAGATCCGCACCAGCCGCAAGATCAGGGCGGTGTATGACTTTCTGGCGGCAGAGGTGCCCTTGGTGCTGTGAAACCCGGTCAATCCAGTGCGCGGCTGCTAGCATGCCAGTCCCTTTGTCTCTCGCGCCCAAGGAGCCCCATGCGCCCCGTGAGCCCACCATTCCCCGTCCCCTTCCTGAGTCTTGCAACGCCCCCTGCCCTGCTGGCCCTGGGACTGACCATCCTGGCCCCGCTGCCCGCAGCGGCCCAGGACACCTCCCGCATCGCCCGCGTCACCGTCTACCCTGGCAGCGCCACGGTAGAGCGTGTGGCCAAGGTGGCGGCGGGCGCGCGCAGCCTCACGCTGGCCTGCCTGCCCGCATCGCTGGATGTGCAGAGCCTGCAGATCAACGCCGACGCCGCCGTGCGCGTAGGCGAGTTCAATGTGCTCACCGAGGACCGCGATGTGGCCGCAGGCTGCGCCAGCCCGCTGGACGGCCGCATCCGCGAGCTGGAGGATCAGATCGCCGGGGTGAAGGCCGAGGCCTCGGCCCTGCAGCTGGTGGATGGCTACCTGCGCAGCGTGGCCCAAACCGGCGCGGGATCGGAGGCGCCAGCGCCTGCCAGCACCGCCGCCCGAGCCGCCACGCCAACGCCCGCACAGATTACCGCCACCGCCGAGGTGCTGCGCAAGTCCGGGCAGGACAGCGCTGCGCGCGCGCACCAGCTTCAGCGCAAGCAGGAGGCGCTGGAACTGGCCCTCAAACCCCTGGTAGCAGAACGTGACCGCGTAGCCAGCCAACGCGCGCGGGTGGTGTCGGTCACCATCAACCTGGCCACGGAGCGCGAGGCCGAGCTGCGCCTGTCCTACCAGGTGCGCGGCCCTGGCTGGCAGCCCAGCTACCGCGCCACGCTCGATGCCAACAAATCCACGGTGCTCATCGAGCGGCAGGCGCTGGTGGCGCAAAACAGTGGTGAAGACTGGGGCAACGTGCAGCTGACCTTGTCGACGGGCCAGCCCGGGCGCGCTACACAAGGACAACTGCCGCGCCCCTGGTGGCTGAACGTGGCGCCACCGCCTCAAGGCTCGCCTGCACCCGCCATGGCGATGGCACCAGCGCCCGCACCGACCGTTGCGTCGCTGTCCCGGTCGCGCAATGCCGCCGAAGAGGCCATGCCCACGTTTGACGTGAGCGCCCTCGACAAGGGGTTTGCCACCGAGTTCGCCGTGCCCCAGCGCATCACCGTGCCTTCCAGCGGCCAGCGCGTGACGCTGGCGCTGGGCAGCCACAGCGCCCCCGCCACACTGATCACACGCACGGCACCCGCCGTGGAAGAAGCGGCCTACCTGGTCGCGCAGATTGCGCAGCCGCCCGGTGTGTGGCCTGCGGGCGCAGCGGGCCTGTACCGCGACGGCGCCTTTGTGGGCAACGGCCGCATCGACTTTGGCACGCCCAGTGCGGGTGCCCCGGCCGGCAGCACCAGCCTGTCGTTTGGCCGCGATGAACTGGTCACCGTGCGGGCCGAGCCTGTGCAGGACCTGACGGGCAGCAGCGGGTTTACCGGCTCGCGCGTGGAGCGCAAGACGCGCCGGGCCTACAGCGTGGAGAACCGCCACAAGACGGCCGTCACGCTGCAGGTGCTGCATGCCGCACCGGTCTCGCGCAATGAAAAGATCGAGGTCGAATCGCGCTACCAGCCCCAGCCGGCAGACACGGCCTGGAACCGCACGCCCGGCACCGTGGCCTGGCAGCAGCCAGTGGCCGCAGGGGCCACCGCGCAGTTCAGCGCCGAGCACACCATCCGTTACCCCAAGGACGTGGAGCTGATCGAACGCCAGTGACCTTGGAAACACGGTGACTGGCCCTCTGAACGCCCCGCGCAACAGCGGGTCGGTCACAATCCGTCACAGCGCCCGCCAAGGCGCCACCGAGCCCCCAGGAGCCCGCCACCATGAGTTACCAACACCTCCTCGTTGCCGTTGACGGCAGCCCCACTGCCGACCACGCCGTGAACGAAGCCACGGGCCTGGCCCAGGCCACGGGCGGACGCATTCGCCTGCTGAACGTGATGGACCCTTTGGCCCACATCAGCGGTTTTGAGCGGCCCGAGGTGTACAGCCAGGAGGTGCTGCCCCGCCTGCGCCAGGCGGGCGAGGCCTTGCTGCGCCGCGCCCAGGAGCGCGTGGCGCAAAGCGGCGTGCCGGTGGACACCGTGCTGATCGAAAACCTCGACGCCCGGGTGGCGGACCTGGTGGTGGAACACGCCAAGGCCTGGGGCGCCGACCTGATCGTGCTGGGCACCCACGGGCGCCGTGGCCTCGCCCGCGTGCTGATGGGCAGCGATGCCGAGCAGATCGCCCGCACCGCCCCCGTGCCCGTGCTGCTGGTGCGCCTGCCCGCCGGGGCAGACGGCAGTGCCGCCAATGCCGCCAGCGCCGCCAGCGCCTGACCCTTTTTCTTCCGTGCCATGACCGTTTCCGAGCCCCAGCCCAGCCTTGCCCCCCTGCGCCCCAGCGTGCGCTTCATGCTGTCCCACCCCGCCCACTTCATGGCGCTGGGCTTTGGCGCGGGCCTGGCCCCCAAGGCGCCAGGCACCGTGGGCACGCTGTGGGCCTGGCTGGCCTACCTGGTGCTGCAGCAGTGGCTGAACCCGCGGCAAATGGGTCTGTTGATCGTGGTCAGCACTGTGGTGGGCTGGTGGGCCTGCACCACCACGGCACGCCACATGCGCGTGGCCGACCCCGGGAGCATCGTGTGGGACGAGGTGGTGGCCTTCTGGCTGGTGCTGTGGCTGGCCATGCCCATGGGGCTGTGGGGGCAGGTGGTGGCGTTTGGGCTGTTCCGCTTTTTTGATGCTGCCAAACCTGGCCCGGTGGGCTGGGCCGACAGCCTGTTCAAAGGCTTTGGCTGGCGCGGGGGCTGGGGTATCTTGTGGGACGACTTTGTGGCAGCCTTCTGTACCTTGCTGGTCATCGCACTGTGGAGGTTCTGATGGCACCCACATCACTATCAAAAAGTGAGCTATTAGCGCAAGAAGTACAAGCGCTTAAGGCCAATTTGACGCAAATATCGCTGCGTTTGCTGGCCCGCCGCCACATGCTGGCCACTGTCGAGAGCTGCACCGGCGGCATGATCGCCGCCGCCTGCACCGACCTGTCGGGCTCCAGCCAGTGGTTCGAGCGCGGCTTTGTGACCTATTCCAACGAGGCCAAGGCTGAGATGCTGGGGGTGCCCCCCGGCCTGATCGAGCAGCACGGTGCGGTGAGCGAGCCTGTGGCACGCGCCATGGCCGATGGTGCGCTGACCCACTCGCGCGCGCAGGTCAGCCTGGCCGTGACCGGCGTCGCGGGCCCCACAGGCGGCACCGAGGCAAAGCCGGTGGGCACCGTGTGGTTTGCCTGGTGCGTGGGCGGCGAAACCCACAGCGAGATGCAGCACTTTGCCGGGGACCGCGCCGCCGTGCGCACGGCCACGCTGCGATACGCCGTGAAGCGGCTGCTGAGCCTGCTGCCTGCCTGACCTCGCTGGCAAGATCCCCGGCCCCGGCCCCGGCCCCGGCATGGGCGGCCGCTGTCGTCCACAAGACAGGACTCCACCCGCCCCTTGCCACACCATACGGCCATGACAACGACACCCTCCTGGTTTGACGGCTTTGCCACCCGGCGCATCACCACCTCGGGCGCGGAGATCTTTGTGCGCACCGGCGGCACCGTGGGCGCGCCCCCGCTGCTGCTGTTGCACGGCTTTCCGCAAACGCATGCGCTGTGGCACCGCGTGGTGCAGCAATTGGCACGCGACTACTGTCTGGTGCTGCCGGACTTGCGCGGTTATGGCGACTCATCCCACGCGCCCGGCCTGCCCGACCACAGCAACTACAGCAAACGCGCCCTGGCGCAGGACATGGCCGAGGTGATGACCACGCTGGGCCACAACACGTTCTACCTGTGCGGCCACGACCGGGGCGGCCGTGTGGCCCACCGCCTGGCGCTGGACCACGCCGCGCGTGTGAAGAAGCTGTGCGTGATCGACATCGCCCCCACGCTCGACATGTACGCGCGCACCGACATGGAGTTTGCGCGCGCCTATTACCACTGGTTCCACCTGATCCAGCCCGCGCCGCTGCCCGAGACCATGATCGGCGGCAACGCCCGCGCCTACCTGCACGCCAAGCTGGGCGGCTGGGGCAGCGCGGGCCTGGCCCACATCGAGCCTCAGGCCCTGGCCGATTACGAACGCTGCTTTTGCACACCCGAAGCCATCCACACCTCCTGTGAGGACTACCGCGCCAGCGCGGGCGTCGATCTGGACCACGACCGTGACAGCCGCGCGCGCGGCGAGAAGATTGCGTGCGACACCCTGGTGATCTGGGGCGCGCACGGTGTGGTGCACCGGCTATTTGACCCGCTGGCACTGTGGCAGGCGCAGTGTGCAGGCGTGGTCACGGGCCAGGCCGTGCCGGCGGGGCATTTCATCCCTGAACAATTGCCCGGCGAAACCGCCGAGGCACTTCGCAGCTTCATGCGCTGACGGCCCGGTCCCATTCGGCCCGAAGGGGCAATCGAAAGGGCCTGCCGTGCATTTGTTCACGCGCTGCGCAGGCGCCATGCTCCGTGCAGTGCGCACAGGGGCCCTTGCGTTCCTAGAATCCGCCGCTTCGCACGCTGCGGAACCTTGGCCAGCACCGGTGGCTGTCCAGCCATCACCTTTCGCAGCGCCTTCACTGTGCCTTGCCGATTGCGTGACCATGCCTCCCTTTACCGCGACCCAGAACCAACTGCTCACCGAGCACCTGCGCAACTTTCTGCCAGGCATCGAGCCTGAGGCGCTGGAGCTGCTGCGCGCCCAGCTGGAATGGGTGGAGGTGCCTGGCGGCAGCACGCTGATGACCCAGGGCGAGCCCGGCGAATCGATGTACCTCACCGTCAGCGGCCGCCTGCGCGCCTATGTGCGCAGTGACGACGGCCACAGTGGCACACAGCGCCGCGTCGCCGACATGGGCCGGGGCCAGGTGATTGGCGAGATCAGCCTGTTCACCGACGCCCCCCGCGCCGCCACCGTGGTCGCCGTGCGCGACTCGGTGCTGGTGCGCCTGACCAAGGACGTGTTCAAGACTCTGCTGGCCAGCAGCGCCCAGGTGTCGATTGCCCTCACACGCCAGATCATCCAGCGCCTGCAGTCGGGCACCGCCGCCCACACGGCCGCGCAGGAGCGCCCCGTGGCCATGGGCCTGCTGCCCGTGAGCAGCGGCGTGGACCTGCAGGCCTTTGGCCAGCGCCTGGCGCGCCACCTCGGCACGGTGGGCCGCGTGCGGGTGGTGGACTCGACCACCGTGGATGCCGAATTGCACGAACCCGGCATTGCCCAGCGTGAAGGTGCCGACGCCACGGCCAACCGGCGCATCGCCATGCTGCTCGACGAGATCGAGGCGCGCAATGACTTCGTGCTGCTGCTGGCCGACCCCGAGCCCACGCCCTGGACGCGCCGCGTGAGCCGCCACTGCGACGAGTTGCTGCTGCTGGCCGACGCACAGGCCGAGCCCGCCATCCACCCCATTGAAGAAAACTGCCTGCTGCGCCGCGCGCCCCTGGCCGAGGCCGCCGAGATTTTGGTGCTGCTGCACCCGGAAGGCACCCAGTGCCCGCGCGGCACCCGGCAATGGCTGGACCGCCGCCCCGTGGCCGACCACGTGCATGTGCGCCCTGCCCTCGACCGCGACATGGCGCGCCTGGCCCGTATCCAGAGCCGCACCGCCGTGGGCCTGGTGCTGGCCGGTGGCGGCGCGCGCGGGTTTGCGCACCTGGGCATCTACCGCGCGCTGCAGGAAGAAGGCGTGGAGATCGACTGCGTGGGCGGCACCAGCATCGGGTCGGTGATGGCCGCGTATGTGGCGTCCGACCAGCCGCTGACCACGGTGATGGACAACGCCCGCGAGGCGTTCCGCACCAACCCCACGGGCGACTGGAGCCTGCTGCCGCTGATGTCGCTCATCAAGGGCCGCCGCCTGCGCCACATCCTGCACGACGCAGTGGGCCAGCTGGTGGGCTTTCCGGCGCAGGTCGAGGACCTGTGGAAGAACTACTACTGCGTGGCCACCAACTACTCGCGCGCCAGCGAACAGGTGGTGCGCCGGGGCAGCCTGGTGAAGTCGCTGCTGGCCAGCATCTCCATCCCCGGCGCACTGCCGCCCGTGGTGCACGAGGGCGACCTGCTGTGCGACGGCGGTACGTTCAACAACTTTCCCGTGGACGTGATGCGCAGCAGCATGCGCGGCATAGGCACCGTGATTGGCGTGGACCTGAACTTCCGCAAACCGCGCCGCATCGAGCTGGACGACATCCCCAGCAGCTGGGCCCTGCTGCGCGACAAGCTGCGGCCGCGCGCGCAGCGCCGCTACAAGCTGCCCTCGCTGGCCAGCTACCTCATGCAGGTCACCATCCTGTACAGCATGTCGCGGCAGCGCCAGTCGCAGCAGCTCACCGACCTGTACTTCAACCCGCCCATGGACCGCGTGGGCATGCTGCAGTGGAACCGGTTCGAGCAGATCGTGCAGCAAGGGTATGCGCACGGCATCCAGGTGCTGGACGCCCTGGACGACACCCAGCGGCGGCGCATTGGCGGGCTGCGCACCAGCTGAAAGCACGTTGCCGCGCCGGTCCCGCAGGGGGCAGGCAGCGCAACGGCCCCGGTGTAGCATGGGCGCCCTTGAGGAGGAGAACCCGTGCACCCCAACGCCCAGACCCTGCAACGCTTCTACACCGCGTTTGCGCAACTGGACCATGCCACCATGGCCGCCTGCTATGCCCCCGACGCCACGTTTGACGACGAAGCCTTTTCCCTGAAAGGCCGCGAGCAGGTGGCCGGCATGTGGCGCATGCTGTGCACCGCAACAAAAAAGCCTGGCGCCGCCGAGCACTGGAAGCTGGAGTTCAGCGGCATCGACGCCGATGCGCAGGGCGGCAGGGCCCACTGGGAGGCGCACTACCTCTTCAGCGCCACGGGGCGCAAAGTACACAACATCATCGACGGTACCTTCACCTTCACCCCCGACGGGCTGATCGCCACCCACCGCGACCGCTTCAACTTCTGGCGCTGGGCGCGGCAGGCACTGGGCGCACCCGGGCTGCTGCTGGGCTGGTCGCCATCGCTCAAGCGCAAGGTGCGCAGTACGGCGGCGGGTAATCTGAAGAAGTTTCTGGCGCAGGGGTGAGGGATGGCTTTGCGGCGGCGCTAACAGCTCGGCGCTGTTGGGCTACGGCTATCTGCCAAGCGTAGTCGATGTCTACCAGATAAGTTTCCATTCAACATGACGTACCAGGCGCGCAAGGTGCTTCACATCACTTTCCATCGCAGTACTTTGTACCCGTTGAATGTTCGAAACGAAACGTACACCGATCTAAAACAACCTAGATCTTTGACATCAACTTGCGCCCACTTCTTTTCGACTAACTCCATTGTGTCGGAGCCAAAGAAGGGATAGTGAATGGAGACAAGCAAGTACCCGGGACCGTACCTTTCTCGAAAAGGAACGTAACCCTGCTTCTCGAGCTTTGACTTCACCGAATGGATGAATCTCGCTGCAAACTCGTCGTCCATGTTCATGAACGGACCATTACCTATAGGTACATGAGTTTCGCCTAGCGTCGCATAGGAGTTCAAATCCTTCGCATAGGCATCGTTCCAATATGCTGTGACGACCTCAATCCACCGCGTCGTTTTTCCCGATCGAATGATTGCCTCAGGTGGATCTGGCTCTGCAATGACTCGGTATTGCGAGCGATGCCGACGATCTAACTCACTTATGAGCAGCGCGACTTGAAAGCACTCGTGCTTCTCCTTGACCATGCTCCGCGAGTTCGGCATTGCAAGCCCTATTTGACCGCTAGCGCTTAATCAATAAGCGCTAGGGAAGCTCTTCACGAATCGGTTTTGGCTGTGGCGTAGCGCTATGCAAACCAAAGCGGTACCCGCTTTGGCCAGTTGGTCACGCCCAGCAGTCGCTGCGCGAGGGCAATTGCCCGGTTTGGCGGGGCATTAGGCCCGTTGCAGGCGCATCTGTCCCTGACAGGCCAGCAACTTGTGCCTTGCCATCCACAGGTTTGACAGCGCAAACAGCGTGACGATCTGCGCCGTGTTCTTCTTGAGCCCACGGTAGCGCACCTTCACGTACCCGAACTGCTGCTTGAGCACTCTGAATGGGTGCCCCACCTTGGCCCGGATGCTGGCCTTAGTGCGTTCAAGTTGATCGATTAGCAACCCCACAGGATTGCCCTTGTCCAGAGCCCGGCGCAACCCCGGGCGCATGGCCGCATGCCAGCGCACGTTCTTGTTGGCATCGGGCCGCCTGTCCACCCCTTGGTAGCCCGCATCACCAAAGGCATCTGTCTCCTGCCCATGCAGCAGACTGTTTGCTTCAATCACGTCGTTCACATTGCCGCTGGTGCCTCGAACGCTGTGCACCAAGCCAGAATCAGCATCCACTCCAATGTGGGCCTTCATACCGAAATACCACTGGTTGCCCTTCTTGCTTTGGTGCATCTCAGGGTCGCGCTCGCCGCTTTGGTTCTTGGTGGAGCTGGGTGCGGCAATGAGCGTGGCATCCACCACCGTGCCCGCTTTGAGTTGCAGCCCTTTGGCCTGCAGCAGGGCATTGACGGTGGCGAGGATCTGATCGGCTAACTTGTGGCGCTCCAGCAGATGCCTAAATCGCAAGATGCTCGATTCATTGGGGATGCTCTCGGCCCAGTGAGACAGGCCGGCAAAGTCCCGAAAGGCAGGAACGTCGTGCAAGGCTTCTTCCATGGCCGGGTCGCTGAGCTTGAACCACTGCTGCATGAAATGGATGCGCAGCAGGGTCTGCACCGGAAAAGGCTGCTGGCCCCTGCGCCCAGCTTCGGGTGCGTAGGGCTCTATCAGCGAGACCAGTTCAGCCCATGGCACCACCAGTTCCATGGCGTCAAGGAATTCACGCTTGCGCGTGCGCTTGGTGGTGTTGCTCAGGCCCAGGCTGCTTTGCGTCATGTGCTTATTGTCTGGGCTTCAAGCCTTCGTCAGCACATCACGCAGGGATTCGTGCAGAGGGTCCCTAGCAGCTATCAAATAAGTAGTATCGGCGACCTCAAGCCCCGTGGCACTTCTTGTACTTCTTGCCGCTGCCGCAGTGGCAAGGGTCGTTGCGCCCGGGCTCGGGCGCCTTGCGCACCGTCTCCACGCGCGGGCCCATGCTCTTCCATAGCTGGCGCAGGTCGTACACGGCCCAGATGGCTTCGCCGAAGGCTTCCACGCGCGCCTGGCTGGTGCTGGGTGGGCCGTCTTCGTCGTACATGCAGACTTCGGGTTTGCCGGTGTCGTCTTCGGTCAGGGCCACGATGCGCTCCAGCGCATCGTCCAGCCACTTGGCGGCTTCCTTGTCGCGCGGGGCGGCCCAGTCTTCAGGCCAGTTTTCCACCGCAAACATGAAGCCCAGCGCCCACACTTGGCCGAAGGATGGAATCTCCTGGTCGTCGCCCATCTCGGCGCGCTGTTCGTCAGTCAGGCTGGCCACCGCGCCGCGCATGTCCATGGCTTCGGGCTGGAAGGTGCGGTCGTCGTCCAGCGTCTTCACGTCGGTGTCGAGCTGGGCCACGATCTCGTTCCAGCGGCGCATCCACAGGTCCATGAAGCGGGCTTGCTGGGCAGCGTCGGCAAACGCGGGCAGCAGGGGCAGCGGCTCGCCCTCGGCCACATCCAGTTCGGCACCATCGCCCAGCAGCATGGGCAGGTATTCGGCCGGGCCGATGGGGCGGCGGCTGCAGATCAGCGCGGTCATGAAGCCGTCGCAGAACTCCCACTGCGGGATTTCCTCGCCGCGCGCGCGCAGGTCGTCGAGGATGTTGTCCATCTCCTCCAGCTCGTCGGGGCCCAGTGCGGCAGCGGGCGCAGCGGAGGCGTCGAGGTCGTCGTGAGCGGGAGTGGGCGATGTGGGTTCGGTCATGGGAGGCTCCGGTCGTCAAGCGAGAAAGCGGGGGCAGTAAAGCGATGTTTTACTTTTATGATGCGCTGGCCTTGTGCTGTGGCGCTCGTCAGCGGCAGATGCAAGGCGGCCCAGGCAAGGCCAGGGCGTGAAAAAAGAGCCGCGCGCAACATGGCAACCCGATAAAAAGGCGGTCAGTGTAGCCCTCCCGCGCCACCGCCCAGAACCAGGACCCCCATGATCCACCAACTGAACTCCCTGTACCCGGTGCGCTACACGGCCTTTGCGCTGTGCGTGTTCGGGCTGCTGCTGTCGCTGTTTGCGCTGGTGGCGTTTGGCGTGGGCCTGCCCGTGGTGCTGGTGTTTGCAGCGCTGGTGGCCCTGGGCGTGTACGACCTGCAGCAGACGCGCCACGCCATCCTGCGCAACTACCCGGTCATCGGCCACATCCGCTTCATGCTCGAATATGTGCGGCCCGAGGTGCGCCAGTATTTCATCGAAAGCGACAGCGAGGCCGCGCCCTTTTCGCGCGCCCAGCGCTCGCTGGTCTACCAGCGCGCCAAGGGCGACCCGGACAACCGCCCCTTTGGCACGCACCTGGACGTGGGGGCGCAGGGCTACGAATGGGTGAACCACTCGCTCGCGCCCACGCAGCTGCCGTCGCACGACTTCCGCGTGTGGATCGGCGGCAGCCCCGATGCGCCTTCGCAGTCGGTGTCGCCCTGCACCCAGCCCTACCACGCGAGCGTGTTCAACATCTCGGCCATGAGCTTTGGCGCGCTGTCGGCCAACGCCATCCTGGCGCTGAACCAGGGCGCAAAAAAAGGCGGCTTTGCACACGACACGGGCGAGGGCAGCATCAGCCAGCACCACCGGGTGCATGGCGGCGACCTGATCTGGGAGATCGGCTCGGGCTACTTTGGCTGCCGCAACCCCGATGGCACGTTCAGCGAAGAGCGTTTTGCGGCCAATGCCACCGACCCGCAGGTCAAGATGATTGAGCTGAAGCTCAGCCAGGGCGCCAAGCCCGGCCACGGCGGCGTGCTGCCCGGCGCCAAGGTGACGGCCGAGATCGCCGCCGCACGCGGTGTGAAAGAGGGCGAGGCCTGCATCTCCCCTGCCAGCCACAGCGGGTTTCGCACACCAGTGGAGATGATGCATTTCATCACCAAACTGCGCACGCTGTCGGGCGGCAAGCCCACGGGCTTCAAGTTCTGCCTGGGCCATCCTTGGGAGTGGTTTGCAATCGTCAAGGCCATGCTGGTCACGGGCATCACGCCGGATTTCATCGTGGTCGATGGCGCTGAGGGCGGCACGGGCGCGGCGCCGGTGGAGTTCAGCGACCATGTGGGTGCGCCGCTGCAAGAAGGCCTGCTGCTGGTGCACAACACCCTGGTGGGCGTGAACCTGCGCGACCGCGTGCGCATTGGCTGCGCGGGCAAGGTGATCAGCGCCTTCGACATCGCGCGCATGATGGCGCTGGGGGCCGACTGGTGCAACGCGGGGCGCGGCTTCATGATGGCGCTGGGCTGCATCCAGGCGCAGAGCTGCCACACCGACCACTGCCCTACCGGCGTGACCACCCAAGACCCGCTGCGCCAGCAGGCGCTGGTGGTGCCCGACAAGGCCACGCGCGTGGCGCAGTTCCACCGCAGCACCTTGCACGCGCTGCAAGAGCTGGTGCAGGCCGCCGGGCTGCGCCACCCCAAGGACATCACGGCCCACCACATCGTGCGCCGCATCAGCGACACCGAGGTGCGCCTGCTGTCCAACCTGATTACCCGCATGCAACCTGGCGCGCTGCTGGGCCCGCTGGATGCGCAGCACAACGTGTTTCGCCTGTACTGGCCGCTGGCCAATGCCCACAGCTTCCAGGCCAGCGAGCCTGCGCTGGAGCCCTCTGTGCCCCACCATGTCGAGCTGGCGCAGGCCGCCGCCGTCGGCACCGCCGCCGCAGTGGCTGGGGATGCCCCCGTATGACTTTGCCGATGGACAGCACCACCGCCGCCCCCGACTACGCCGCCTTTTTGCAGCAGCAACTCGCCACCCAGCCGCACAACGTGATGGCCCATGTGCTGGGCGACGAACAGATCTGGATCAAGCGCGCAGGCGCGCCCCACGGCACGGGCCGCTACCGCGCCATGGCCGTGCTGGCCGCCCTGCTGAGGCTGGACGCCCTGCGCCCTGTGCCCAACCCCGGCGGCCCTGCGGCCATCGCCACCGAAGTGCAGCGCCTGCGCGACCTGGCCGCGCGCGGCATCCGCGTGCCTGTGGTGCTGGCCGCATCCACCCATGGCTTCGCCATGCGCCACCTGGGCCACACGGGTGAAGAAATCCATTCGCTGGGCAACGAGATCGACCACGCCGTGCAGGCGGGCGACACCACCAGCGTGCTGGCCCTGTGGCAGCAGGGGCTGGATACCTTGGCCCATGTGCACCGCCAAGGCACCTGCCTGAGCCAGGCCTTTGCGCGCAACCTGGTGCGCTGCCCTGATGGCGAGGTGGCCTGCATCGACTTTGAAGACGACCCCGCCGCCGTGCTGCCCCTGGCGGTGTGCCACGTGCGCGATGCGCTGTGTTACGCGCACTCCACCGCGATCTACCTGCACACCAGCGGCAAGCTGACCGAGGGGCGCGCGCGCTGGGCGGCGTGGGTGGCGCAGGGGAGCGCGGAGATGCGGGCGGTGCTGGCCACCAGTGTCCGGCGGATGGGGTGGATGCGGCATCTGCCCACGAATCGCAAGCTGGGGCGGGATTTGCAGCGGGTGCGAGCCGCGTATGACTTGCTGGCCTGATTGAACGACTGAGCGTCAATAGGCGCCGAACAGTGCGTCCAGAGCGCTGACGATCAGATCGGCCTGAGCGCGGAGATTACCGACGGGGCTCTTCAACATGGACAGGGGCACAGCACCGATGGCTGCCGCGTCCAGAATGACTGCAACGCCTTCCACCTCCAGCGCGGGATTGAGGTCACGGAGCGGAATCGCCACACGCTCGGCGCTGCGCAACGGCAGCACTACGCGTGTCTGCAAACCGCTGATGTACTCGTTTTGCACATCCAGCAGAAAGGGCGTGGTGACACGCTGTTTGGCGTCGGGGTGCCGATAAACGTCAAACCGCGCCATCGCTCAGAAGCTCCTGTACTGGGCCAGCGGCAGGCCTTCGCTCTCGATGCGCGCGTTGTAGGCTGCAATGGCCTCTTGGTTGGTGGCGTTCCAGCGCTCCCAGTAGCGGCGCTGGACTTCGGCAGCGAGCAGTTCGTCCACGGTTTGGGAGATGTTCATGCCCATATCGCGTGCGGCTTCCAGCACCTTGCTGTTGAGCGACAGGTTGGTGGACTTCTTGGGGGCGTTGTCAAAACGAAGCATGGCGGTGTCTCCAGCAGAGCATATGCGCAGATTTTATGCGCATACCACATCGACACCCAGTACGACTTCCGTCGCCACATCCGCCCCCAGGTTCACCAGCCGCTTGCGCATACAGATCACCGCCTTGTCCTTGCTCAGCAAGATCGCCCGGTGCGCCGCCGCCAGGTCGATGAACTTCTGGTCGTCCGCGTCCTTGCACACATAGGCCACCTTGGCAGCGATCTCCACCAGGCGCGCCTGCGCATCGAACGCCGCCAGCACCTGCGAGGCATCCACGCGGTAGTAGTTCATGCGCTCAACGATGTGCGGGTAGGCCAGCACACGCTCTAGCTCGTCGCGCATGACTTGGGTGGCGATCCAGGCCAGGCGTCCCTGGGCCAGCAGCGTGCGCAGGGGGGCGGTGCGCGGGTCGCTGAAGATCAGCAGGTCGAGCGCGACGTTGGTGTCCACCACCACGGGGCGCGCGGGCTCGTTCGCTGGCGCCTCGGCGGGCAGGCGCAGTTCAACCTTCATGGCGCGGGCCGCCGTCGGGGACGGCCTTGGCGGCCCGGTCGCGCACGGCGCCCTTGATCATGTCGAAGCGGAACATGCGGCATTCGATGGGGCCGTTCCACATGGGCACGCGGCGCGATTCCTTCAGGCGCATCTTGCCGGGCAGTTTCAGGTCGGGCGTGAGCATCCAGGCCGTCCAGCCGCTGTAGTTCTTCTTCCAGTGCGTGGCCAGCTGGCTGAAGAACTCGCCGCCGTCTTCGGTCTGCGCCTCTTCGCGGCCCACAGCCAGGCCCTGGGCGCGGTCGGCGGCGCGCTCGCTGGCGTTGCGGCCGGCGGTACCGGCTGCAGCAATGCGCTCGCCATAGGGTGGATTGAGCAGCATCACGCCGGGCTGGTCGCAGGGCGGCATGCGCTGAAGGGCGTCGCCCCCGCGCAGCTGCACGGCCTGGGCCACGCCCGCGCGCTCGGCGTTGCGCTGCGCAAAATCAACCATACGGAAGGCCACATCACTGCCAAATATGGGTACAGCGCTAGTACATATTGCGCCTTCAGCTTCGTTTTTGATAGCACCCCAGACATGTGCCTGGAACGGCAGCAGCTTTTCAAACGCAAAGCGCCGCAGCATGCCTGCGGGGATGCGGCAGGCGATCTGCGCGGCCTCGACCACGATGGTGCCGCTGCCGCAGCAAGGGTCGTACAGGGGCTGGGGGTTGTCGCCGTGCGGGTCCCACCCGCTGGCGGCGATCATGGCGGCAGCCAGGGTTTCCTTGAGCGGCGCGTCGCCCTTGTCCTCGCGCCAGCCGCGCTTGAACAACGGCTCGCCCGAGGTGTCGATGTAGATCGTGGCTTCGTCGGTGGTCAGGTGCAGGTGGATGCGCACGTCGGGCCACTGGGTGTTCACATCGGGGCGCACGCCGCTCTTGTGGCGGAAGCGGTCGGCCACGGCATCTTTCACCTTGAGGCCTGCGAAGTTCAGGCTCTGCAGCGGGCTGTGCTGGGCCGTCACTTCGACCTTGAAGGTCTGGCGCGTGGTGAACCAGATCTCCCAAGCCACATCGCTGGCCATGTTGTAGAGGTCGTTTTCAGAACGGTAAGGACGGTGCGCCAGCTGCACCAGCACGCGCTGGGCCAGGCGGCTGTGCAGGTTGAGCTGCATGGCCTGGCGCCACGAGGCGCGCAGCAGCACGCCGCCCCGCCCCACCAGCAGGTCTTGCCCCGTGAGGCCTGTGATGCCATGCACCTCGTCGGCCAGAAAGCCCTCGACGCCCGCGGCGCAAGGGAGGAAAAGTTGGAGTTGGTTCATGTCGATGGGGAGGATACGCGCTCGGGCACGGCGGGGGAACCGGGCGCCCCCGCGCGGGCCAGCAGCAGCTGGCGGATGGAGTCGGGGATAGGGGCGACCTTGCGGCTGGCCTTGCCGATGAAAACGATGCCGATCTTGCCGCGCGCTACTTCGCGGCCCGAGGCTTTTTCGGTCATGCAGAACACCAGGTCGAAGCCGTAGCGGTTGAAGTCCGCAGGCGCCATCTCCACGCGCATGGTTTCGCCGTGGAAGCCTTCGGACTTGTACTGCGCCACGATGTCGCCCACCACGATGGACAGGCCGCCCACATCGGCCTCCGGGTATCCCAGCGACTGGAAAAAGCGCACGCGCGCCTCAGACACCAGGCTGAGCAGTTGCGCGTTGTCCAGGTGCCCGCCCTGGTTCACGTGGCTGATGTAGATCTGCAGTTCGGTGGCAAAGCCGAAGTGCGGGGGAAGGTCAAAGACGATGCGGGCCATGGTGGGCTGCGGTGGGTAATGCGGAAACAACAGAAAAGACTACGGCGGCGCTGGCGGGCAGAGCGCCACCTGCCGCGCGTCTACAAAGCCTTGCGCAGATTCGCTGGCGCGATCTTGAGCGCCTCGCGGTACTTGGCCACCGTGCGGCGTGCGCATTCGATGCCCTGCTCCTTGAGCATCTCGGCAATCTGGCTGTCGGACAGCGGCTTGGCCGGGTTCTCCGCCGACACGAACTGCTTGATCAACGCGCGCACCGCCGTACTGGAGGCGTTGCCGCCCGTTTCGGTGCCCAGGCCGGAGCCAAAGAAGTACTTCAGCTCGTAGGTGCCAATCGGCGTGGCCATGTACTTGGCGGTGGTGACGCGGCTGATGGTGGACTCGTGCAGGCCCAGTTCGTCGGCAATGTCGCGCAGCACCAGCGGGCGCATGGCCAGTTCGCCGTGGGTGAAAAAGTTCTTTTGCCGCTCAACGATGGCGCGCGAGACGCGCAGGATGGTGTCAAAGCGCTGCTGGATGTTCTTGATGAACCAGCGCGCCTCCTGCAAGCGCTGCTGCATGCCCTGGTGGCCTTCGCCGCCCTTGTGGCCGCGCAGGGCGCCTGCGTAGATGTCGTGCACGCGCAGGCGGGGCATCACGTCGGGGTTGAGCTGCACGATGAAGTTCTGCTGGCCACTGCCATTGGCGCGACCGGCTTTGCGCACGATGACGTCGGGCACGATGATGTTGCGCTCCACGTCGGCAAACTTGCGGCCGGGGCGCGGTTCCAGGCGGGCGATGAGTGCCATGGCAGCGCGGGTGCGCTCTTCTCCAGCCACGCCACCTTCGCTGCACAGCTGCGTCAGGCGGCGGATGTCGCGGCGGGCCAGCATCTCCAGCGGCTGCTGGCAGATGCGCAGAGCGGTCTGCACGGTCTCGGGGTCGGCGTCGCTGTCTTCGTCGGCCGCCAACGCCGCGAGCTGCAGCGTCAGGCATTCGGACAGATTGCGCGCGCCCACGCCCACAGGTTCCAGGCTTTGCAGCAGGCGCTGGGCCACCGTGAAGCGGTGCACCAGCTCTTCGATCTGTTCCAGGTCGTCGGGCCCGGCGAGGCTGATGGCGAGTTCTTCCAGCGGCTCTTCGAGGTAGCCGTCGTCGTTCAGCGATTCGATGAGGAAACGCAGCGCGGCCGTGTCCACTTCGGACAGGCGCAGCGACAGCGCCTGGCGGTGCAAAAAGGCCGTCAGCGATTCGTGCGAGCGGGCCAGCTCGGTGGCATCGGCCTCGTCGCCTTCCGCGTCGTTGCGGGTGCGTGCCGGGGCGTCGCCGCCCCACTCGGCATCGTTGGGCGCCATCTCGACGGTGCCGTCGCCGCTCCAGTCGGGTTCGTCCGAGCCCCCACCGGAGATTTCAGCATCGTTTTGGCTTTCAGTGCTGGTGCTGCTTACGCTGGAAGCTCCTGAAAACATAGCATCATCGGCGCTGTAGTCGTCGGCCTGTGCCGGCGTGTCGGCGGCTTCCAGGCCAAATTCCTCGCGCGGGGCTTCGTCGGCATTGCGTTCGAGGAACGGGTTTTCGTCGAGCATCTGCTCGACTTCCTGCGACAGTTCGAGCGTGGACAACTGCAGCAGCCGGATGGACTGCTGGAGCTGGGGGGTCAATGCGAGATGCTGCGAGACGCGCAGCGACAGTCCAGGCTTCATCACATGCGGAAGTGTTCGCCCAGGTACACCCGTCGCACTTCTGCGTTGTCCACGATCTCGGAGGGCGTGCCCTGCGCCAGCACGCGGCCGTCGCTGATGATGAAGGCGTGGTCGCAGATGCCCAGCGTCTCGCGCACGTTGTGGTCGGTGATGAGCACACCAATACCGCGTGCCTTGAGGAAGCCAATGATGCGCTGGATCTCGATCACTGCGATGGGGTCGATGCCCGCAAAGGGCTCGTCCAGCAGGATGAAACGCGGCTGGGTGGCCAAGGCACGGGCAATCTCGACGCGGCGGCGCTCGCCGCCCGACAGCGCCAGGGCAGGTGAAGCCCTCAGGTGGTCCACGCGCAGCTCTTGCAGCAGGGCCGTCAGGCGCTCTTCGATGGCATCGCGCGACAGCGGCTGGCCGTCATCGGCGCGCTGCAGTTCCAGCACGGCGCGCACGTTTTCTTCGACGGTGAGCTTGCGGAAGATGGAGGCTTCTTGCGGCAGGTACGACAGCCCCAGGCGCGACCGGCGATGGATGGGCATGTGGGCCACGGACTGGCCGTCGATACGGATGTCACCCGCATCGCTGCGTACCAAGCCCACGATCATGTAGAACGAAGTGGTCTTGCCCGCGCCATTGGGGCCCAGCAAACCCACGACTTCGCCTTTTTGCACCTCCAGGGACACGTCCTTGACGACCTTGCGGCTGCCATAGGACTTGGCCAGGTGCTGCACCTCCAGGCGGCTGCCCGACTGCGAATCAGGCCCCAGACGGCTGTTCGCAGGGGTCGCCGGGGTCTCGGGACCAGTACTCACCACGGGCCCGCTCACTTGGCGCCACCGCCAAGGGTGTTGCTGGGGCGCAGCGCCGGTGCGGGCGACTCGGGCGCCTTGGCGGGGGCTGCTGCGCCAGGCGGCGGGTCCTTGGGTGCCAGCACGGCACGCACACGGCCACCGGGCGCAGGGGTGTCGCCGACCGCAGCCGAAGACGCAGGCGCCTTCTGGCCATCGACGGTGAACACGTCGGTGAGGTTGTTGTAGACGATCACGGCGCCGGTGATCTCATCGTTCAGCACCGACCCACGGTAGCGGCGCAGTTCGGCGCGGGTGATGAAGCGCACGTTGTCGGCCTTGCCGTCGTATTCGATGACTTCGCTTTCGCCTTCGATGAACTCGTCCGGCGCCCCCGCCACGGTGTCGCGCTTCTGGCGGAAGAACGCTCGTTTGCCTGCCTCGGCCGTGACCACGCCGTACTGGTAGCCGTCAGCGTCCTGGCGCACATCCAGCCGCGCGCCGCGCAGCACGATGGTGCCCTTGGTCATCACCACGCGGCCCGAGAACACGCTGGTCTGCTTGAGTTCATCGTGCCGCAAGGCGTCGGCCTCGATGTTCATGGGCTTGGCACGGTCTGCCTTTTCGGCATGTGCCATGCCCGCAAGGCCGGTCAGGGCTGCGAGCACAAGGAAGGGGAGTAGGCGGTGGGTCATAGGGCACGAATCTTGCAATGATTGTAGCCATCCGATGGTACCCACCCCGAAAAAAAGCCCGCATCCGCGGGCCTTTCGGACAACTTGCCGACAGGGTCGGCAGATCGTCAGGCTTTGCGTGCCGTGGCCGCCAGGTATTCGACCACCTGCAACACGGTCTGCATGCTGCCGGCCATCGTGCCGTCGGTGTAGTACTTGCCCGCCACACCCATGGAAGGCACGCCCTCAACACCGTACGAATCTTGCAGCTGCGAGGCGCGACGCACCTGGTTGGCCACGCTGAAGGAGCCGTAGACCTCCTTGAACTTGGCCGCATCCACGCCCTGCTGGGTCACCCAGGCCAGGATTTCGTCGTCCTTGGCGAGCTTGGCCTTTTCCACGTGGATGGCACGGAAGACCTTGGCGTGCAGGGCTTCGAGCTTGCCCATGCCTTCAAGCGTATAGAACAGCTTTTGCTGGGGCACGAAGCTGGCGTTGAATGCCACGGGCACACGGCGGATGGAGAGGTCCTTGGGCGCGGCCTTGACCCAGGCGTCCAGCGTGGGCTCGAAGGCGTTGCAGTGGGGGCAGCTGTACCAGAAGAACTCGATCACATCGACCTTGCCAGCGGGGGCGTCTGGGGCGACGGGCTTGTCCAGCCGCTTGAAGTCCTTGCCCTCCTTGAACTGGCGGGCTTGCGCCATGGCAGGGTTGGCCACTGGCAGCGTCAGGGCAGAAGCGGCAACCGCCGAGGCGGCGGACAAAGAAAACTCACGGCGTTTCATGACAAAGACTCTCCTGGTTCAGGTATGCGGGATGTGAGACATCCCTTTACAAAAAGTTCAGCCCTGGCGGTGGCGCCGTTTTTGCAAGCGCTTCAGCGCTGCACGCGCACGAGCGCCGATTCCAGCCCGGCGCCGTCGAGTTTCTCTTTGAGCACCTCGGCATCGTCCCGTTTGGTGAAGGGGCCGATGCGCACCCGGAACACCGCCCGGCCATTTTGCTCACGCTCGCTCACCCGGGCCTCCCAGCCCAGCATGGCCAGCTTGGCGCGCTGGGCGTCGGCGTCGGCCTGGGTGCGGAAGGCACCAGCCTGCACAAAGTAGTCAAACGGGTCCACGCTGCCCTTGGCGGCTGCCTTGGCCACGGCCAAGTCGCCCAGCGGGTCTGCGCCCGGCTTGCTCTCTGCCTTGGCCTCGGCTTTGGCGTCTGGCTTGCTCGCGGCAGGCTTGGCGGCCGATGCGGCGGCGCGCACCTCGGGCGCCGGTGCCGATGCAGGGGCTGACGCAGCCGCGGCCACCGGGGGCGCCGCGGGGCGGGCCGGGTTCTTGCCATACAGCGGCGAGTTCGGGTCCCAGTTCTTGTTCTTCTGGGACTCCGCAGCGTCCATGTCCGCGCCGCGGCCGTTGCCCTTGTTCAGGAACGGCACCGGCACCTTGGTCACGTACACGGCCACGGCCAGCGCCGCGCCCAGGCCCACGATGACCCCGACGATGAAGCCGACAATGGTCCCGCCCGTCTGTTGCTTTTTCATATTGGTAGTAACTGCTTACATTCTGGCCGGGGCCGACACGCCCAGCACCGCCAGGCCATTGTGCAATACCTGGGCGGTGGCAGCGACCAGCGCCAGGCGCGCCTTCTTCACCACCTCGTCGTCCACCAGGATGCGCTCGGCATCGTAATAGCTGTGGTAGCTGGCGGCCAGATCGCGCAGGTAAAAGGTCACATCGTGCGGCGCCTCGCCCTCGGCAGCGGCCGTGAGCATCTCGGGGTACTTGGCCAGTTGCAGCATCAGGGCCTGGGCCTGGGGGCCTTCAAGTGGAGAAAGATCGGCAGCACTGAGGTCCAGCAAATCGCACACGTTGGCTAGGGACGAATCGCTGACCTGCCCACCGACTTCATTCAGCGCATCCGCATTGGATAGCTTTTCAAGCTGCCCACCAGTCACTTCCGGGGTGTCACCACGGGCATGAGCCAAAGCAGCGCGCAGCACCGACTGGATGCGCGCATGCGCGTACTGCACGTAGTACACCGGGTTGTCGTTGTTCTGCGCCACAGCCAGGTCTACGTCAAAGGTGTACTCGGTGTCGGGCTTGCGGCTGAGCAGGAAGAAACGCACCGCGTCCTTGCTGGTCCACTCGATCAAATCACGCAGCGTGACATAGCTGCCCGCCCGCTTGCTGATCTTGACCTCTTCACCGCCCTTGACCACGCGCACCATCGTGTGCAGCACGTAGTCGGGGTAGCCCTTGGGGATGCCCACATCGGCCGCCTGCAGGCCGGCGCGCACGCGGGCGATGGTGCCATGGTGGTCCGTGCCCTGGATGTTGACGACCTTGGTGAAGCCACGCTCCCACTTGGCGATGTGGTACGCCACGTCGGGCACAAAGTAGGTGTAGGTGCCGTCCTGCTTGCGCATGACGCGGTCCTTGTCATCGCCGTAGTCGGTGCTCTTGAGCCACAGCGCGCCGTCCTGCTCGTAGGTTTTGCCGTTGGCGATGAGCTTGTTCACCGTGGCCTCGACGCGGCCGCTGGTGTACAGGCTGGACTCCAGGTAGTACTCGTCGAACTGGAGGTTGAACGCCTGCAGGTCCTTGTCCTGCTCGTTGCGCAGGTAGGCCACCGCAAATTGGCGGATGTTGTCATAGTCGTCCACGTCGCCATTGGCGGTGAACTCGCGGTCATCGGCCTTCACGGTGGCCTTGGCCTTGAAGGCCTCGGCAATGTCGGCGATGTAGTCGCCGTTGTAGAAGTTCTTGGCCAGCGGGTTCTCGCTGTCGGTGGGCCAGCACTCGTCGCCGGGCTTAAAGCCTTTGGCGCGCAGCTGCGTGCTTTTGGTCAGGGTGTCGATCTGCACGCCCGCGTCGTTGTAATAGAACTCGCGGTGCACCTTCCAGCCCTGGGTGCTGAACAGATTGCAAATCGCATCGCCCAGCGCGGCCTGACGGCCGTGGCCCACATGCAGCGGGCCCGTGGGGTTGGCCGACACGAACTCGACCAGCACCTGCTGGCCGTTGCTGGCCTGATAGCCGAAACGTTCACCGGCCGTCAGCACCTCACGCACCACTTGTTGCTTGGCGGCAGGTTGCAGGCGGATGTTCAGAAAGCCCGGACCCGCAATTTCAATGGCGGACACCCAGCGTTGAAAAGCAGGCGTGGCTTCGAGCGCAGCCTTGAGCTGCTCGCCCAAGGCGCGCGGGTTGAGCTTGAGCGGCTTGGCCAGCTGCATGGCCGCAGTACAGGCAAAGTCGCCATGGGCCGCCACCTTGGGGGATTCAAAGGCTGCCTTGGCGCCAGCGCCGGGGGACAGGTTTTCCAGCTCGGCTGCGAGCGCAGCGAGCAATTCATTTTTGGCTGTGAGCATCGGCGGATTTTACGGGCCCGCCAGCGGCGGGGCGCCAGACGCACCGCCGGGGTAGCGTCCCGCAGCCAAAGGCACAATAAGTCGCTGTGCCCTTTCAACGGGAGATTGCACATGCCGCCCCAACCCATCCTGCTCTACCGGCGCCGCTGGACCCTGGTGTTTCAGGTGCCTTTTGTGCTGCTGATGGCGATATGCCTGGCGTTCTCGCTCTATGGGGCTCTGGCATCGAACGACCGGCTGTTCACGGCCCTCTGCCTGTGTGCCGCGTTGGTCACATTCTGCGTGGGCGGAACCCTGGGCCGGTCTGCCCTGGAGGCCTACCGGGAGCAAGACCCGGCAATCGTCATTGATGCCACCGGCATCACCGACCTGCGCCAGGACGACCCGCACACCGTGCCCTGGGAGGCCATGGAACGTGTGCACCTGGACAACTACGAAGGCGTGATCCTGGTCAAGTTGCGACCTGGCCACAAGGACTCTGCGCTGGGCGTGATCATCAAGACACTCAAACGCTGGCAGCAACGGGGGGATGTGGTGTTTGCCCTCGGCGGGCTGGCGCACGACCCCCGGCAGATCCAGACGACACTGAAAGCCTTTCACGCGGCAGCGGCCACCAAGCCCCGCACAAGGTTGTCATGACTTGTGCGCGTTGTCGCACGCCATGTTCTATGGTGCAATGCCGTCGGGACCCCCCATAACGCATTCACACCAGGAGATTCCATGAAAAAGCTTCTTTCCCTGACTGCACTCGGCCTGGCCCTCACACTGGGTGCGGGTGCTCACGCCGCCGAAGACGCCAAGGCCCCCACCAAACAGCAATCGAAGATGGCGACCTGCAACAAGGACGCTGGAGACATGAAGGGCGACGAGCGCAAGGCCTTCATGAAGACCTGCCTGAGCAACAAGCCCGCCACCCAGCAGGACAAGATGAAAACCTGCAACGCCGACGCCAAGGCCAAGACGCTCAAGGGCGATGAGCGCAAGGCCTTCATGAGCGAGTGCCTGAAGAAGTGAAGTAAGTTCACACCCGGTGCACCCTCACCGGGCTCGATAAGCAAAAGCCCGCCGGCATCCAGCCAGGCGGGCTTTTTTATGGGGGGGTGTTTGCGCTTACCAGCCGCGCGCCCAGAACACCGCGATCACGGCCACCACGGGCAGCACATGCGACTGGATCATCACCAGACGGCGCACCCGCGCGACTTCTGCGGCGGGCGGCAGGGCGCCAGTGCTGCGCAGGTTCTGGCGCCAGCGGCGAAACGCAGCCGAAGGCACAAACGACAGCACGACCATGGCCAGCACCAGGGTGATCTTGATGTGAAACAGGGGCTGCGACAGGTACCACGAGGCGCCCTTCACGCCCCAGATCAACCGGGCCAGGCCGCTGCCAATCATCACGGCCCCGGCCACACCGTAGATCACATCCAAGCGGGCCAGGCGCTCGACCACGGCAGCATTGAGCCACTCGATACGGCACAGCGCCGCCTGGCTGGATAAAAAAACCACAAAGGTCAGGATGGCCAGAAGGTGAAAGGCGGCCAGGATGGCTTCGAGGGTCATGGTGCAGATTCCTTGTAGCGCCCGAGGCCCCTGCGCTGCGCCAAGCGCTCACAGTGCCATCCGGCAGAGCCACCATTGTGCGCGATGGCGCGGGCCTGACCGCTCCAAAAAGAAGCGGCGCGGGCACGAAAGCCCGCGCCGCTGGCAGCGCTGATTCAGCAAGTACCCGCCATCAAGCCACGGTGCGCGCCACCGTCGCCACAGGCACATCCGCCGGCACCACAGGGGCTGAGGCCGCAGACACCGCGAGCGGCAGCGGATGGCCGTTCATCGCCGCGTCCAAGCGGTCCTGGTCCAGCGCGTTTTCCCAGCGGGACACGACCACTGTGGCCACGGCATTGCCGATGAAGTTGGTCAGCGATCGGCATTCGCTCATGAAGCGGTCCACGCCCAGAATCAGCGCCATGCCGGCCACCGGCACTTCGGGCACCACGGCCAGGGTGGCGGCCAATGTGATGAAGCCCGCGCCCGTCACGCCCGCCGCGCCCTTGGACGACAGCATCGCCACCAGCAACAGCGCCACCTGGTGGCCCAGCGTCAGTTCGGTGTTCGTCGCCTGGGCAATGAACAGTGCGGCCAGCGTCATGTAGATGTTGGTGCCGTCCAGGTTGAACGAGTAGCCCGTGGGCACCACGAGGCCCACCACCGACTTGCTGCAACCCGCCTTTTCCATCTTTTCCATCAGCGATGGCAGGGCGGATTCGGACGACGAAGTGCCCAGCACCAGCATCAGCTCGGCCTTGAGGTAGCGGATCAGCTTGAACACCGAGAAGCCACACAGGCGCGCCACCAAGCCCAGGATCACCACCACAAACAGCAGCGAGGTGACATAGAACGAGCCCACCAGCCACGCTAGGTTGACCAGCGAGCCCAGGCCAAACTTGCCAATGGTGAACGCCATGGCACCAAACGCACCCAGAGGCGCGGCCTTCATCACGATGCCCACCACCTTGAACACAGGCGTCGTCAGCGCGTCCAGAAAGTTCAGCACCGGGCGGCCTGCCTCACCCACCATGGCCAGGCCAATGCCGAACAGCACGGCCACCAGCAGCACCTGCAGGATGTTGTCGCCCACAAACGGGCTCACCAGCGTCTTGGGGATGATGTCCATGGCAAAGCCCGTGAGCGTCATCTCGTGCGACTTGGCCACGTAGCCCTTCACCGCCGTCTGGTCCAGGTCGGCCACGTTGATGTTCATGCCTGCGCCGGGCTGCACCACATTGGCCACCACCAGGCCCACCACCAGGGCCAGCGTGGAGAAGAACAAAAAGTACGCCATGGCCTTGCCGAACACGCGGCCCACGGTGGAGAGCTGCGACATGCCCGCGATGCCGGTGACGATGGTCAGAAAGATCACCGGGGCGATGATCATCTTGACCAGCTTGATGAACGCGTCGCCCAGCGGCTTGAGCGCCTCGCCATAGGACGGCTCAAAATGACCCAGCAGCACGCCCAGCACGATGGCGAACACCACCTGGAAGTACAGTTGCCGATAAAAAGGCAGCTTCAAGGTCGAGGCTGCGGGAGCGGAATGGTTGTGCATGGAACGGGTCTCCTGGAGTCTTGTGACTGCACCTCCGGAGTGCACCGGCGCGCTGTCAGGGTGCCGTTTGTACCGCTGCACTTTGTTTCAGCCGATAACCTATTGGTATTAGTCGCCCGACGCCCCAGAGGAGAGCATCGGCGCACCATAAGGGTAACCACCTAGCCCCTGGAGCCCCCTGGAACCGGTACGGCACACTCCCCACCTGCACCAGACTGGTTTCAGAACTCCGTTTTTCCATGCCCACGCCCCGCCTTCGCCAGTTCTGGACGCTGCTCCTCCTGCTTGCAGGCACAGCGGCCAGCATGTTTGTCGCCGGCCAGTGGGCCTGGCACCGGTCCTTGCTGGACGAAAGCGACAGCGTGCAGCGCCAGCTGGCCCTGTACGGCCAGACGCTGGCCCAGCGCATCGACCGCTACCGCACCTTGCCCGAGGTGCTGACCCTGGACGCGCAACTGCAGGACGCCCTGCGCCGCCCCCTGAGCCCGGACGAGGTGGCGCAGCTCAACCGCAAGCTGGAGCAGGCCAACGGCGCCAGCCAGTCGTCCACCCTCACCCTGCTCAACCGCGACGGCCTGGCCGTGGCAGCGAGCAACTGGCGCACGGCCACCAGCAATGTGGGTGTGGACTACAGCTTTCGCCCCTATGTGCAGCAGGCGCTGGCCCAGGGGCGCGGCAGCTTCTACGGCATTGGCGTGACCACGGGCGAGCCGGGCTACTTCCTGTCGCAGGCCATCCGCGACGACAGCGGCCACATCCTGGGGCTGGTGGCCATCAAGATCGCGCTGCAGGAGCTGGAGCGCGAATGGCTGCAGACCCCCGACATCGTGCTGGCGTCGGACGCACATGGCGTGGTTTTTCTGGCCAGCCAGGACGCCTGGCGCTACCGCCTGCTGGAGCCGCTGGACGACGAAGAGCGCCGCGAGCTGAACGCCACGCGGCAATACTCCGACCAGCCCCTGCGCCCGCTCGACTATCGGGTGGACGACCACCTGGACAACGGTGGGCGGCTGATGCGCGTGCAGCCTTCCGCCGACATGCCCGCCCCACCCGGCCGCATGCTGTGGCTGACCCAGCCCCTGCCCGGCACGCCCTGGCAACTGCACCTGGTGCACACCACGCACAGCAGCATTGCCGACAGCCGCTGGGCGGCCGCAGCCGGGGGCGGCGGCTGGCTGGCCCTGTCGCTGCTGGTGCTGTTTGTGCGCCAGCGCCAGCGCCTGGCCCGCCTGCGCCAGCGCAGCCGCCAGGAGCTGGAGACCGTGCTGCAACAACACGCGCAGGAGTTGCGCACCGCGCAGGACGGCATCGTGCAGGCCGCCCAGCAAGCAGACATGGGCCTCTCCCGCAGCCTGGAGCACCTGCCCCAAGGCGTGGTCATCATCGACGCCGACCTGAAGCTGGTGGCCTGGAACTCGCGCTACGTGCAGCTGTTTCGCTACCCCGCCGACCTGATGCAGGTGGGCCGCCCCATCGAAGACCTGATGCGCCACAACGCACGCCGGGGCCTGCTGGGCCCGGGCCCGGTGGAAGAAGCCATCGAACGCCGCCTGGCCCACCTGCGCAGCGGCACCCCGCACCTGCACGAAAGCGCCAAGGAAGACGGCACGGTGCTGGAGATCCGGGGCAACCCCCTGCCCGAGGGCGGCTTTGTGACCAGCTACGCCGACATCACCAGCTACAAAAACGCCGCGCGCGAGCTGCGATCGTTGGCCGATGCCCTGGAGCAGCGCGTGGCCGACCGCACCCGCGACCTGGACGCTGCGCGGCGCGAGGCCGAGCAGGCCAACCGCTCCAAAACCCGCTTTGTGGCCGCGGCTGTGCACGACCTGCTGCAGCCCCTGAACGCCGCGCGCATGTTCACCTCGCTCTTGCGCAGCCACCTGCCGGGCGACGCCGAACGGCACGCCGTGGACAGCATCGACGGCGCCCTGGCCGCGCAGGACGCCATCCTCAACAGCCTGCTCGACATCTCGCGCATGGAATCGGGCCAGTTCGACGTGCACATCCACGACGTGGCGCTGGGCCCGCTGCTGCAGGTGCTGGGCCACAACTTCGGCGTGCTGGCCGAAAGCCAGGGGTTAAAGCTGCGCTGCGTGCCCACCCGCGCTGTGGTGCGCACCGATGAAAACCTGCTGCGCCGCATCCTGCAGAACTTTGTCTCCAACGCCATCCGCTACAGCCGGCGCGGGCGCATTGTGGTGGGCTGCCGCAGGATGGGCGACCACCTGCGCATCGAGGTGCACGACCAGGGCCCCGGCATCCCCGAAGCCTTGCAACGCGAGATTTTTGAAGAATTCCGCCGCCTGGACGAAGGCCGCGCGGACGACCGGGGCGCGGGCCTGGGCCTTGCCATCGTCGAACGCCTGGGCCGCCTGCTGGGGCACGAGATCGGCTTGCGCTCGCAACTGGGGCGCGGCAGCGTGTTCTGGGTGTGTGTGCCGCTGGGCAACCCCGCCGCCGCACAGCAGGCTGCGCCCCCCGCCACCACGCTACAGCCCAGTGACGACGCGCCTCTGCAAGGCAGCAGCGCCTGGGTCATTGACGACGACGGCCCCACCTGCGCTGCCACGCAGGCCCTGCTGCAGCGCTGGGGCTGCACGGTGCCGCTGGCCGCTGGCGCACGCGAGGCCCTGGCAGCCGCCCAGCCCGGCCAGGCACCGCAGCTGGTGCTGCTGGACGTTCACCTGGGGGCGGGCCTCCACGGCCCCGAAGTGTTCGCGCAGCTGTGCCAGCGCTGGGGCCAGACACCCGCTGTGATCCTGGTCACCGCCGAACGTGACGCCACCCTGCGCCGCCAGGCGGCCGAGCGCGGCTGGGGCTTTCTGGCCAAGCCGGTGCGCTCCCCGGCGCTGCGGGCGTTGATGAGCCAGACATTGCTGCGGCTGGGGGAAAGCAATAGAAAGTAAGCCCTGTCGCGTGCAGACAGGCAAGCCGGCTGGCAAAAGACCAAGACAGCGCCCAAAGCAGCGCAGGCTCTCGTAAAGTACCTTGCCACCAGAACACCCGAGGTGCCGCCCGCGCCACGCAGACACTGCAGGACGGCCACCCCCCACACCGAAGCGGAGGACGGAAAGATGAGCGAAGCGATTCTGTATGCGATGGATGCACCGCGTGTCAAAAGCGCAGATGCGGCGGCAGACTTTGTGGAGAAATGGCAGGACAGCAAAAAGCCCCCCACTGCGCGCATCGCGGCCTTCTTTGAACATCTATTGCAAACCTGGCCGACAGACGGCACCGGAAGCGCCATCTGGTACGAAGGCTTTGACAACAACCCGCCCACAGGGCCGGTGCTCGCCATGGCGTTCGAGCTGCGCGAGTTCAACACCGACCGGCTGCAGCAGCTGCGCGCCATGGCCCAGGCCCATGGCGTGCACATCTTCGACCCGGAAGGCCATGTGCTGTACCTCGCCAATGGCAGCGAAGCTCGGGCGCCGTCGTTGGCCACCCCGGAACCCGGCGCCCCCGTCCAATGCCCATCTGGCTTGCGCTTTGACGGCGTTTACGAGACGAAGCGTGAGAAGGGCTGGACCTACCTGTGCTTCACGGCCGACGGAAAGATCTTCTGGCAAAGCACCGGGGGCCGCTTCCAGGCCCGCGCTGCGATGGAGAGCTTTGGCACTGGCGACTCCTTCATCGTCAAGGGCACCTACAAACCTGGCGACAACGCGTTCAGCGCACGGCTCAAAGCCTCGTTCGGCGCGTTCAAGATGAACGGAGTGCTGAAGGAGGACGGCTTGCACGTCCATTCGGAGCGCACCAACGGCAGCTACCCGTTCGACTCCGTGTACACGTTCCTTCCGCTGTAGCACGCCATCGATTCGGATCTGCGCCACGCACTTGGCGCAAACACGCCCGGCCGCTCACGCGGTGGACTCTGTCTCCAGGCTCTTCACCAGCACCGCCGCCTGCGTGCGGCTGTAGCACTCCAGCTTTTTCAGGATGGCGGTGACATGGACCTTGACGGTGTTCTCGGCCAGGCCCAGCGTGGCCGCGATCTGTTTGTTGAGCAAACCATCGGCCAGGCAGAGCAGCACGCGGAACTGCTGGGGCGTGAGCTGCGCCAGCCGCGCGGCCAGCTCCGCATCGGCCTCAGAGCGTTCGGCCGCCATGGGAGGGAACCAGCTGCCTCCGTCCAGCACGGACTGGATGGCGTCGCCCATGGCGTCAGCGGGGGCGGACTTGGGGATGAAGCCGGCAGCGCCAAACTGCTGGGCACGGCGGATGACGCGGGGGTGGTCGTTGGACGAGATGATGACCACGGGCAGCTCGGGGTATTCGCCGCGGACATGCAGCAGCGCCGAGAAGCCGCGTGTGCCGGGCATGCTCAGGTCCAGCAGCACCAGTTCGACCTCGGGGTGGTCCTGCAGCGCCTGGCCCAGCGTGGCGGCGCTGGCGGCCTCCAGCGTGCGGAACTGGGGCAGCCGCTCGCGCAGCACGTGCAGCACGGCCGCACGGAACAGCGGGTGGTCGTCAGCGACGAGGAGCGTGGGCGCGGTGGACATGGAGTGTGTGCAGTCTGCCACGGGGGCCATCAGCCGCCGGCCTGCGGGCCTTTCCAGAACGCGGGCTGTGCGTACTGGTGCTTGAGGTGCTCGATCCACAGGCGCACCCGCAGCGGCATGTGCTTGCGCTGCGGGAACACCACATAGATGCCGTTGGGCGGCGCGGCAAAGTCGTGCAGCACCTCCACCAGTCGGCCCGCGGCGATCTCGGACTCCACCTCCCAGGTGCTGCGCCAAGCGATGCCGTAGCCCGCCAGGCACCAGTCGTGCAGCACCTGCCCGTCCGAGCAATCGAGCGGGCCGCCGGGCTTGAGGTGGATGACCTCGGTGCCACCGCCTTCGACCGGCATGCGGAACGCCCAGCCCCGTGTTTGCGAGGCCTCGCTCGACAGCGTGAGGCAGTCGTGTTGCACCAGCTCGCTGGGGTGGCGCGGCGTGCCGTGGCGCTGCAGGTAGGCGGGTGTGGCCACACACAGGCGGCGGTTGTCGGCAATGCGCACGCTGACCAGCGACGAGTCGGGCAGGTCGCCCACGCGCACGGCACAGTCATAGCCCTCGCCCGCCAGGTCCACCACGCGGTCGCTGAGGTTGAGCGAAATCGTGACATCGGGGTGCGCCGTGCGAAAACGCGGCACTAGCGGCGCCACATGGCGGCGGCCAAAACCGGCGGGCGCGGTGATGCGCAAATGGCCCGTGGCCTTGACGCCGCCTTCGGACACGCTGGCCTCGGCATTCGCCACGTCGGACAGCAGGCGCTGGCAGTCTTCCAGAAACGCGCTGCCTTCGTGCGTCAGGCTGATGCGGCGCGTGGTGCGCACCAGCAGCTTCACGCCCAGGTGTTCTTCCAGCGCATCGAGCCGCCGGCCCATGATGGCCGGGGCCACGCCCTCGGCCTTGGCCGCAGCGGTGAGGCTGCCGCGCGTTGCCACCGACACAAACGATTCGAAGGCCTTGAGTTTGTCCATGGGCGCTGATTATGGGGATAAAGCGGCAAAGGGCCTGGTGGCGGACCCGGGCGCGGCCTGTGATCGATTTTGAAGCCAAACAGGCCGCTTGCGCTAGTGCAAAGTGCCTGAGCAGCTACATAAATGATAGTAAACCAGCATCACACCCCACGTTACACCAGGCGCGACTTGAGGAACCCCACGGTGCCATAGCGCTTGACCTCGGTGTAAAGGTCGCGCGTGAGGCCCTGCACCATGACGGTGTAGGCGTCGGCCAGGTCGGGGGCGATGGTGAAGTGGTCGTAGTTCACGATCACGCCCACGCGCTCGCCCTGTGCGGCCAGCGGTGCGAGCAGGCGGCGCACCTCCTGCTCGATGGCGTCGATGGTGCTGGCGGTATTGATCTGCAGGCCCGAGAAGTCGATGTGCAGCAGCTGGCGCGCGGCGTCCAGCTCAAAGCGCTGCACCAGCGGGCGGTTAAGCAGCTGCTCTCGCAGGCCCAGCGGGCGGGGCTCGAACAGGCGCAGGTCCATGGTCTGCAGGCCGGGGCTGATGCGCGGCGTGAACGCCATGTGGGCGAGCACGTCGCGCTGCAGGTCGATGCCCGGCGCCAGCTCGATGAGCTCCAGCGCGCCGCCGCCCTCCGCATCGCCCGAGGGCACCAGGCGGAACACGCAGCGCTCCGTCACATACAGCACGCGCTGGCCGCGCTTGAGCGCCTCGGCGCCGCTGAAGGTGCGGTGCTCGACCTCACGCACTAGCTTGCGCGCGCCGCCTTCGTGCAGGATGTGCAGGTGGCCGTCCACCGCCTCGACCTGCAGCGCGCCAGCGGTGAAGGTGCCGACAAACACCACGGTCTTGGCGTTCTGGCTGATGTTGATGAAGCCGCCCGCACCCGCCAGGCGCGGGCCAAACTTGCTCACGTTGAGGTTACCGTGCTGGTCGGCCTGCGCCAGGCCCAGGATGACGATATCGAGACCACCGCCGTCGTAGAAGTCGAACTGGTTGGGCTGGTCGATGATGGCCTGCGGGTTCACGGCCGCGCCGAAGTTCAGGCCGCCGGCGGGGATGCCGCCGATCACGCCGGGCTCGGCCGTGAGCGTGACGAGATCGATGATGCGCTCTTCAGCCGCTACGTTGGCCACGCCCTCGGGCATGCCGATGCCCAGGTTGACCACCTGGTGCGGGCGCAGCTCCAGCGCCGCACGGCGGGCGATGATCTTGCGCTCGGTGAGCGGCATGGCCTCCAGCGTGTCCATGGGCACGCGCAGCTCGCCCGCAAACGCGGCGCTGTAGGGCTCGGCAAAGGTCTGGTGGTGGTGCGCGGGCTCGGTGGCCAGCACCACAGCGTCCACCAGCACTCCGGGCACCTTCACCTGCCGGGGGTTGAGCGTGCCGCGCTCGGCGATGCGCTCGACCTGGGCGATGACCACGCCGCCCGAGTTGCGCGCGGCCATGGCGATGGCCAGCGCTTCGAGCGTGAGCGCCTCGCGCTCCATGGTGAGGTTGCCGTCGGCGTCGGCCGTGGTCGCGCGGATGATGCCCACGTGGATCGGAAAGGCCTTGTAGAACAGGTAGTCCTGCCCGTCGATGGGCAGGATGCGCACCAGGTCTTCGGTGGTGCGCGCATTGAGCTTGCCACCGCCGTGGCGCGGGTCCACAAAGGTGTCCAGGCCCACGCGCGTGAGCGTGCCGGGCTTGCCCGCAGCGATGTCGCGGAACAAGTGCGTGATCACGCCCTGCGGCAGGTTCCAGGCCTCGATCTGGTTGTCCACCGCCAGCTTCTGGATGCGGGGCACCAGACTCCAGTGCCCGCCGATCACGCGCTTGAGCAGGCCCGCGTGGCCCAGGTGGTTGAGGCCGCGCTGCTTGCCGTCGCCCTGGCCTGCGGCGTAGACCAGCGTGAGGTCGCGCGGGGTTTGGGTCGTTTCCCAGCGCTGGGCCAGCGCCACCGCAATGCTCTCGGCAAAGCCGATGCCCACAAATCCGCCCGTGGCCACGGTGTCGCCGTCGTGGATGAGCTGCACCGCGTCGGCGGCGCTCACGATCTTGTTCTTGTGGGCCGCGTTGAGCGCGCTGGCGTCCAGGGGTGCCTGCATGGGTTTGTCTCCCGGTGGGTTTGTTGTGCGCGCAGCGTAGTGGGTAACGGGCGAAAGCACCATTCAGGGTGACTACGGACTGTCACCAGTTTTGCGTAAAAGTCACTGGTTTAGAGATTTTCAGCGTATTTATGTGGACAAACATTTGCAATACAGTGTGCCCATGGCCTGCTGCTGCGGGCACCGTTTTTCATTGATTCCCGTTTCCACCACTCTTCTCTAGGCACCCCATGACCGATCGCACCCAAGTTCACGGCCTGCAAGTGGCCACCTCCCTGTACCGCTTTGTCGAAGACAAGGTGCTGCCCGGCACGGGGGTGGATGCCGCCGCCTTCTGGAAGGGCTTTGACGCCATCGTGTCGGACCTGGCCCCGCGCAACATCGCCCTGCTGGCCGAGCGCGACCGCCTGCAGACCGAGCTGGACACCTGGCACAAGGCCAACCCCGGCCCCATCAAGGACATGGTGGCTTACCGAGGCTTTCTGGAAAAGATCGGCTACCTGGTGCCCCAGCCTGCCGATGTGAAGGCCACCACCGCCAACGTGGACGACGAGCTGGCCACGCAGGCTGGCCCCCAGCTGGTGGTGCCCATCCTGAATGCCCGCTATGCACTCAACGCCGCCAACGCGCGTTGGGGGAGCCTGTATGACGCGCTGTATGGCACGGATGCGATCCCCGAGACTGACGGCGCCGAAAAGGGCAAGGGCTACAACCCCGTGCGCGGCGCCAAGGTGATCGCGTTTGCACGCCAGGTGTTGGATGACACGGCGCCCCTGGCCTCGGGCTCGCACAAGGACTCCACCGGCTATCGTGTAGAAGGCGGCCAGTTGGTCGTGTCGCTCGCCAACGGCAGCACCACGGGCCTCAAGGACGCGTCGCAATTCAAGGGTTACCAGGGCAATGCCGCCGCACCGTCGTCGGTGCTGCTGCAGCACAACGGCCTGCATCTGGACATCCAGATCGATCGCAGCACGCCCATCGGCCAGTCCGATGCCGCGGGCGTGAGCGACCTGGTGCTGGAAGCAGCCCTGTCCACGATTCTCGATCTGGAAGACTCCGTGGCCGCCGTGGACGCCGAGGACAAGGTGCTGGGCTACAGCAACTGGCTGGGCATCATCCAGGCCACGCTGACCGAGCAGGTCGCCAAGGGCGGCAAGACCTTTACGCGCGGCCTGAACCCCGATCGCATCTACACCGGCCCCCAAGGCGGTGAAGTGCGCCTGCATGGCCGTTCGCTGATGTTCCTGCGCAATGTGGGCCACCTGATGACCAACCCGGCCATCCTGTGGAAGGACGCCCAGGGCCAGGTGCGTGAGATTCCTGAAGGCATCATGGACGCAGTGGTGACCACGGCGATTGCGCTGCACGACCTGCAAGGCCATGGCGCGAACGGCATCCGCAACAGCCGCAAGGGCAGCGTCTACATCGTCAAACCCAAGATGCACGGCCCCGCCGAAGTGGGCTTTGCTGCCGAGCTGTTTGGCCGCGTCGAGAAGCTGCTGGGCCTGCCCGACAGCACCGTCAAGCTGGGCATCATGGACGAAGAGCGCCGCACGTCCGTCAACCTCAAGGCCTGCATCGCCGCCGCATCGAGCCGCGTGGCGTTCATCAACACCGGCTTCCTGGACCGCACGGGCGACGAAATGCACACCGCCATGCACGCCGGCCCCATGGTGCGCAAGGGCGACATGAAGACCAGCGCGTGGATTCAGTCGTACGAGAAGAACAACGTGCTGGTGGGCCTGAGCTGTGGCCTGCGTGGCAAGGCCCAGATCGGCAAGGGCATGTGGGCCATGCCCGACCTGATGGCCGAGATGCTCAAGCAGAAGATCGCCCACCCCAAGGCCGGTGCCAACACCGCCTGGGTGCCCAGCCCCACCGGCGCCACCCTGCACGCCCTGCACTACCACCAAGTGAAGGTGAGCGACATCCAGATCGAGCTGGAAAAGACCGACGTGAACGCCGAGCGCGATAACCTGCTGACCGGCCTGCTCACCGTGCCGGTGGCCGCCGCTCCCAACTGGAGCGACGCCGAAAAGCAGCAGGAGCTGGACAACAACGCCCAAGGCATCCTGGGCTATGTGGTGCGCTGGGTGGACCAGGGCGTGGGCTGCTCCAAGGTGCCCGACATCCACAACGTGGGCCTGATGGAAGACCGCGCCACGCTGCGCATTAGCAGCCAGCACATGGCCAACTGGCTGCACCACGGAGTGGTGACGGAAGCGCAAGTGCGCGAGACCTTTGAGCGCATGGCCGCCGTGGTGGACCAGCAAAACGCGGGTGACCCGTTGTACCGCCCCATGGCCGGCCACTTTGACACCAGCATGGCTTACAAGGCGGCGTGCGACCTGGTCTTCAAGGGCATGGAGCAGCCTAGCGGCTACACCGAGCCACTGCTGCACGCCTGGCGCCTAAAGCTGAAGGCAGCGCAAGCAGCCTGATTCCCGATGGCAGGCGGCGCCATGTTCGTGGCGTCGCCTGCTCCATTTTTGATAGCTGCTGGTGCAATCAATATATGCGCTAGCGGCTATTTTTGTTTGGGCGGCACTGTAGCTCGCCTCATTGACCTAGATGGGACGTAGCGGCCGCGCGGACAGCGCCGCGCCGTACACTGGCACAGGCGCCCACGCGCTCCTCCCCATGCCAGCAGCCCTCTCCACTCCTTTCTCCTCTTCTGTCTGCCCGCTGTGTGGGCAGTCCAATGAATGCGCCATCGCAGCGGGTCGCCCAGCAGAAAGCTGCTGGTGCATGACGCAGGCCATCAACCCTGCGGCCTTGGCCGCTTTGCCACAGGAAGCACGCGGCAAGGTCTGTATCTGCGCGACATGTGGTTCGCCGACGCCAGACGCGCAGCAACCCTCCGCCGCCCGCAACCCGCCTTCGCCGATATGATTTGGGCTTTTCGCTGTCTTCACAGCGCGCGAAGGAACAAGACATGCCCACGTACCACATCGAAATGATGGAAGGCCGCACGGTCGAGCAGAAGAAGAAGCTGGTGGAAGAGATTACCCGTGTATCCGTCGAGATCCTTGGGGGCTCGCCCGAGTCGGTGGACATCCTGATCACCGATGTGAAGCGCGAAAACTGGGCCACTGGCGGCAAGCTGTGGCTGGAGCGCACGTCCTGAGTGATGCGCCCCGTCCTCATTGACCCCGTGGTGTTGCTTCACCATTTGATCGCTTCATGAGCACCACCTCGGGGTCTTTGGCTGTATTGCGCGAGCGCTATGGCGAGCGCTACCGGTGGCTGCTGCTGCTGTCTGTCATGGTCGGCACCATGGCCTCCATCATGTCCTCCACCATCGTCAACGTGGCAATCCCGGACATGAGCCATTACTTCGCGCTAGGCCAGGAGCGCGCCCAGTGGGTCACGTCCGGCTTCATGGTGGCCACCACCGTGTCCATGCTCACCACCCCCTGGCTGTTGTCTCGCTACGGTTACCGCGCGACCTATGTGGGCGCGATGTTGCTGCTGCTCGTTGGGGGTGTGGGTGGTGGCCTGGCGCGCGACTTCGGTCTGGTGCTGGCTGCACGCGTCGCCGAGGGACTGGCAGCCGGTGTCGTGCAGCCCATCCCGGCCGTCATCATCCTGTATGCCTTCCAGCCCCATGAGCAGGGGCGCGCGAGCGGCATCTTCGGCATGGGCGTCGTGCTGGCCCCGGCCATTGGCCCAAGCATGGGCGGTTTGCTGGTGGATTGGTTTGGCTGGCGCTCCATCTTTTTCATGGTGGTGCCGCTGTGCCTGGCCTCACTCTGGCTGGCCTACAAGTTTGTGCCGGTCACCGCCCCCGGAGGGGTCGAGGCCAACCGGCAAGGCCAGGCGCTGGACTGGCGAGGCCTTCTGCTGGGCACGGTCGGAACGCTGTGCCTGCTGAACGGGCTGGTATCGCTGCATGGTGGCTCTCACGTCGAGGCGGCGGGCCTGCTGATCGGTGCGGTGGTCGCCGTCGCGTGTTTCATTGCCTGGCAGCGCAGGCTGCTGCGCACGGGGCGCAAGCCGCTCATGGACCTGCGCCTCTTTCAATACCGCCAGTTCGCCATGGGCAGTGTGGTGGCGTTCATCTATGGCACGGCCTTGTTCGGCTCTACCTACCTGTTGCCGGTATTCATGCAACTGGGGCTGGAGCTGTCGGCGTCGCACGTGGGCACCCTCATGCTGCCAGCAGGGTTTGTATTGGCCGCCACCATCGCCGTGGTGGGCCGCCTCGCGGACCGGCAACCGACCCATTTGCTGGTCAGCACCGGTCTGGGTTTGCTGGCCTTGTCGTTCGGGCTGATGGTGTTTGTGGGCCTTGGCTCATCGCTGTGGATGCTGGTCGCTTTTGCGATCCTTGGACGCATCGGACTCGGCTTCATTCTGCCGTCCCTGAATCTTGGCTCCATGCGCCCGCTGGACAAGTCGCTGATCTCGCAAGGCTCTAGCGCCATTGGTTTCTTGCGCATGCTGGGCGGTGCCGCCGGGGTGAGCCTGTGCGGTATCGTGCTTGAATGGCGACTCGGCGCGCATGGCACCTCGTTGACTGCCGGGGCCAGCAACCCGGCGCGCATTGCAGCGTTCGGTGAAACCTTTTTGATGCTGACTTTTCTGTGCGGTCTGGCGCTGGTAGCAGCCTGGCAGTTGCGCGAGCGGCAGCCAGATTGACGTGACGGCGGGAATACCTTGTGCTGATGCTTGAAGGCAGAAGCACGCAGTACCCCATCAAGCCTTTCAAAAAATCAAAGAAACGGACCTCCGCTATGTGCCAACTGCTCGGCATGAACTGCAATGTGCCCACGGATGTGACCTTTAGCTTCACAGGTTTTGCGCAACGCGGCGGAAAAACCGACCACCATACCGACGGCTGGGGCATCGCGTTTTTTGAGGACAAAGGGCTCCGGCATTTCGTAGACCATCTGGCAGCCGTGGACTCTCCAGTGGCCGAACTCATTCGCCGCTACCCCATCAAGAGCCGGAACGTCATCGCCCACATCCGCAAAGCCACCCAGGGCATGGTGAGCCTGCAGAATTGCCACCCGTTCGTGCGGGAGCTGTGGGGTCGCTACTGGGTCTTTGCCCACAACGGGGATCTGAAAGATTTCCGCCCTCGCCTGCATTCGCATTTCCGACCCGTAGGAGATACCGATAGCGAACACGCGTTTTGCTGGATCATGCAAGAGTTGGTCAAATCGCATGCCAGCGTGCCTTCTATCCCAGAGCTGACGCTAACGCTCAAAGAACTCGCTGCGCGCATAGCGCCCCACGGCACATTCAACTTCCTGCTCTCCAATGGCCAGGCCTTGTGGGCACATGCCTCCACCCATCTGCACTACATAGAGCGCCGTCACCCCTTTGGCGCCGCGCATCTGAGTGACGAAGACCTTCAGCTGGATTTTTCGAAGGAAACTGGCGAGAACGACCAGGTGGCAGTGATCGTGACCAGTCCTCTCACCACAAACGAAACGTGGACCGCCTTCGGAATAGGCGAACTGCTAGTGTTTGAGCAAGGTCGGCGGCTGCCTGTCTGATGCAGGCGATGCATCGACACGGGGGAAGCGGCAAATTGCACGCGCCATAGGAATGAACTCCGCCTCTCGCGAGGTTCTGAGGTTCTCCCGATCGGTTCACTCTGTGTTCGATGGGAGGGAATGGGTCTGTCCCAACTCGTCGGCGCTGATCTCAACGACCCGAGTAGCTTAGGTATGCGCGCGTCTTGCAGCCCGATGAGGCACAGCCCCCTCGACTAGACCGTGTCACCCTTGGTGCTGATTAGCGCCTATTGCTGTTGACGCAATTTCGGTACCTGCAAAGCAAAAAACCCCAGTCTTTATGAGACTGGGGTTTTCTGGGCTGTAAGAGCC